>CAWVME010000138.1:0-39589 GCA_963930325.1 Bacillota bacterium | reverse complement strand
AAATATCTATATTTTCGTTCTAAATATTCTTTTATAGTTTCTTCTAGCCCGTATATTAATTCGGATTTTGGATTTTCTTCTAATAGTCTTGTAATTTCTGGTATTGCATCTGTTCCAACACCATATTTTAAATAATAAATGTCTATTTTACCAGTTTCTAAATATCTATCTATATTTCTTTTGGCTATCATATTATCCATGTTACTAAAATTTAGAATTACATACATACTGACTAAAATTATCATATAAATTTTAGCTAGCGGGATATTACTTTTTAAGATATAAATTGCTGTTGGTACAATTAATATTGCTTCTGTTATAAGTATAAAGTAAACAAGTAGGCGAAGTACTGTATATCCATACTTACCTTCATATAAGTTCATTCTTGTAAAAGAAGAAAGAAGAATAATAAATGTAAATACTAGCATTAATATACACATACTATTTATATATTTGTTTTCTTTGAAAGTTTCTTGCTTACTATTGTTCTTAATAATAAGTATTGTAAAAAAGTTAATAACAGATACTATCATTAATTGAAAAAATCCTTCTCGAGCATATTCTGAATATAAAAAAGTTTCATCTAAAACTGGTCCTAAAAACATAGATTTTATCTGTAAAATGCAAAATACTAAATATATAATATTTAAAACTGTTAAAAGCATTGTAGCTGTTATTTTGTCTCTTACTTTATTTTTTGTTTCTATTATTGGCTTTGTATTTGTTTCTTTTTTATCTTCTATAATTCTAATAATGGCTGCTGATAAATATAGAAAAAATAAAACTCCTATTATTATTCTCGGCAATATATCACCTAGTTTTATATTTTTAAAAATTTTCTCTAGACATTCTATTAATTTTTCTACAGTTTCAGCAAACACTATATCCGCTGAAGCTAATAGCATAAATACAATAAATGTAATCGGAATAGTAACAAAAAGTGCTTTTATAATTTTAAGTATTACTTCAAGTAAAACTTTATTTTTTACACTACAGTTATTTAAAAGCATTTCTCGTATCAAGTTCATAGTTCTTTTCATGTATCTAAATGGTTTAAAAACATATTCTAGTATTTTTCTTACCAATCCCTTAATTTCTAATTGTTCTTTTTGTACAAGAATTATCATAAGAATAATAAGTATTGGTATTACAAAAAAGTTCATACCATTTAAAAACTCATTGTTAAAGAAAAAATACGTACTTGATAATAAAAAAATTGGAATAAGTAAGAGTTCTGCTTTTTTATTTTGGACTTTATTATTTTTCTGCATAATGTAAAGAAAAAAACAAGTTAATATAATAGTAAAAATAGGTGCAGATATACCAATATTTTGATTCCAAAACATAATAGATTGTAAAATAGCTATCAGCACAGAACCTATAAATATTTTCTTCATTTTAAAATCCTCCTTCTGGAAGATATTATATTCTGTTTATTATCATTTGTCAATATTTTATTATTGTTTTTCAATATTTTATTAGTTTTAGATTTTGTTAATAAAATTGAAAAAACACCTCAATTTGAGGTGTTTTTCAATTTTTATACTATCTTTAAAATTTATTCTCCATAGTATGCCTTTTTAAATATTTCCATAATTTCTCCTACTAATGGATATCTTGGATTAGCTCCTGTACATTGGTCATCATGTGCATTCTCAGACAATTCTCTTAATTTTGACATAAACACAGATTCATCTATTCCGCATTCTTTAATTGATGTAGGCATATTTAAATCTTTCATTAATTGTTTTATGGCTTTTATTAAATTTTGTACACTTTCATTTGTATCTTTTCCTCCAAGTCCTACAAATCTTGCTGCTTTTGCGTATTTTTCATCTGCTATAAAACTCTCATATTTAGGGAAAGTAGCAAATTTAGTTGGATTTTCTGAATTATATGCAATTACATATGGTAATAAAATAGCATTAGCTCTACCATGTGGGATGTGATATTCTCCTCCTAATTTATGTGCCATACTATGGTTTAGTCCTAAGAAAGCATTAGTAAATGCCATTCCAGCAATACAAGAAGCATTGTGCATTTTTTCTCTTGCTAGAGCATCTTCTGCTCCCTTGTCATATGCTCTTTTTAGGTAGCTAAATACTAAATCAATAGCTTGTAGTGCCAATCCATCTGTATAATCGCTTGCCATATTAGATACATATGCTTCTAGTGCATGTGTTAGCACATCCATACCTGTATCTGCTGTAGCTGATTTAGGTAAGCTCATGACAAATTGTGGATCAATAATTGCTACATCTGGTCTTAAGGCATAATCTGCTAAAGGATATTTAATATTTCCATTTTTTCTATCTGTAATAACTGCAAATGCAGTTACTTCACTACCTGTTCCTGATGTAGTTGGAATAGCTACAAATTTAGCTAATTTTCCTAAGTTAGGAAATTTTACAACTCTTTTTCTTATATCCATGAATTTTTGTTTTAATCCATCAAAAGTTGCATCAGGGTGTTCATAGAATAGCCACATTCCTTTTGCGGCATCAATGGCTGAGCCTCCTCCGATAGCAATAATTACATCTGGATTAAAACTTCTCATTTCTTCTACTCCACGCATAATTGTATCTACATCTGGGTCTGGCTCAACAGCAGAATATATTTTTGCATGGCAATATTCTTTTCGTTTTCTTAAATAGTATAAAATTTTATCTACATATCCTAGTTTTACCATAGTTGGATCTGTTACAATAAATGCTTTTGATATATTTTCCATTTTCTCTAAATATTGGATTGAATCATTCTCAAAATAAATTTTGGGCGGAACTTTAAACCATTGCATATTAACTCTCCTTTTCGCGATTTTTTTCTTGTTAATTAAATTCACAGTAGATACATTTGAAGTTGTACTGTTTTTTCCATAAGAACCACATCCAAGAGTTAAAGATGGAGTATTTGTATTATAGATATCTCCAATTGCTCCTTGAGATGATGGAGAATTCGCAATTACTCTACCAACTTTCATCTCTTGTCCAAATTTTTTAATAAGCTCTTCATCTTCGCTGTGGATAATTGCAGAATGTCCAAGTCCTCCAAATTCTAATATTTTCTTACATATTGCAAAACCATCTTCTGGATTTTTTACTGTATAATATGCAAGAACTGGTGATAATTTTTCTCTAGATAGTGGATAATCTACTCCAACTCCTTCTAATTTCGCAATTAATATTTTTGTATTTGGTGGTACTTTTATTCCTGCTTGTTCTGCTATCCAATTGGCAGACTGCCCAACTACAGCAGAATTTACAGCTCCTTTTTCTGAATTAATAACATAATTTGAAGCTTTTTCTGTTTCTTCCTTGTTTAGAAAATAACAGTTATTTTCTTTCATAAATTGTTCAAATTCTTTTGCTATTTCTTTATCTACAATAACAGCTTGTTCAGAAGCACATATCATACCATTGTCAAATGTTTTCGACAGCATTAAATCCGTACACGCTCTTTTTATATTAGCTGTTTTTTCTATATAACATGGTGCATTTCCTGGTCCTACTCCTAAAGCAGGTTTACCACAACTGTATGCTGCTCTTACCATTCCAGCGCCTCCAGTAGCCAATATTAAAGCCACTTTAGGGTGATTCATCAATGCATTTGTTGCTTCAATTGATGGGTATTCAATCCATTGAATGCAATGTTCTGGTGCCCCTGCTTCAATAGCTGCTTTTTTTAATATTTCTGCAGCGGCTTTAGAGCTTTGTTGTGCAGATGGATGAAATCCAAATATAATTGGATTTCTTGCTTTAGCACAAATAAGTGACTTAAACATTGTTGTAGAAGTAGGGTTAGTTACTGGTGTAACTCCTGCTACAATACCTACTGGTTCTGCAACTTCTACATAACCCTCTAGCTCGTTTTCTTCTACAACTCCAACTGTTTTTTCTTTTTTTATGGAATGCCAAATATATTCTGTTGCAAATATATTTTTAATTACCTTGTCTTCATAAATTCCTCTCTTAGTTTCCTCTACTGCTAATTTCGCTAATCGCATATGGTTGTCTAATCCTGCTAAAGCCATTTCATTAACAATTTTGTCAATCTGCTCTTGATCTAGTTTCATATACTCTTCTAGTGCCTGTTCTGCATTATCTACAAGAGTGTTAATCATTTGATTTACGTCTATTTCTTGTTTTTTCTCTGCCATAGCCTCTCTCCTTTTTATCAATATATTATAGTATACCCTATTATTGCAGTATTCATTATATATAATGCTTTTTTTCTTGTCAATGGCTTCCTTTAAATTTACAAACTAGACTTTGCCGTTTAGACTAAGTTGGCGAACAATGTCCGGCCGACCATACAGGTTTTCTATGGTTTTACTTACTCTGTTTGCAAATATGTGCACCATTATTTTTTGTTGTATAAGGAAAAACGGTTTTTCCATCGCAAAAAATTGAGGCGAATCTCTCAATTCTATTCGCCCCAGAATGATTATTTTTAAATTTTTTCAAAAATTAGTTCTACTTTAAACAAATCCCCATCTATATTTAAAATAAATTGTCCTTTTTGCAACTCTGTTAGGCTTTTTGCTATAGATATACCTAGTCCGCTTCCTTCTGTAGTTCTTGATTTGTCCCCACGGACAAAACGTTGCATTAGTTCTTCTGCCGAAATATTTAATCTTTCTTCTGAAATATTTTTAATGCTTACTTTTACTTGTTTTCCTTCTAAGAACACGTCAACATAAACTCTAGAATGATTTTGAGCATATTTTGACACGTTTACAAATAAGTTTTCTATAATACGATACATGTACCTACTGTCTGCATATATACTTACCTCTTCTTCTGGCAAGTTCATAATAACTTCCAAATTTTTTTCTTTAAATTTGTCTTCAAACTCTCCTGTTGCTTGTTTTAGTAGTTCTCCTATTACAATTTTTTTGCTTTCTAATTTGATATTTCCAGAAGAAGCTTTAGATGCTTCTACTAAATCTTCAATCAATTTTTTTAATCTTTGAGATTTACTATCTAGTATCTCAATATATTCTTTTGCTTTTTCGCTTTGCAATTCCTCTTGTTTTAATAAATCTACATAATTAATGATTGAAGTTAATGGTGTTTTTATATCATGAGATACATTAGTGATTAGTTCTGTTTTTAGTCTCTCACTTTTAATTCCTTCTTCAATAGCATTTTCAAACCCATCAGCTATATTATTTACATATTTTGCAGTATTATTTAATGGCTTTTTAAATTTTTCTTCTTCTAAGTAAATTTTTTCTTCACCTTTGTACAGAGCTTCTAAACTTTTTTGTATTGTTTCGTATTGTCGAATTCTATTTAAGCTACCAAAGAATATTGCAATTATCATTCCCAAACTTAACAAAGACCAAAATGTTTCTCCTACTCGCATTCCCACAAAAAATATCATATTCAAAATTAAAAATGCCCCGTAAAAAATTGTCCATTTTAAAGTTAACTTTGCATTATCAAATATGCTGTGGTAAAGCTTTTTGGTATATTTTTTTGTCCATTGATATGTTTTATATATAATTGTGTTTTTTAATAAAGTTCTTGCTTTTAATCTTTTAATAACTGTATTAACTCCGTATAACTAAAAAAATGTAAGTCAAAATTAGAATAATAATATAGCATATAATAAGTTCATATCGATAATAAACACTATACTGCATCTCAGAAAGTACTGCTACAAGTACTGCTAAAACTGTAATAATTCCTATTCCAGTAATTTCTAATGGTAGTTTATCAAACCAGTTTAAGTAAATTCCTTCTTCATTTTTCTTATAGCCTATAGACACAGCTAAATACAAACAAATGCTGATAAGTCCAATAGAGCAAGCAACAATAATTGTTATGTGCGGATAATTTTGTATTGACTTAGCTAGTTCGAATATCATTTGGTCTTCAAAAAAATAAGAGCTAGTTCTACTAATATTCTCACTCAAGCCCGTATATATATTAATGTTACCGTTTTTCTGTTAACCATCTGTAGAGAATACGAGATTGATTAATATGGTTTCCATCAATATTCTCAATATTGCTTGTGATTTTGTTATCATCTTTTTCGAAACTCCAATATTTTATGTTTTTTTCAATATTGTTTTTTATCTTTTCTATAGAATTATTTTCTTGTGTATATGCCATGTTTGTATAAGCAAAACCTCTTTCTAAATCTATAATAAGATAATCGATAAAGCTGTTAGAGTTTTCTTGAAAATAAATTGTATTTTCTCCTATTTTCACCTTAGTAAATACAAAAGAATCTTCAATGTCTATGTAAGAATTATATCTTTCTACTGCTGTATATTCGTTTTCGGTTTGTCCCATATTTTCCAGCTCAGTTTCTTCTATATAAGTTCTTTCTATGCTTAATTCTCCCTGTACTCCCTGTATTTGATTTAGAATTTCTGTATAATAATTCCATGAAAAAGATGATGTATCATAATAACTTTCTTTTGTTAGCTCTTCTATATTTTCTGCACTGTAAGTAATATAAAATATACTAATACATAAAATAACTATTAGAATAGGTATCATAATATAGCAAATCGATTTTAAAAAGAATGATTTTTTTAAATCCATTGCAATATCCTTCCTTTCTGTGGCAAATCCCTTATATTTAAGGTTGTCACTTTTTATCATTTTCTATTTTATATCCAATTCCCCAAATTACTTTTAGATATTTTGGCTCTTTAGGATTAATTTCTATTTTTTCTCTTATGTGTCTAATATGAACTGCAATTATATTGTCTGCACCATAGGCTTCATCTTCCCAAACATTTTCATAAATCTGTTCAATAGAGAAAACTCTACCTTTGTTTTTCGTTAAAAATTTTAATATGTTATATTCTGTTGGGGTTAATTTTATTTTCTTTTCATCTACTGTTACTTTTTTAGTGTTATCATCAATTTCTAACCCACCTGCTCGATATATGTTTTCATTCTTCTGTTTCTCAATAGCACCTAATTTCACATATCGTCTAATTCCCGAATTTACTCTCGCTATTAGTTCTAATGGATTAAATGGTTTTGTGATATAATCATCTGCTCCTAAATTTAGCCCTTCAATTTTATCATTATCTTCAGATTTTGCAGATAGCATAATAATTGGAATACTTTCAGTTTGTCTTAATTCATTTAAGGTTTCTATCCCATCTTTCTTTGGCATCATAATATCCAAAATAATTAGATGAATCGGATTTTCTTTTACAATCTTTATACATTCACTTCCATTAAATGCTTTAAAAACCTCATATCCCTCTTTTTTCAAATAGATTTCTATAGCATTTACAATTTCTTTTTCGTCGTCACATACTAAGATATTATACATTGTTTAAATCCCCCTTATTTTATTGCTTCCATAATTCTTTTATCTTTTTTATTAACTAAATAAATTATAATTCCAGATAAAGCAAAGCTAACAAAATATACAAATGCAATAAACGTCCAATTTCCATCTATGATACTACTGCCTGCTATAGTAGAAGATACAACAGAAGGGAACCTTGCAAAAGTAGCAATGCATAAGAATCTAATTGGCTTTACTGGAAGCAATCCACCAATGTACACAAACAAATCCTTAGGTGTTCCAGGAATGAAAAATAAAATGAAAAATATAGCATCTATTTTTTTAGGATCTGAAAACAATTTACTATTTTCTAACTTTTCTATTTTCTCTTTTGAAATAAAACTATATAAAAAGCTTCTTCCAAATTTTCTTACTAAAAAGAAAATAGAAACCGTGGTAACAAACGCTCCTATAAGTATAATAACTAATCCCCCTATTGGTCCATAACACATTCCAGCTAAAATTTCTACCGGTTCTCCTGGTAACACAACTAAAAAAATCTGTGCTATCATCAATCCAATAATAATAAAAATTCCTTTTGCTCCCATATTTTCAATTTCTTCTTTAAATTCTATTCGCCCTTGTTCTGTAGCTATATTTTTAAATAATGGTGCAACTTCTATAGTTAAAAATATAAGTAGTGCAATGACTAAGATAAGTGATCCTATTTTTAAAATTTGTTCTTTCTTCATTTTTTCTCCCTTCCAAAATTTGTTTATATAAATTAATCTTGCTACAATAGTAGCATAAAAATATTAATAAAAAAGTAATTTTTTATTAATATTTTCTTAATTTGTAGCTAATCATATACTAGCATTCTATGCAATGATATTCGCAAGCTCTAATAAGTCTATTATTAATTGCTAAGCCTAGGCCTTCCTTTTCTACGCCCTCTATAATTACTAATTCTTTATTATATATATCCACCTTTCTTAAAAGTGTAAAAATATTATTCCCAATTTCTTCTAAAGAGTCTCCCATATCTAATTTGTTTTCTGTGTTATAATTTTTAATATGCCTTGTCCTAGCTAAAACTAAAACATTGTCTTCCATTTCAGCAATTATTTGATTTATTTTTTTAATCATGTTCTTTTCCTCTTTACTATACACCATTATACATTTGCTATCAGGTGCATAATGTCTATATTTCACACCCGGTGATCGTACCGCTTCTTTTCCATTATATTTTTCTAATACATGTGAATCTATTTGTACTCGTAATCCGATATTTTCTATATCTTCTACCGTAATTTTCCCAGGTCTTAATATATTAACTCTATTTTCTTCAACTCTTACTACCGTAGATTCTACTCCTATGCTTGTTTTCCCTCCATCTATAATGTAATCTACTTTTTCTTGCAACTCTTCTAAAATATCTTGCACTACTGTTCCACTTGGTTTACCTGATATATTAGCACTAGGTGCTGCAATAGGAACATTCGATAGTTTAATAAGTTTTAATGCTATTTTATTACTTGGCATTCTAACTCCAATTGTATCTAATCCTGCAGATACGTTTTCTGGAATAATTTCTGCTTTTTTTAATATTATCGTTAACGGTCCTGGCCAAAATTTCTCCATAAGCCTTTTTTCTATGTCACCTACGTTTTCTACTATAGGAGATAGCATTTCTAAATTTGCTATATGTACAATTAATGGGTTGTCTCCAGCCCTTCCTTTTGCCTTGAATAATTTGCTAACCGCATCTTGATCTAAAGCGTTTGCACCTAATCCATATACTGTTTCTGTTGGAAATACTACTAATCCTCCTTTTTTTATGCAATTAGCTATTTCTTTTAATTTATTTTCATCCTCTGCTTTTTTTATTGGAATATATTTAGCCTTCATTTTTATATTGCCCCTTTATTATACTTTTAATGTTTATTATACTATATACTCTTATTGTTCGCAATATTGAGCTTTTACTATATAGTTATTTCATTTTCTATATTTTTAAATTTCGCTTCCCCTATTCCTGGTATATTTTTTAACTCTTCTGTGTCTTTAAATTTTCCATTTAGCTCTCTATATTCTATAATCTTCAGCGCTGTCGATGGTCCAATTCCAGGTAGTGTCTCTAATTCTGTTTGATTCGCCGTGTTAATGTTTACTTTTTCTGATTGTTCTTCCCCAGAAATAATCCCTTCTCCATTCTCATTTTTAACAATTATAATATCTTCTTCTTGCGATTCTTGTTTGTTTGGAATATATATTTTTTGCCCATCTTCTATTTTATAAGCTAAATTAACCTTTTCAATATCTGCATCTTCCGTTAAACCTCCTGCTGCTTCTATCGCATCTTGTATTCTAGCTCCTTCTTCTAGTTCTATTATTCCTTCATTTACAACATATCCCGCTATATGCACTTTTATTTTTTCTGCATGCTCCTCTTGTTCTGTTTCTTTAGTATCTTCTTCTATTATTATCGTATTTTCTTCTATTCTTGTATCCATAATTATATAAATTATAAAAATAATAGTTAGAATCAAAATTCCAATTCCTATTTGAATTTTTCTATTTTTTATCAACTCCATAGTTTTTCTTCCTTTCTATTGAAAATTATTGTAATTTAGGTTATAGTATTTACATATGCTAGTAATGATTTTATTAATTGTAGAGTCTATGCAATAAGAATGTCAATTATTTAAAAGGAGGTATTTATGAAAAAGAATTTTTTATGTATTACCATTTTATTATTAACCTTCTTTTCTTCTATTTTGTGTTATGCGCAAGATGCAGAAACTTCTTCCATGAGTGCTTCTCAAAATGTAGAAATTTCTTCTCCTGCTGCTATTTTAATTGATTCTACTTCTGGCAAAATTCTTTATGAAAAGAATGCTTATGAAAAAATGTATCCAGCTAGTACTACAAAAATATTAACAGCAATTATCGTTTTAGAAAATTGTTCTTTAGAAGATATAGTAACTATTAGTGATTATGCTGTTAACTCTATTCCTTCTAGTTATGCTGGTTTAACATTAGAAGTCGGCGAAGAACTTACAGTAGAACAACTCCTAAATCTGCTTTTAATAGTCTCTAGCAATATTGCTGGAAATGCTTTAGCAGAACATGTTTCTGGAAGCGTTGATAATTTTTCTATACTCATGAACGAAAAAGCTTCTCTTTTAGGTTGTCAAAACAGTCATTTTGTAAATCCTTATGGATTACATGATGAAAATCATTATACTACCGCTTATGATTTATCACTAATTTCCAAATATGCTATGCAAAATGAAATTTTTAGAAGTATTGTTGCAAAATCAACATATACTTTGCCTTCCACTAATAAAACCGCAAGGACTAGAACTTATAAAGCAACAAATGAATTGTTACGATTGCCAGATTCGTCTAATCAAACATCCTTTTTCTATTCTAATGCTATTGGAATAAAAACAGGATTTACAGGCAATGCAAAAGAGTGCTTGGTAGCTAGTAGTAATAAAGATAGTTTTGAAATTATTAGTGTTGTTTTGGGGAGCGAAACAAGTGAGTTAAAATATATAGATACTATTGCTTTATTTGATTTTGCCTATGCAAATTATGAGTATAGAGAGCTTCAAGATATATCAATCCCAATAAGTTCTGTACAAATATCAAATGCAACAGAGAATACAAAAAATTTAGATCTTTACTGCGAAAATACAATTTCTGTCTTGATGGAAAAAAGTGATATAAACTCTATTCCTGCTCCGACAATAGTTTTAAATAAAGATTTAAAAGCACCTATTCAAGCAGGAGATGTAGTAGGAGAAGTTTACTATGCTGTTTCTGATACAGAATATCGTACTAATTTAATTGCTGGTAACAATGTGGAAGCACTATCTTTTTGGAAGCAAATTTTAAAAGTAATTCAAGGTCTTTTCTTATAAAAGGCATGTATTAATGAAATCAGAGAGCTTTTCTATATAATAAATATAAGGGCATAAATAAGATATAAATATCTTATTTATGCCCCTATTAATTTTCTTTTTATTCAAAATCTTTTCCTAATATAATTGTATAATCCACTTCCGCGTTGTCTTCACCTGCAGTAATTGTTCCTATTCCTATATCTTGTTTCAATTTTTCACTTGTTTCTTCGCTCTGTCTGGTTCTGTTGATAATAGTTGTTTTACTTGTTTGTGTTGTTGTAGAAGTTTTTTCAATTTTATAACCAATAGTTTCTAATAACTCTTCTAATGCTGTTAATTTTTCACTGTCCCCTGTACCGTTTAAAATTTGTACTGTAATTCCGTTACTCTCTGTTTTTAATGCAAACATTTCTTCTACTAATTTTTTTGTTTCAGTTGTATTAGCTACATAAATCCATACTCCATTTGCAAGTCTAGATTCTCCAGGCAAGGTCTCGGTTTTTAAATTTGCTGTATCAAATGTGACCATATAAGGAATATAATCTTTAATTGTATTGAAATCTAAGTTAGTTTCTACATTATTTTTTGCAATATCTAAAAATTCTCCTATTTTAAGTATATTTTCTACTTTTAATGTTTGTTGTGCCACTGCTGTCAAAAAGGCTCTTTGAGTTTTCATTCTGCCAATATCTTCCTGTCCATATTCTGAAGGATATGTAGTACCATTGTTATTATGTCTAAATCTTACCACTTGTTCTGCTTTATCCCCATCTAATTTCTGATATCCAGCTTGTAGGTTAATGTGTAAATCCTGAGAAGCATCATCATATTTCATATCAATTGGAACATCAAACCACACTCCGCCAATGGCATCTACCAATTCCACTAAAGCTTCGGTATCCACTGTAAGATAGTACTGTAAATCTAATCCTGTTATTCTAGATATTGCCCTTACTGCCTCTTCTGGTGAAGATTGATAACGTGCATTAATTTTGTAATAAGCTGATGCATTACTTATACTGCTTCCTGTATAAGTATCTCTCGGAATAGATAACAATGACGCTTCCTGTGTCTTTGGGTTATATCCAACCACCATAATTGTGTCTGTTAACGCTTGACTTTTGCCAAATAATACACAATATATTGTTGGCAAATTTTTATAAGTTTCTTCATCATGTCCTAATGTAGTTGCAATAATTCCTGATAATCCTCCACCATTTTTATTTACTTTATAGGCAAATACACCTGCTCCTATACATAAAATAACTAGTATAAATAAAAATATTTTTAGTCCAATTCTTCGTTTCTTTTTAGGCTTTTCCTCTTCTATCTTCTGTTTCTTTTTCTTCGTTTCTTTTTCTTTGGTATTTCCGTCATTTGTCTTATTTTTTGACATTTTTTTCACTCCTATTTTGTTGTTTATGTTTTAGATTATACCAAACAAACTACAAAATAGCAATATTTTTACATAAATTCATAAAAAAGACACATATCAGACAGCATTTGGAAAAAATAATCCTGTATTCGTTTTTTCTCAACAGTTTTTTCTACTAATAAGTCAACTGCAAACAAAATCTTATTTTCATTTAAAACAGTAATATTTCCAACTTTTTCTCCTTCCTTTATAGGTGCTTTTACCTCACTTACACTTTCCACTTGTATATAAATATCTTCCGCTTCCCACTTTTTCATTGGATATTCTTTATATGGAATCAGATCTAAACATATTTTTATTTCGCTTTCTTTTCCTTTTTCCACTCTAATATGGTTTTCTGCTATCCAATTTGATATGCTTTGTTTTACAATTTCCTCTATATTTACCATTTGATATGTTTTAAAAGCATATTCAATCATTTTTATACTATCTGTTGTTCTAAATTTTTTTATATCTGCACCTAGTACAATACATATAATATCCATATCATTTCTTTTTGCGGATGTTACTAGGCATCTATTTGCTCCATTAGTAAATCCTGTTTTTACTCCATAAACTCCATCTAAATATCCAAGAAGTTCGTTAGTATTATGTATTTGCTTTGAATTTCCATTTATTGTTATTGTTGTGTTTTTTGTCCCTACTATTTGTGCAAATTTTTCTATTTTTAAAGCATAATCTGTAAGTTTTGCAAGCTCATAAGCAGTTGTATAATGTTGTGCTTCATCTAATCCATGTGGAGTAACAAAATGTGTATCTTTTAATCCTAATTCTTCAGCTTTTTGGTTCATTTTTTCAGCAAATCCTTCTATACTGCCTCCTATATTTTCCGCTAGAGCTACTGCAGCATCATTTCCTGAACATAACATAAGCCCATATAATAAATCATTAATACTTATCTTATCTCCCGTACTTAAGCCAAGTCTTGAGCCTCCCGTTCCTGCAGCTTTTCTAGATATTTCTATTACTTCACTTAAGTCTGCATTTTCAAGTACAACAATAGCTGTCATAATTTTAGTTGTAGATGCCATTGCTCTTTTTTCATTTTCATTTTTTCCAAAAAGTATTAATCCTGTTTTTCTATCATATATAATAGCTGCCCTTGAATTAAGAATTGGCTCTTCTACATTTTCAGTAGAAGCTTGTATAATTTCCTCTAAATTTATAATTTCTTCTTCTACTTCATCATCTGCTAAAATTACAGATTTACTCAATATAATTATTAAAAGCACAATTATCATTATCCTTTTTACCATTTAAATCACCTTTTATATTATATGGCTAAAGGATTTTTTTATTACTTACTTTATTTTCCCATAAACATTTGTACATAAATTTTTCCATACTTTGGACTACTTACTACTGCAATCCCTGTATAATTATATGCATTATTTAGAATATTAGCTTTATGCCCTTCTGAATTCATCCATGCATTTACAGCTCCTTGATTACTGCTATTTCCTGCAATATTTTCACCTGCAGTTTTATAAGTGATTCCAAAATTTTTTATCATATCAAATGGTGAGCCATATGTTGGAGAAGTATGAGAAAAATAAGAACTGTCTACCATATCTTTTGCTTTAATTCGTGCTACATTTTGTAGCTCATCATCAATTACTAATGCAGATAATCCTGCTGATGTTCTTTGCTGATTAATTAAATCAAATACTTCTTTTTCATCTTGTGTAAGTTCTGTACTACCGTGTTTGTCTGAAGTTTCTTGATTAGCTCCAGAACTATTATTTGTATTGGTATTTCCACTTGGGTAAATTGGTTTTACATAATCTACGCTTACAGCACCAATTAAGTCTTGATCTGTTTGTATAACATACCAGTTGCCAATTCTTGCAAACACTCTTATGTATTCGTTTTTATATACCAATCCTATTGATTTGTATGTTTTGCCTGGTCCTGCCCTTACATTTAATGCACTAGCTGTTACTAGTCCAGTTACAAAATCTGTTTCTTGATAGTGTGTCATTCCTAATGTTTGATTAAAAAAAGTAAAAAACAATAGAATTGCTAAGATAATGCTTATCAATACTATTGTTTTTTTGTTAATACTACTTTTTTTCATAAACTTTCCCTCCTAATATATGATTTATTAAATCATACCCAGTTTTTGAAAGTTTATTCAAAAATTTTTAAAATATTTAAAAATTTATTGTATATTCCATTACATAAGTTTCTTTTATGTAATATTCATTATTTCTATTATCCTGAAATGTATATTCTACAAACTCTTCATTTGGCTCTACTTCAACATTTTTTATCTCCATATTATTCCAATATGTTTCATTCTCATCCGCGTATTTTTTAAACTTATCTAAAGTTTCAAATTTATCTTGTTTGCATCTTTCATCTAATAAACTGTATGCGTCTTCTATGTTAGTAATTAATTTCTCGTGAAAATTTTCTATATATCTTTGTACTATTTCTTCATTTGATAAATATAAATAATTATATGTATTATAGGCATTTTTTTGTATTTTTTGAATTTGATTTTCTAAGTTGTTTATATTTTCAATAGTTTGAAAATTACTTTCCTCTACAAATTCATTTGGATATACTGCAAATACCTCATTTTCTTCATCTTGTACTACAATTAATCCTCCAGCATATTCATTATTTTCTGAAAAATACACAACATAATATGATATTTCATTTTCTTGCTCGCTTTCATACATTTCTTTTATTGTTGCATTTTCAGAAATAGGTGATATTTTGCTCAATACATTGTCGATTGTTATATTTTTTTCTTTTTTATACTCTTCTGCTAATAAATAATAAATTCTGCTATTTTGCCCATTGTCTCTATATTTTTCTATGCATTTAGCAATAGTAAAATATGATACTGGGTTTTTTACTTTTTGCAACTCTGCTTTTCTTATAATATCATCATCATTCATCTTTTCTGCTCCTTTTTCTATCATAATTATGCATATTAAAATTGCAAGCAAGATTATTAGTGTTAACATTAAACATATTATCAACTTTTTTTTCAAAATATCACCTCTTTTTTACTCTACGAAAACTGCATATTTATAAGAACAATATTTAATAAACTGATTTAATGGTATCCAACCATTGTATGTACGTGGATTAGGATTTGAGATATATACTTCATCATTGCTATTAATGTCTAATATCGCCATAATATGTCCACTTCCAGTAAATTTACTATCTGGACTTGATCCTACTGATACTACGATTTCTTTACCTGATTGTAGCTGTGTCCTTATCTGTGAAGCTGATGGTCTACTCACTTGCCTTGCACCAAGACCATATCTCCTTAAAGCTGACGCTAAGTTTGATCCGTTTGTTCCTCCATTATGTGCACCACCCATTGCTTTAGCAATATCTCCTGGATCTACATTTTGTCCATATCCGCTTAGTACAATTGCTACTGAAGTTGGTCCACATCCAGAGCTTGAAATAGTTCCTTCACTATATAACTGACCTTTATAACTTCCTCTACTCTGTTTAAATTCATTAAAAGTTCTTCCTGCTGTAGAAGTATATGTTGTAGTATATCCATCACCATTTGCTGCATTCTGATTTCCTCCACCGATAGTAACTTTAAGTCCTCCTGCTGGTGGCCAACTTACCTCTACTTCTCTTGTTATCTCTCCAGTTTCTATATTAGTAAATATTTGATAATATTTACCACCTTCTTTTTTAATAGCCCAGGTTTCTTCTCCACCATAAAAGAAATTTACAAATCCATATTTTTTACCCCAGTATCCATTTCTAAATCTATCTAGAGCTCCTGGTTTTTTTATTCCGCTTGGTCCTTTGTTGTATGCACCTAACCCTCTAAACCAGTTGCCACCTGTCCAATCATCATAGAATATATAACTACGAAGTACATGACATCCACATTCTATTTGCAAGCTTGCATTTCCTTTCATTGCACTAGGTGAACAATCCTTTGTTTCTTTATTTCCATCGACATCTACTAATACTTTATCTTTAACTGCATGATATTTCATATGACATTGCATTAATCCATAAGCTATACCATTATCATCAAGATCTAAACGTCCACTAGATTCTACACAAATAACTGCAATAATAGCATATGGATCTAATCCATATTTAATTGCCATTTCCGTTATTTCTGCTGAATATTTGGTCCATACTTCAAGTGCTAATCCTTCTAATCCAGATAAGTCAAATATAACTTCTGTCATTTCTGGTGGATATATGTATTGAGATACAACAACTGGTGAATTCAATTGGTCTTTCATAACCATTTCTAAGTTTTTCTCTGCATTTGCTGTACCTATTTTAGTTTCTGCTTCTAGTTTTTGATCCTTTTCTATTCCTTCTTCTACATCTAATCCATATACATAAAGTACCATTCCATTTACTTCATTGTCGTACATGGTTTCTTCTACTTCTACTAATTCATATTTCCCATTTTTAAATTCTCTTACTTGTTTCTTTTCTGTTTTTGTTACATCTACAAACTCTAATACAATATAATCTTGTCCTACATCCTTTACTATACAATTTCCTGGTGTAACTAATTCTTCTCCTCCTGTAAAACCATTTCTGTCTTCTTCGGATTGATTTCCGTTTTTTACAACATAAGCAAATGGTCTTGAACTATAAGTTGATCTGTCATCTTCTAATACTGGAATTTCATCTTTTAATGGCCAATCATACCCTGGTACATAATCTTTAAATATCCATTTTAAAGATTGATTTTTTTCTGTTGATGATATATCTTCTTCTAATTCTACTTCAAATCCAATATCATTAAATAATTCTTTAAAATCTTTTAAAATGTGTGCAGCATCTTCTGTATGAACATTCTCTAAAATTGCCATTGCTGTAATAGAACTTTTGGTTGGAGAAATGTTTTGTTTTTCTTCTGATCTACCACTTCCATCAAAAATATAATATTGGGCTCTTTCTTTATATGTATCTGATAATCTTAGCCAAGCTTCATCCTCTTCTAACTCTACTCCAGTTTCTTCCAATTCTTGTTCAACAATTTCTTGTAATTCTTCATTATATAGTTCTTTTAAATCATAATCTGTTACACCTAATAATTCTTTTACTCTTTTAGAGTTGTCATATACCTTTGGCTCAGATACTTGTTTAATACCATATGGAATTGTTACTTGTACTGTATAATCATCTGCAGATAGTCCACAACCATCTACTTCTGTTACTTCTCCATCGTATGCATCATAAGTTTTCTGTACTACAACCGAAGTTTCATAAGTTTCAGCTAAACTATAGTCTAATTCATAAGCAGAAAAATCTTCTTCTGTATCATCTGTATCGTCTATAGTAGTCGTATTTCCTTCAATCAAATTATTTTCTTCTGCATATTTATAAAAAGCTTGCATTTGTTTATTTACTTTTTCGCCCCAATCAGTGTTGCAGTAGTGTTCTGCAATTGCTCCTACTGTTATATTACCTTTTCCAAAATAATAATTATCACTAGCTCCTCCTGCTCCTATATCTCCAATCAGTCTTCCAAATGCTCGAATTCCTTCTTCTGGCGAAGAATATTCATTAAATGTTTGTCCATCACTTGGTCTTGTCCAATAGTTCCCTTGTTTTCCAGAAATACTAAACCAGTTATTTCTACTATTTAAGTTTTCATTACTTGCAGTTCCCCACCTAGATTCTATAATTCCAACAGCTGCTGTAAACAAAGCATTTACTTTATATTCTTCCTGTATTTCTAATATAATATCTACATATTTTTCCATTCGGTTAGCTGCTTCTGTATTACTATAAGATTTTAATATTTGTATTAAAGCATCTCTGTCTGTTATTTCTGTAGCAGCTCCACTTGCATCTGTTTTTACTACATATCCAGCTCCACTGTTGACTGTTCCAAAATATAAATTTCTATACCAGTGGTTTGTCACTTCTGATATATATGGTACATTTATTTGGACACTACTGTAATGATCATTATATGTACAAATTCCGATAAATTCCTCTAATTCTAATTCCATTTCTAATTTATCATTTAGTCCACCTGATCTACTTCCAGTTATCCAACTTTGTCCCCCATAAATAATATCTTTTAGCTTAGATCTTTGATTTTCATTTAAAATATTGGTAGAAAAACATTCTCTTGCCACTTCAATTGCACTTTGTATCTCTTCTGACTCTAAGAAATCTATCATTTCTTGCATTTTAAAATTTTCTGCTCTAAGTTCTGAAATGGCTTCCTCGTATGAGTTTTTTTCTTGCACTATGAAACTATTGGCAAGAGGCTGTCCATTTTCCATTTCTGCTTCTAAGTCTGCTATCTCATTTCTATATCCCTCTATATCCGTATTGTTTTTTTCTATTTTCTCTTTATATCCCTCTATTTCACTTATTCTTTGCTCTAGTTGTTCTAGTAGTCTTTGTCCTTCAGCTTCTTGTGCATCTGCTCCATCTCTCAATAGCCTTCTTGAAGATGGAATTTTTGCAAACTTTATACTAACCACACTTTCTAATTCTTCATCTGTTACAAATTTATATGTAAAATCCGGTGACATAGTAGATAAATGCATGGCTAATGAAAACTCAATTGGTTTGCCATACTTTCCTGTCCATCCAACTAAATCATAATTATATTCTCCAAATTTTATAGGAAAAAGGTTGACATTTCTTTCTATATAAGGTACTGAAAATATTCTATTTGCACGATCTATTGTTAGGTTTAATGCTTCTTCTTCACCATTTTCATCTAGTATATTAGTATTACTATACTCCTCATATTCATCTAAGACACTTTGTTCAAATTCAATCATTCCTTCTCTATCTTCTTCTACGTCTTTTACGAAGTTAAATATATCTAATTTGTCCCAAAAGCTTCCTTCCCACCAGTCATGAATATTCCAATATTGCCCTTTAAACATATATGTTCTTTCTTCTGCTGCAAGATAGGACAATAATACTCTACTATCTGCATAAATAATATTTCCATTCTCATCTTTTTCCAAAACAGTATGTAAAGATGCACCATCATCTTCTCCCGGCTCAATCTTTTTATTTCCTTCATTATCTTCAACAATTCTAACTCGTATTACTGCATATGATGGTTTAGTTTTTAGTCCAAAAATTGCTTCTATAACGCTTTGATTAAATGTAGTATTAAAAACCATCATATTAGCTGATTCGTCTCCTGGGTCTACTCCTGGTAGGATTTTTCCTAAATTTTCTCTACTTATTGACCATTGTAAATCTTGTCCAATTATTGATGTACCTACTATCTTTATACCTCCATAATAGAGAATACCATTGCTATCTACATCTACTTCTATATATTTGTAGTCAACTTTTTTTCCTTCATCTTCTTCTACTTCTCCTGGGTCTAAAAAGCCATATCCTGCTAAATCATACCCCATATTTTCTACATATTGTGCTGTACTTTCCAATCTTTCTTTTGCTAGTTCTTCTGAAACACTCTCTGCCCAATATACTTTTGTTTCTCTCCAAGTGTCATCCCACCATTCTGTTATTTTTCCAATTATGGAGTCAGGCATATTACTAAAAAATGAATTTGAACCTATAATTAATATAATAATTACTATAATTACTATTGCAACAGCACAACCAATAGCACAACCGCCTCCCGTTCCTGCTGTGGCTGCTGCTGCGGTAGTTGCTGCTGCTTTTGCTGTGGTAGCAGCTGCTGCTTTAGCCGCCTCTGCTGCTGCTGCTTTGGCTGCTGCTTTAGCAGCTTCTTTTTTAGCTGCTTCAACTGCCGCCTTTTTTGCTGCTTCTTTTGCTATTCTTTTTTCTGTCTCTTTTTTTATTTTCTTTTGCATCTCTTTTTTTATTTTCTTTTGTACTTCTGCCCTTGATTGTTTCTTTATTTGCTCTTGTGTTCGTTTTATCCTTTCTCTGGCAGATGGACTACTACTATTTGCGCCATTACTTCCAGAACTAGGTTTTTGAGTTTCTTCCTGATTTTGTTCTTCTTGTTCTGTTTCTTCTTGTTCTGATTGTTCCTTTTCTTCTTGATTAATGTCTTCCTCATTTAATTCTTTGTTTTCTTCATCCATCTTCTCACCTTCTTTTTCTCATAGTTCTTATTTTTCAAAATTTAATTCTATTCCGTATTGGTCAATTGCATCTACTACATCTCCATTTTCATCATAAACTGGTGGATATGTTCTTAATACTTTTATATTGTTAAATTCCAATCCTTTTGGTAAATCTGTTTCATGATAATATCTGCTGAAATTAAAATATACTGTTCTGCTCTCTCCTGGTGCCAAAATTAAGTTAGAGTTTGAAAATCCTTTTGCATTTCTTTTACCTATATTTAATTTTAATAGAACTTCATTCATGGGGTTTTGGTCAATTACAGCAATTCGGTACTCTGTTTTGTTACTAAATAACACCTCATAAGTTTCTGTTTCATAAGTTTTTTCTCTGCTTTTTACTGTAATTTTTATATATTTGTCTTCATAAACTGATTCTAATATATCTTTTCCAATATATCCATTAACAGATAACACTAAATCTCCCTGTTCCACTTTTAGAGTGATAATCTCAGTTACATAGCTTAATTTTTCTTCTCCTGTTAATCCTGTAGCTAAAATATCATCAAAAATTCTTAAACGATATACGTAATCATTATCACTATTGTAATAATTTTGTATTGTATATACCTTTTTAGTTGGAAATAGTCTATCCACATATTCTTCAAAAGTTTCTATTCTTGGATATACATTTTCTTTACAGTCTGTACTTAATAAGGCATATGCTTTTTCATATTCTTTTTCATTACAGTATTTTACGAATTCATCAATAATATTAGAAATAGACTCTTCTGTTCTTTCATTTACATCTGTATTTCCTCCCATAATAGGTGTGTGTGGTTCATATGTAGTACTCGGAGTTTCTTTAAAGTCATGATTTTTAATAATGTAATTAATAACAACAACTAGTCCCCAAGCAATAAGAATAACAAATATCCACCTTTTGTATTTTCTTATAAAATTATGTATTTTTATTTTCAAATTTGTTCCCATTGTATTCCTCCATTTAAATTACATTAAAGGACATCATAAAGTCATTATAGTCTTTTTCATATACAATAAATTTTTGCTCTATTTTTGCAGTTTCTCCTTGCTCGTTTACTCCTGTTATTGTTGTATCTATAATAAAATATTTTCCTTGTCTTTCCATGTTTTCATAATTTACTAATAGCATTTTTGGATATGTTTTTTCCACATATTCTATATATTCTTCTATTGTTGGAAAATAATTTTGTTTAAATTCATCATATAATAAATTATAAGCCTGTTCATATTTTCCTTCTTCCATGTATGAGAGATATTTTGAAAAATAAGTTTGCATTCTTTTCTTTTCTGTCATATTTTTCAATTGTACTATTTCTGCTTCTGCTAGTTGTTCATCTGTTCTCCAGCCTAATTCTAATTCATTTCCGATTGTTCCTTGTGCATTTATTGAACTATTTTTTATAGCAACTAAAATACTAAATATCACACTAAGTAGCAATAAACAAATTAGAATAATTACAATAATTGCTTTTTTCTTATTTTTCACCTTTTTCCCTCCTTTATAGTTTAATTCCCTCCAGTTACTTGTTTAAATACAAATTCTTCTGGTTTTTCTTTTCCTAATTGTTCTGCTCTTGTAACTGCTTCATGTAAAATAGTAGCTAAACGTTCATTTTGAGGTTCTGTATTTCTAATTCTACCAATTTCTGTATGTATTAATCGTGTAATATCTGCCTTTAATTGTGCATGAGCTTGATTTTGCGATAAGCCACTATCTATTAAGGCTTGTACTCTTGCATCATATTCATTTCCTGCTAGATACAAATCATTATTTAAGTTTTTAGCATATCTTCTTGCTCTCATTCCATTGCCAACTGAATTGATTGCTTCATTTACACCTATAGCTGCAGTTGTAGTTTGCATAAAGTTTCCTGTACCAGCTCCTAGAGAAGCTACACCTGCTGCAAAAGCAAATTTTCCAACTTTTGCATATCCTTTTAGTCCTGTCTTCAATGCTTTTGATGTTTTTGGGTGTGCTCGTAGCCATGTTTTTACTCTTCCACCTGAATTAGAAGTTCCTGTTCCGGAATTTCCAGAACCTGTTCCCCCTGAGCCAGATCCAGTCGAAGCAGTTCCATTAGTACTCGTTCCTCCTGAGTTGCTTCCTCCTGAGCCCGAAGCCCCTGAATTAGCAGAGCTTGTATTAGAACTTGTTGAGCCAGAGCTTCCTGTTTTCATTGAACTACCAGCTTTAGATGCAATACCTTTAACCAAATTTGTACCTGCTGTAATAGCTGCTGCAGATTTAATAGCATCTCCCAATGTACTTGCTTGTTGGAATCCAAATATTTTCTTTACAATTCCTTCTGCTTGGAATAAGAAAGTAACTGTAACAATTGCAAATATAGTACTTGCAAATGTTCCATTTAGTAAGTTCATTGCGGTTGAAACAAATATTACAAAAATTAAACAGTGGAATGGTTGTATTAAAACTGTAAACATAAATTCTTTAAGCCATGTATTTAGTGCTTGCGATTTTCCATCTCCTACTTTATCTATTGGATAAGTAATTGTAATAATTGGTGCAATCAATATTAAAAACGACAAAATGATCATACGTCTTATGTATAGCATTAAAAATGCAAAAGTCATTCCATTAAGAATTGTGTAAAGTATTGCTGCTCCAAAAGATGCTGGTATATTATTCATTCTTCCAATTAAAGTGTTAATAATTTTCCAACCAACACCCTCTTGAAGTCCAAATGCCCTTTCTAGCAGAAGTCCATTGTATGCTTCCATATTGGCTGAATAGTTAGAGCTTCCTGCTGCTGTTTCTATTATGGAAACCAAAGCAGTATTTACATTAATAGTTATAAGAATAATATAATGTAGAATAAATACCAAGACCACTGCTGTAAACCAGTACATTAATAATTGCTTGTATCGTGCCCTATCTTCTGCAATAGTTGATATTGCCATTCGAATTCCAATATAAATAAGTACACAAAGCAATATAACTATTGCTAAATTTCTAATTCCATAATACCAATAAGCAATATTTCTTCTTATTGTCGCTACCGCACTATCACTATTAGCATCTATTGCATTTTGTTGCGTTCCCCAAGAAAATTCTAGAATATTGATGTCTGTTATTCCTAATTGATTAAATAAAATATTATATAAAGAAATAAAGGTTTCTCCCTCATTTCCTTCCATCCCACCAATTCCACTATTTACACCATTAATAATCATTCCCGGTAATACTATTAATAATTTTATTGCATCTAAAAGTAGTTCAATTACTCCTCCGAGAATCGGTATTGGAATGCTAACTGGTACCATATCTGCTTCCTCTGCACTTATTGCTTCATTATCAAATTGTATTGTAGAACTGGTTGTCCCTCCACTACTTGGAGTTGTAGAACTTGAGTCAGTTGCATAAGCATATTGTGGCAAAAGAATATTGCACAGTATAGTTATAATTAATCCAATTACACATACCTTATTTAGTATTTTTTTCATTTTTACACCAACTTTCTATTTAGTTTTTTTGGGATTTTCCATATACTTGTAATATATTGTCTACTAATTTATCAGTATTAACTACTTTCTTTTTAATTCGTTCTCTTGTATATGTATTAATTTCATTTAATCTTTCTACTGTTTGCCTCATATTTTCATACTCTTGTGGTAATTCTTCTCTATGATAGCTTCCATCTTTTTCTACTCCTGAGTAAATTAATTTAGCAATATCACGAGTTTTAAGTGTTTTAGATACAGTATCTAACATAGAGTCTACCTCTTGTGGAGATATTACTTTTTCTAAGTCTTCTCTTGTTATTTCTTCTGTTTGTTGCATTCGATATAAAACAGATTCAACTTGTCTTAATGCTTTTGGGTCTATTCCCTTTGCAACTTCTGAAATGTCACTTTCTTCCTGTAGCATGCTATATTCTTTTATTACTTGTCCTTCTTCTTTTTCCTGTTCTTTCTTTAATTGTCCATTAATTATATGCTGTGCCATATATAGAGCTTCAGCTTCTGCAGTGCTTTGTATATGTTTCCTATCTCTTCTAATGCCATTTTCTTTCATAATATTTTCTACAATTTCAGCTGCACTTGCTTGAGTTAGTACTGTAGGCTCTTGTTCGCCAATATCATTAATGTAATCTTCTGTTGCTTTTTCAACATCTAATTTTTCTATTTGAGTATTATCTGTGTCTAAAGTTCTTAGTAATACCCTATAAGTATATTCTTTAAAGTCTTCTTTGGACATTCCATGTAGAATTTCTTCTGCAACTATTTCTGCCTCTAATTTTTCTTTTTCTTCTCTCTCCCTACCTTTTTCTGCTACTTTTAGAATTCTATGAGAAGTTCTATTATCTATTAGTACAACTTTTTCGGTATCATCTTGTGCTTGTAAAATAGTTTCTACCATTTGTCTGTCAATTTTTAATTCTGTAATTCTTTTTTCTAAAGATTTGGCTACTTCCAAATCAGAATTTCCTACTTGTCCTATTTTAATTTGTTCTTGCAATTCTTGTAATTGATTTTCTAATTCTCGTAGTTGTCCACTTATGCCTTTCTTTTCGCTTTCTAATGCTGTAATTGCACTTTGTTTTGCAGATTCTCCACTTCCTACATAGTTTTCATTATATATTACTTGATACCTTGCTAAAGATGTTGCTTGTTCTGGTGTTAAATTGTTTACATGTACTCCCTTTGCATTTTTTTCTAGTATTTCTTCTACTTTTTGTTTCCTTTGTTTCTCATCTTCGTACCTTGCTCTTGCGAATAATGTAGCAGATTCTTTTTCTTTTGGAGTATTAGCTATAGCAACAGCAGTCAATGCATTAACGAATTCTTGTTCTATGTTTTTCTCTAATTGTTTTTTATCTACTTCTATTCCGTTTTTTTCTAGTACTTCTGCAATTTTTTCTGTTGCTGGTGTAATCATTGTCATGTTTCTAACAGTTACACCTTTTATATCTTCTGGTAATACTTGTGTATGGCTTTCGCCTTTTTTTACCATATCTATATATTTTGATTCTATATCACTATGTTTTATTACATCTGCTATAAGTTTCTTCTCTAAATGGAGGGCGTCTCTATATGCATATGCTAGAACATATTTTTCTTCCACCTTTTTTGCTTCTTTTAGCTGTTTTTGGCTTACATTAGAAAGCCCTCGTATTACTTCGCTTGTTCCTAAAGTAGCAACTCCAAGTACAGTTCTTCCTACTTTACTTCTTACTGTAAACTTTTGCCCTGCATATTTTCTTCCTATTTTTAATTTTTCTGCATCTCCTAGTAGTCTCTTTAGTTCCATAGATGTTCTAATTAAATTCTGTACTCCTAATTCTGGATTTGCCACTAATTGCGGAATTGAAAATGCAAATGAAGCTGAATTTGAAATAATTTTTCTTCCAGTTTTAGTAGCACCTTTAATTGCTTTCCAATTTGCTTTTCTTGCATTTCTTGTTGCCACTCTAGCGCTTTCGGATATATTATCTACTAACATATCATCTGAAATTCCACCATCAGCTCTACCTAGTGTATTCCTATAAATTCTACTTCTTTGTATATGATTTACAGCTGATCTATACATTTCTGTTTTCTGAACTGCTGGAATTGCTTTGCCTACTTGGCTTGCTCCTTTAGCACCTAAATTTACTATGCTTCCTCCTGCTGCTCTAACTGCTAAGGCTCCTCCTACAAACTCATTAGTTGAATCCATCAAGTTCTTTAATGAACCTGTAGAACCTCCAAATTTAAACATTCTATATAATAAACTTTCAGCTTTTAGCATAAAGTGTAAGAATACAAATCCAACAATAATTCCGCCTAATGATGTTGAAAATACTAAATCAAATGCCACACTTACAAATATGTAATAAAGTAATGCATGCATAAATTGGATTAATACATTTGATGAAAATTCACGCATCCAAGTGCCTAAAGCTTGTGATTTGTTGTCTTTTATTTTATCTATAGCATAGCTAATAGCAATTAATGGAGAAATCAAAGCCAAAATATTTACTGTTAGTAGACGTTTAAAGTATACAAATAAAAATTTTAACAAATAATATACTAAAAACATATACATAATAGTTCCGGCAATTCCTTGGCTTGCTTTAATTTCATATGCTTTTTCAAAAATACTATTATAAAGCGATGTTTCAGTTGTTATCTCAACCTTTACTTTTTTAAGTACTTTTACTGGATTTCCATTTTCATCTAAGATTGGATTTCCATTTTCATCATTATCTTCAACTAATTTTAAAATTTCTACTTCTTCTGTTTGATAACCAATTTCTGAAATCAAACTTACTAAGTTTTCATTAATTAATAGAACAGCTAGCATAAAATAATGAATGAAAAATACAATAACGAAACTTACTAACCAATTCACAAATAATTTTGTATATTTTGCCTTGTCTGACGCAATTGTTGATAATGCCATACGAAGTCCTATATAAATTAATACTAATAGTAGTCCTATAATTGTAATATTTCTAAAAGTATAATACCAATTGGCTACATTTTGTTTTATGATATATATCACGTTTTCTGGAGTTAACTCCATTTCTGCAGCGTCTTTAAAGTTAAAAATATTAACATCTAATAAAGGTACTTTATTATAAATGATTTTTTCGATAGTTAATTTATCTTCAATATTTCTTGGTACTTCCAAATTTTCCATTGAAGTAGTTGTTGTTCTAAGTTCCGTGCTTACATTATTTGGATCTATTTGAGCAGCTTTTGTTTCTGTAATTCTGTAAATTCCATTAATACCGCTTGAACTATAATCAGATAATGAGTCTATATAAATCGTCCAAGTTTCTGGAGTAGGTGCTCCTTTATTCATTGCATGTGCAATATTTCCATCACCTAAGTAAATAGCATAATGTCCATCGAAATGTATTATATCTCCAGCTTTTAAATCACTAGTACTTGTACCTATGTTTTCAAATCCTTGGCTTGCAGAGGTAAATTTTGTATAATTTGTTCCTCCTATGCCTAAGCTTTGGTGTATAACAATGTTTACAAAGCCCTCACCATCTACAGAATATTTATCTGTAAATTCAAACTGTGCTCCATCATAGTGGTTTGAGTTTCCATAAGCCCATCCACTAGTTTTTACTCCTCTATATGTATCTTCTCTTCCACCTTTGTAAGCTCCATCTTCGCCATAGGAATATACAAATTCACTCTGATGATTTTCTACTAAATCTTTTGCATAGTTTGCAATTGCATTTCCTGCTTCTGTTGCATTTAATTTAGATTGTGCAGGCACAACTGTTTCATTTTGTGCATCTGATTGTCCACTTGTTACATCTTCTGCAACTACAGGAGTTCCTGTAATTCCTTCTACAACGTCTGTTATTGCATTTTCAAAAATAGCAGTCCATCCAATAAGCTGTATTTTTACTCCTAAAGTCATGGCTCCTATTAAATAATCTGTTAGTTCTGTTAGTCTAGAAAATGATGGTATTGGGCTTTGATATTCTCTAAATTCAACTTTTTTTGCCAAACCATTATAGTAAAATTCTGATGTGGTATTATTTCTACTTCCAGATGTTGGACTCTCTCCTACTGCTGTCCAATCAACATCTGTATTTAATGTTGTAATTTGTGCTATATATTCATCTTTTAATCTATATGCCTTAGTAAAATTCCCTACTGAATCTTTAATAACAACTTGTTCTGTATGGCTTCTATTTTTAAAAGTGCTAGCAGCAGCTGTTTTGTTACCTCCTAAATAAATTTCACAGTGCCCACTCCTCCAAAGAATATCTCCTACTTGTAAATTACTTAAACTAACTTCTTCTATGCAATCTATTGAACTAAAATCTCTTGTGCTATATGGTCCCCCAAAAATTCCTCCACTAACATAATCATATACACGAGAGCAAAATGATGAACAATCAAATGCAATTGTTCCAGTAATTACTTCGCCAGTTGAGCCATTTCCACTTAACTGTGGTTCGGAGTCTGTTACTTTTTGCCAATTAAATCCTGCATTTCTGTGGCTTGCCCTTTGAGAATATCTTAAAATGCCTTTTTGGTTTCCTTCGGTTACTACTTTTTCTGCATATGTAGCAAATGCTTGTCCTACTTCTTGGCTTGTATATGCTTTTGAAATTACAGGGATATATAGGCATAATAATATTATTAGCATTATTTTTAGTATATTTTTAGTTATTTTGTGCATATATATCCCCCCTTTTTTACATAGTAATTCTTATTTGTTTATCATCATATTTTACAACATTATTTTCTACTTCATATAATTCAAATTTTTCATTTCCATCAATAACTTTGTTTGTAATATTCTGTTTACAATTGTATAAATAAATTCCATCATAACTAATGCTATATAATAAGTTTTCATTATCTAACCATAAAAATGAATTAATTTTTTCTGGTTTGTCTATTTTTCTATTTGGATATTCTCTATTTAATGAAATGATTTTTAAATCACTCATTCCATCTTCTTCAATTTTATATTCTAATTTAAATTCACTTGAAGTGTTTTTATCTTCTTCTGTGTCATCTCCAGTATCATATTGAATTAGATTATAATTTCCGTAACATATTATAAAATCTGTTTAGTTCCACTTCGAAAACAGAATCTGTATTACCATATATGTATATATATCCTGGTAGTACTACATTTCCATCTACTACATCTTGCAAGGTTGAATTATTGTGGAGTTTACCAGAAAAATTATTATAAAGTATAATTCCATTTTCGTTTCCATATCCATAGATAAGTCTTATTCCTTTAGTTGCATAATTTAGAACAACATGTGTTTCATCATAAATATAATTATCATAATCTGTCCAAATGTCTGTTAAAGTATTTCCCAGATTAAAAACATTCCCATCTGTTTCAAATTCTTCTAATAATTCTACAAATTTAGTTGTATCTAAATTATTTTCTGCTCTGTAAATAGAAATTTCATATTCTGTGAAAAATACATATATATTTTCTCCCTTATATCCTATAAGAAAATGATTTTGCAATTGTTCTTCATCATCATAGTATTCATATTCTTCTTTAAAACTAGGCTCTCCTAGTTCTTCTATAATTTCTTCATAATTTGCTCCTACTTTTAAATTATTAATTACATAATTTTCGTATTTATTTGTAAAAACTAAATTAAACACTTTACTTGCTGTAGTTTTAACTTCTAATCCTTCATCAAAATATATATCATATTCATTTATTCTGCTTTCTATTGTCCCTAAATTTACATCCATAATTTGCCATTCTGCTTCTATTAAATCATTTATTTCTTTTGCTTGTATTTCCATTTGATGTATTTGTATTTCTTTATAATTCATTTCTTCTTTGCTCTGTTCATTATTTCCAAATATTATTTCTGTATCTGTTGGCAAATATAAACTTTCTTCTTTTTTAAATATTTGCGCTATTATCATTACAATAAAAATTACAATTAACAGTATTCCTGCCACGAGAAGTGCTATTTTTATTGTTCTTTTATTCATAAGCTATGCACCTCCCCTTCTTAGTTTAAGAGTTTCTGACATAGAGTGTATTGTGCTTAATCCTCTTAAATTAAATATTCCTTTTACAATTTTTTCGCCTCTTGATAGTGCCATTAAGAATACAATTGCTACCAGTGGTGCTGCTGTTGCAATGGAGCCTGCTGAATAAATAAATACCATATATAAAAGTGCGTGCAATGGTTGAATACATATATTAACTGCAATTTCTTTAAACCATGTGCTAAATACCTGTGATTTATTATCTCCTGCTTTGTCAATTGCATAAGTTATTGTTATAAGTGGTGAAATTACAATTAAAAAACCAATAACAAACAGCCTTTTCATATACATTAAGAAAAATCTAAGTTCATAAAAAACTAACATAAAATATATTACAACTTGTATTGCTGTGCTCCAACCATTAGTAGTGTTTATATAAGAAAGATTATTTTGTATGATATTTTCTTCTAATGCAATTTGATCTGCATTGCCTGTAAAAATATAAGTTAAGCTAGCAGATACATTTGATAATAATACAATAATGTAATGTAAAATAAAAATTAAAGCAAAGCTAAATATCCAGTCTAATAACATTTTTTTATATTTTGCTTTGTCTGATGCTACGGTAGATATTGCCATTCTAATTCCCATATATATTAATGTAATTATAGAGCCTGCAATAGCTATAACTCTAACTGTTGAATACCATAATCTTACGTTTTGTTTTAGAGCAGTATTCGCAATATTTGAGTTGTATACAAAGTAATTCGCATCGAAAAGTTCAATTGTATTAAACACTAAGTTTTCAATTGTAAATATTCCATCCGGAGTTGTACTATATTCTCCATCGGCTGTTGCTCCATGAATTGCTGTTGTCATAAGACAAGACACACACCATGGAATAAATGTAAGTATCCCAGATAAAGTAGTTGCCTGCGAAGCTCCTGAAGATTCTGTTCCTGTAATAAAAACTTGTTCTCCTGCATAATTAGCAGAGCCTTCTTCTGCATAGGTGTTAAACGCATTATAGGTATAAGCATTATGCATGTCTAATATATTAGATGGAACAGAATTGTTGTATGCATCTGATGCAAAAACGGCGCTTGGCAATAATTCTAAAACAATTACAAATAATACTAATATTGCTATTGCTTTTTTTTGTATCATGCCATGCGCCTCCCTTTCTGGTTTTATTTTTAGTCTTTTTTTGTTTTTAATTTATTCAAGTTTGTTTCTACAAATTCAAATTCCTTTTTTGTTGGCCTAATAGAAAGTATTGCCGTGTCTTCACCTACTTTCAATAATCCTTCTCCACGATTACATGTAGTTAAGAAGTAAGCTTCTCCTTCACTTAGTCTAAATACTTCTTTGATATACTCTATTTCTGATTTGTCTTGTGCTAAAAAGAGCTTTGTATCAGAAGATGTTAGTACCGCTTGTACTTCTTGTTTTTCATAAAAATCTTGGAATTTTTGTGAAATAACCGCTAAAGATACATTTCTTTTCCTTGCACGTCTTGCCATAGTATTTAAAAAGTCTACTGCTTCTGGATATGGCAATAGCATCCATGCTTCATCAATTAAAACTCTTTTTTTAGTAGCTTTTGTTCTATCTTCACTATTTTTCTTAACATATTTTTCCCATATCCAAGATAAAAGAATTTGCTGTGCTAGAGGTCTTGCAAATCTTTCTTCTAGTCCAGATATGTCCAAATTAATAAATGGAACTCTATCTAACAAATCAAATGTTGATTGACCATCGAAATATGCCATTTGTCCATCATATTCTCTTACATATTGTTTCATAACTTTAATTAAATAACTATAATGGAAACGATAATCTGGATTATCATTTTGTTTTGAGTTTGCTACTAATCTTTTATACCATGAACCAATAGTTGGCATTTCTTTTTTCTGCTTTCCTAAGAAGTTACTAGCAGTAACCCTATCTGTGCTAGCAGTAAATAAACTTTCTATACGATTATTTATTCCTAATTCCGCATATTCTTGTGCTACTGTTTCTGCTATAATTTGTTTTGTAAGCTCATTTACTTCTGTACTTCTTGTACTTCCTCTAGCCATTGTTAAAAGCGCTTGAGTTACGTCTTCAACTTTATTTTCTACATTTAATACTGTTTTTTCTCTTCCTGTAATTTCGTCTCTTACTGTTTCTGGTTCTATATCAAACAAATTAATAATTGTATTTGAGTTAGGACTAATTACAACATTAATTCCACCAAGTGCATCTGCCACAACACCATATTCGCCTTCGGCATCTAGTGCTAAGCTTTCAATTCCCATTAGTACTGCTGAACGAGAAGTTAATGTTTTAATTGTAACACCTTTACCAGCTCCAGATTTTCCAAAAATAACCATATTATAATTTGTAAGTGTTGGACTAAAATTATCAAATAAAATTGGAAGCCCTGTTTGTCTATTGAATCCTAGTGGAATCCCTTGTTCATGCCCTATTTCAGAACTAAAAAATGGAAATACTGTGGACATTGACCTTCTATCGAATGTATGACTCTTTTTTATCTTGTTTTCGCAAAATGGCATATTTGTTTGTAGCGCCTCGTCTTGCATTGCCCATGCTGGTTTTACTCCAATCAATGTTTTCGACATTTCAGATGCTAGTAATTCTGTGTATCTGTCTAGTTCTTCTAAACTATATGCAAATAATGTACACATAATAGATGATTCAAACAATTTATTAAAACCTGCTGCAATTTCATCTCTTAGTTCTTCTGCTTCCAACCTTTTTTGTGTTAAAAGTCTTTCTCTGTTAATGTCTCCTCTATCTAATGCCACAATTCTTTCTGATTCTAATTCATTAATTACTCTATTTAAATCTGTTTGAGAAGAAGATTCACTAACTGGCTGTATAAACACAGATACATTTAAGTCTCCAAATGTATACATACTTCTTAAAAATTCAGGGAATGTACACATTCTTGGTATAGTAGATACTATCATACTTCTTGCATATCTTGTTTTCCTAGATGAAATTATTTCTACATGATTAGAATGGCTACAATCAATCCCCGCTGGTTTAATTAAATCTTTTAAATCTTTTGCGTTTCTTTTTAAGAATCCATCTTGCGTATTTTCTACAGCATTAATCTTTTCTGGTTGAATTCTTTTATTTTTATTTTTGTTTTTTCCCATTTTCACACACTCCTTAATCTTTCGTTATTTTTCCTTGAGCGATATTTTTATACCAAGTTATATCTATTTTTCTTGATATTATAGGGTTTTTTTCGATTTAATTGTTCTTTTACTCATTTCTTTTATCTGTTCTTCTGATAATTTTTCTCCCTTTTTACCTGCTATTTTTGCCTTTTTCTCTTCGGATTTTCTTATTATTTCTTCCTTTGTTCCTTGGTAAAGATCTCTATCCATTTGGTCTCTATATTGTTCCACTAAACCTAATGCTTTTCTTTTTATTTTCTCTTCTTTTTGAATTTCTTCTTTTTGTTTTTTCCTTTTTTTATCCACTTCTAACATGCTATCTGTTGCAAGTTTTGCTGCATCCATATCCAATTGTCTTTCAATTTGTTCTTTTTTCTTATCTAGTACATCTCTTCCTACGCTGTATAGCCTATCATATTCTGCATCTAATGCCTTTGATAATTGAATTAATTCTTCATCATCTCTATTATAGGCTACATATAATAGTTCTGCTAATTCTTCTGAATTTAGCACTTTCCCTGTTACAGATGAAGTAGCAAGTGATCTTATAATTGATTGACATCTTGTGTATAATTCTGAAAAACACATGTTAGCAATTTCATCTTTAGAATAAGTGTCTACTGACCCAAGCTCATTTGCGAAATATGAAACAATTAAATATGTTTTTTGTTGTAGTACATTTTTATTTAAGCTAAGTCTTCCTACATATTCTGTAATATCTGTACCATATTCTAAAATATTTTTCTTACGCCTTTCTTGGAATTTTAAATCATTTACTAATCTCTCATTTCCTTTTAAGCTTGCATCCCTTAGTTTCAATTGAATATCTTCTAATTCTTCTTCTATTGTTTTTATTTTCTTTTTATATTCGTCTGTAATTTCTCTTAGGTTTAAACTTCGTGTTTGTATGTATAATTGTATTGGGAACCTTAAAATATTTAAAAACTGAACAAACCCTTCTTCTACAGCTACTTTTTCTGCTTCTGAAAGTAAGTCATAGTTTACTCCTTGGCATTGTATAACCATAACATACTGTTGCTTGTTTTTTCTTATGATCATACTGTCTTTTACCTCATCAAAATCCATAAAGTTTCGTACAGCTTCTCTTGTAAGTCCTGGTTTGTAAGAATTAGCATTTGCCTTTTCTTCTCCGCTATTGTCTTTTTTCTTTTCTTTGTTTGCATTTTTTTCTTTTTGATTAATTACTAATAGCCAAACTCCTAGTACAATAATAAAGAAAACTAGTATAATCATAATAATATAAAGCGCATTTACAAATGATTCTCCCATTTACTTTTCCTCCTTTGTATCTATATAAATTCTTCTATTTTTCTTAAATTTCATATAGCGGAGTATAATCTCATCTATAGACTCTCCTCCTATTTTTTTTGTAAAACTAATTCCGTTTAAAGTAGGTATTTTAATAGCACCTATGCAAAAACCTATTAGTGCAAATAGTGCCAAAAAAACCATTCCTACTGTGTCGAGTCCTATGCTACTAAATAGCAAAAAGAAGATTCCTCCTATCATGGCTCCTCCAGCGGTGGTTATTAATGATTTGACTGAAAATATGTATAAAATTCTAGACTCTCCTTTTAAATTACGTGGAATATTATAAGTTCCCATTTAAATTTCCTCCTTTGCATTTTTAATTTATTGTGTTACATTTGTTAATAAATTAATTGTTATTTGCCATATAATATATGCCCCAAATATAACTGCCGCTGAAATTACTAGTCCAACCAATTGTTGTTTTAATTTCCCTTGTTCTTCTGGATTTGCTATCATATATTTTATAGCCATAATAATAGTTACTATTAAAAGGACAATAATTGCAATAGTCATAAGAACTCTTCCTATTTGCAATGTTGGATCTACTAAATCATCATCTCCAATAGTTTCCCCACTTGCGCCTAATCCAATAAAATCACTTGCTTTTTGAAATAGCTCTCCTATACTTGGAAAAGAAAATTTATTGTTTGTACTTGTACTTGTTCCTTGTTGTTGAACCGGTTGAGTATCAGAAATTTGAGTCGCGACTCTATTTAAATAATCATTTCCATCTCCTGCGAACATACTTCTTCCAGGAAGTGAATTAAATGTCTCAATATTGTTATACAAAATGTCTTTTTGCGTAGTTGATAATCCACTAAGTTTTTCTCTAATCACATCATCTGTATCATCAATTGTAATTCCAACTGAATTAAATACATCTACGATTTCAAAATATACTTCCGTATAATTATCATCTATATAAGTTTCTGTATATTCTTCATCAGCCGCATAAGCATGTGAAGTAAATAAAAGTATGCAAAAAATTATTATAATTCCAATTGTTATTATTTTTTTCATTTTATTCACCCCTTTTAGTACAACTACAGCCATAATTAATATAATTATACTTAAAAAACTTTTTTATTTCAACATTTTACGCTAAAATCCTCTGCTTTTGTAAAAAAGTTATCAAATTGTAATATCTTTGTAATATTTTTGTAATGTTTACATAAATCCTCACTCGATCCCTGCTATAAAATTATATACTAAGCTCCAGATAGTATATGCTCCACCTATAATTGCTGTAGCAATAACTAATCCTATCAACTTATTTTTTAGTTTAGCTTGTTCTTTACTTGTTGCCATCATGTATTTAATAGCTATTACAAAAATTGCAATTAATAAAATAATAATAGAAGCTATAATTAAAATTTTTGCTAATCCCTCAAGCTCTACTTTCGCTTCTTCTAAAGATACTTGATTTCCACCTTTTTGACCTATTCGAAGAAAATTCATGGCAGATTCCCAAAAGTTTTCAAAGCTTGGTTTTTCTGCATTTACATTTGTACTGGTTTTCAAACTGTTTAAAATTGTTTCTAACTCTGTTTTTGAATTTCTTCTTATATGTCCTTGTGGATAAATTGTATCAAAATTGCTCATAACTTCTTCTAGTTTTGACGTTATTTCTGAAATTTTTTCATTATCTAAATCCTTCCAGGTTACTCCTCCTGCACCACTATTATATAAAAGCACATCACTTATAATTTCATCTGCCTCAGCTTCTGTAATTGCAATACATGGCGTAATAAGTAAATTTATAATTATTAAAATTAGAATAATTCCATTTATCCACTTTTTTTTCATTTTAATAATCCTCCTTTCCAAAATAAATAAATTTTGAAATGAATTACTTATTCTAATAGGCGACTTTTATAAAAGTCGCCTTTTTTTCGATTGTTTTATATTGTTGTTGCAATATTATATATTATATTTAGCATTGTGGATCCAGCAAATAATAATACAGCGCCTATAATATATGGAACTAGTTTAGACTTTATGTCTGCTTTATCATTTGGGCTTGACATTATATATTTTATTCCCATAACTGTTAGCATAATAACAGCTACGCTATATCCAACAAATTGCAAAATATAAACAATTTGTCCACCAAAAGTTGCAAATGGACCCATTTCTGTTCCATCTATTTGAGTAATTCCTTCATATTGAGAAGTGTCTACTGCAAGACAATATCCAGTAATTGAAAGAAATATAAAACTGATTATACAAATAATTAAAATCCTATAGATATTTTTTTTCATTTTACCAACTCCTTTTATTCAAATATTGCTACTACTAGTCTATATACAAAATCCCATAAAGCATAAGCTCCAAATACTACAAATGTAGATATTACTAATCCTACTAATTGTTGTTTCAAATGCCCTCTAGATTGAGGATCTGCCATAGTGTATTTTATTCCCATTATTATAGTTACAATTAGTAAAATAACTAAAGCAATAGCAACTGCTGCTTTTCCTATAGGTACAATGCTTCCTGCAATTTCATTAAGTGAAATAGCAGGTGTTTGATTTACAAATTCCTGTGCTTGGTTTACCATACCCTCTGGTGTTTGTACTGTATATTCCAATCTTTGTATTTGTCTATTAATCATGTTTATACACTGATCTATTATTTGTGGATTTAGTCCTTCATCTATTAGTTTGTCTCTATACATATCTAGTTCTTCTGTATATCTTTCTTTAAAAACTCGAAGTTCTGTTCCAAGTCCTTCTAATTCTTTTACATTATTAATTGTTTTATAATACTCTTGTTCATATCTTTCCTTACATTCTTGTAGTTTTTGTTTTATAAATTCCATTGTAGGTGAATTTGTGGTTGGTGTGTTAGTTGTTGTTTGATTTTCTGAAGGATTAGTAACTGTATTTCCACCAGTTGGATCTATATAAACATCATTTCCGTTTTCATCTGTTACTTCATTTGCTCTTATACGATTTAAGCCATCTATAAAATAGCTTCTTAAAGCTTCATACTCAGCTTGGTTTGGCATTTCATTAGATACTGCTATATAGCAATATTCTCCAAAGCATTCGTTAAAATATGTATCTCCTTGTTGATTATACAGTTCTTCGTCACAACTAATTTCAGCTTGGGTCCCCCATTCATCTATCAGATATTGTTTCCCTGCATTCCACTCTTCTATTGTCTCAAAAGTCCATTCATTTTTATCTTCATTATAGTTTCCAATTTCATTTGATTTAATATAGCTATCTACCATTGTATCTGCCCATTCTGGGTCAAACACTATTTTATATGTTACTTTTCCTGCTACCCCATGATCTTGCAAAATTGCCTGAATTTCGGCATTGCTATTATAATTATTTATACTTGCAAGTTCATCTGTGTCTGTTCCAGTTCCTTGTGAACAGCCATATGAAATTAATAATTGTTTTTTCTCATCTATCGAAATATTAGGATCTTTTACCTTGTCTCTAATTTCTAATAATAATTTATCTAAGGCTTGTTGTGCACTTGCAGAATCAGCTTTTACCGTTTTAAAAGAGAAAATGACACATATAAGTAAAAAAATTAATATTATTTTTCTCATATTTTTAATCATTTTCTCACCTCACTTTTTTATTTACTGTTTAAATTTATAAATTACTTTTTATTAATTTATTATAACCCTGTTCCAAACTGTTTAATAATCTCTACAACTCCAACTGCTCCGAATAGGAAAAATGCTCCTATTATATAAATTATAGCCTGTTTTTTTATATTGGCTTTTCCATCTGGCGCTGCTATCATATATTTAATTCCAAGTACTAAAAGAGTACAAATAGCTACAATAGTTCCTATTAATTGTACAATAAATAATATTTTCCCCCTTATACTATCTCCCCTAGTGATGATATCTCCATCTGGTGATTGTACTTGTTCCATAATAGAATCAATTGGTGTTGCATATACGCAAGTGGAAAATAAGGTTATCATTAGAATTAAAATTGATATGCAAATTATTTTCTTTTTTCTCATTTTTCTCACCATTCTTTCTAATTTATATTTGTTTATATTTGCATAAACTCTTCTTCTGCTCCACATATAGTGCAACGCATTACTGTTACGACTCTTCCATTTTGAGTATAGCTACTTACCTCTTGATAATCATGTATGTGTTGTTGTCCTGTAACAACATTTTTTATTATTTGTAAAATTCCACTCGCTCCAAATAATATTACTGCTCCTATAATATAAATAGTTGCGGTCTTTTTTATATCTGCTTTTTCGTCTGGTGCTGCTATCATATATTTTATTCCAAGCATTATAAGCATAACAACTGCTATAGCAACCCCAACCATTTGTATTATTCCTATAATTTGATTTCCAGCATTTACAATTTTTTGATCATTGTCGCTTCCTAGGTCAGAATTGGGAGTTATTTCTATATCCCACCCATTTGTTGCTAAACAATTTCCGATTGTAAAAATACTTATAATTGATATTAAAAAAATTATTTTTATTGTTATACTTGTTTTCATTTTGCACCTCCCAGAAAAAATTCCCTTTCTTTTATTATAATACAAAAAGCGCCTAAAATCAACTTTTTTCTTTGGTTTATTCCAGTTTTAAGCAAAATAATCACAAGCCTTTTTGCTTTATAAATACGCACATCTTAAATGATTCTAACTTTGTTGCTCCGGAAATTTCTAACGAAATTTCCGGAGCAACAAAAAAACAACAATATTGAAATTGTTGTTTCTCTGTTTAAAGTTAATTTTTGATACTTTAACCTTTCTAATTAGCAATAATTTATAATTTAAGCTTTTATTATATCGTCATTGTTTGATCATTTTGGATAGGTGTTGTTCCATCTATATCATCTAATCCAGCATCTTCTGTAAATCCTTTAATAATTTGTAGCACTCCTACTGCTCCAAATAATAATACTGCTCCTACAACATAAATGGTTGCACTTTTCTTTAT
>CAWVME010000137.1:0-2681 GCA_963930325.1 Bacillota bacterium | reverse complement strand
TCATTTGCAAATTCCTTTCTATACATTTAAATATTTTCTCATAGAAATACTACTTCCTATAATACCAATACCTGCTCCTAATATCATGTATACAATTAATAGCTGATTAAACATTTCACTAAATCCTAATAAATTCATATGTAAAAAGTCTCTTACGACAATAGATTCTAAAACTTTTCCAGCAATAAAATTATAAGCCAATCCTATGAATAATAAAGAAATCAATCCTGCTGAAACTCCAATAATAATTCCCTCTACAATAAATGGCCAACGAATAAAACTATTTGTGGCTCCAACATATTTCATAATTGATATTTCTTTTCTTCTTGCATGAACCGTTAATTTTATAGTATTTGTAATAATGAATACAGATATCAGTATAAGTAAAACAAGAATAACTATAGTTGTAATTCGGATTCCTTCTCCTACAGCTAATAAAGCATTAATCGTATCTGAACCAATAGTTATCTTTTTTACATTATCCAATTCTAAAATTTGATCATATACACTACTACTTAATGATAAGTCAGTTAATGTAACTTCATATGAAGCTGAAAAAATTCTCATTCCATCTAGTAAATGTTGTTTATCACCAAATCTTTCTTTCATTCTTTGCAGAGCATCATCTTTTGAATAATATTTTATTTGGTTTACTCCTTCAATTGCATTAATTTCTTCGCCTAATTTTGCGACTTCTTCATCTGACGCTTCATCTAGAATAAAGACTTCCATTCCTTGAGAAGATTCAATTCCTTGTACTATGTAATCAATATTTTCTCCAATAATGTAAAATATTCCAAAAATCAGCATTGTAGCACACATAATTCCTAAGCATGCAAAAGTCGATTTCTTATTTTTAAATACATTCCTAAATCCTTCTCCTATTAAATATCCAATAATATTATACTTCACCGCTATACCCACCTTTTTTTGTATCTCTAATAATTTCTCCTTTATCTATTTGTATAACTCTTTTTTTCATAGCGTCTACAATATCTTTAGCGTGAGTTGCAACAACAACAGTTGTCCCTCTCATATTAATATCATTTAATAAGGTCATAATATCCCACGCTGTTTCTGGGTCTAAGTTTCCTGTAGGTTCATCGGCAATAATCATGGCCGGATTATTCACTAAGGCTCTTGCTAATGCTACTCTTTGTTGTTCTCCTCCTGATAGCTCACTTGGATACATTTTAGCTTTATCACTAAGTCCTACTAAAGATAGTACCATTGGTACTTGTCTTCTAATATGTCTTGGTGTTGCTCTTACAATGTACATAGCAAATGCCACATTATCATAAACTGTTTTATCTGGTAATAACCTAAAATCTTGAAAAACCACTCCCATACTTCTTCTTAAATAAGGAATTCTACTTGGTTTTAAAAAAGTTGTATCTTTTCCATTAATAATGATATTACCTTTAGTAGGCTCTTCTTCTTTTAGAATTAATTTAATTAATGTAGATTTCCCCGAACCAGAAGCTCCTACTAGGAATGCAAAATCTCCTTTTTCTATTTTAAAGTTTGCATTATGAACTGCCTCTGTTCCCGTATCATATGTTTTGCTAATATTTCTAAATTCTATCATTGTTCTAATGCTCCTATTATCTAAACTTACATTATCATCATAACAATAAACTCTAATAAATGCAATACTTTTGGAATAAAAAAAATAGGTAATTTATGGTTTTTTCTATAATTTTCACAACTTTTCTTTTATTTTCTCGTTTTTTGCTGTTTCACATAAAATTCACATATCGATCTATTAGAGTTTGATTTTTTTCATTTTTTGCATGCTTAAGAAATTTTTTTCCTTTAATTTTCTTTCTATTTTCCTAGCCAATATATGGCTTTGTCTCCATATATACATCCCCAAGGTTGTCCTGCAATACTTCCTTCTACATTATAAATAATAATTTCTTTTAATTGTTGACTCATACTAAAACACGAGTTAGATATATCGGTTACACTGCTTGGAATTTCTATTTTTTCTAATGAACTACAATAATTAAATGAAACTCCAATTTTCTTTATAGTACTTGCTATAATAATATTTTTCATTTTACTTTGCCCATGAAAAGCATAGTCTGCAATTTCTATTACATCTATCCCTTCTGAAGTGCTTGGCAGTATCTCATATGTTTCTATTGTCCCTAAAATTTGTAATGGCGAAATAAACACCTTTCCTTCTTTTAATATTATAGCCATTTCTATATTTTTTCCTGTTTCATCACTGCATAACAAAATTCCGTTTTCTAACCTTAAATTTTTATTATCTTTTGCAATTTCTATATTTTTTAGTTTAATACATCTATTAAATGCATTACCAGATATTTTATTAATTGTACTAGAAAATTTTATTGTTTCTAAATTAGTACAACCTGTAAATGCAAATTCATTTATTTGGGTTAGTCCCTCTGGAAATTCCAATGTACAGTTGTTAAATTATGGCATTCCGCAAAAGCACAATAACCTATATGTTCTACTCCATATCCATTTTCTTCTTGCATAATGACCGTTTCTAAAGTTGTATTATAAGCAAATGCATTTCGTTCTATTCTTGTTACTGTTCTTGGAATAATTATTGTTTTTAATCCTTCTAAGTTTGCAAATGCTCCTTCTCCTATTTTTGTTACTCTATCTGGTATGGTTAATGTTCCATTACTATCCATGAGTAATAA
>CAWVME010000136.1:0-5259 GCA_963930325.1 Bacillota bacterium | reverse complement strand
AGTTCTGCCTTTAAAGGATGCTCATTCTGTAAACCTTCTATCCATCTTGGATAATTAATATTAATTCTTTCTATTGGGAATTCATATAGGATTTTTCCAAAAATATCATTCACGTCGTCATTTGTCAAATTTGCACAGTTAGTTGGTAATACTGATGCTTCATATTTTTCTTCTAACTTCCTTGCTAAATCTTTTGTATATTCAGAATACGGGTTATCTGTATTTAATACAATTACGAATGGTTTATTTAGTGCTTTTAATTCTCTTACTACTCTTTCTTCTGCTTCTACGTAGTCCTCTCTAGGAATTTCTGTTATGCTTCCATCAGTTGTTACTAAAATTCCAATTGTAGAATGCTCTTCAATTACTTTTTTTGTCCCCATTTCCGCTGCTAGCTCAAAAGGAATTTCTTCTTCCGACCATGGTGTTTTCACCATTCTAGGTGCATCATCTTCCATATACCCTAAGGCATTGTCTACTAAATAACCTACACAGTCAACCATTCTTGTTTTTAGTTTTAGGTTATCTCCAATGGTTATTTCTACTGCTTCGTTCGGAATAAATTTCGGCTCTGTTGTCATAATTGTCCTTCCGCGCTGCACTTTGAGGTAGTTCATCTTTAGCTCTTTCTCGTTTGTATTCATTTCCAATATTTGGAATAACAAGTAAGTCCATAAATCTTTTTATAAATGTCGACTTTCCTGTTCGAACAGGACCTACCACCCCTACATAGATATCCCCATCAGTTCTTTTAGCAATATCTTGGTATATTTCTAAATTTTCCATAGTATTTTTTTACCTCCTACAAAAGTTTGTCTATTAAACTTAATACATGTATATTAAACTTTTGATGGAATATTACTTTTTTCTTTTATTCAATTGTATTTTTATATTTATGTATGATTTTTTTTCTTTTGGAAAAAAATATAGTAAATATTTAATCAATATATTGTGAGGTTTTTATGAAAATTTCAAATTTTCTTTCCAATTTCTTTTTCTATTCCGAGAAAGAAAATTACAATTTTGATTTGTATGACACTCCTCAAGTTAATATCATGGAAAACGAAAAAGAGCACCCTATTGGAGAAGTAAAAAATATATTTTCAGATGTTCGATCCAATTTAGAATATTTGAAAATTCAATACAATACTTTAATTAACAGTGATATTGTTATAAGAGAATTTAAATTAATTGCTAATAATACTACGTACCGTGCTTTTATTTTTTATATTGATGGAATGGTAAATTCAGATACAATTAATGACTTTATCCTATCTCCTCTTATGTTAAGAAATAGATCTAATACGCACAATGTAAAATCAAAGGAACGTAAAGATTCACAAGTTGTTTCTTCTATTCTTGCTCAGTCTACATCAAAAAATGATTTTGATTTAGAGTCTTATATTTATGAATCTTTACTCCCACAAAATAGTTTAAAAAAGGTAAAGGAATTTAGTTCTCTTATTTCTGATATTAACTCTGGAAACTGCGCTCTTTTTATAGAAACTTTAAATACCGCTTTCGATATTGAAGTTAAAGGTTTCAAAGCTAGAAGCATTGGACAACCTTCTAACGAAATCGTTGTTCGTGGTTCTCAAGAGGCTTTTGTAGAAGTTATTAGAACAAATACTTCTCTAATTCGTAGAATGATTCATAATGAAAACCTAGTTATAGAAAACATTAATGTTGGGAATATAAGTCAAACTAGTACAGCTATTTGTTATATGAAGAATATTGCTAATGATAAACTTGTAACTGAAGTAAAATACCGAATCAATAATTTGAGTGTAGATTATCTTTTTTCTTCAGGTCAACTTGAGCAACTTATTCAAGATAATGGCAATATTTCTTTCCCTCAAATTATATCTACTGAAAGACCAGATCGTGTTGCTAATAATCTATTATGTGGTAGAGTTGCCGTACTTGTTAATGGTTCTCCTTATGCCCTTATTATGCCTGGCATTTTAGTAGATTATTTATCTTCTCCAGAAGATTCTAATCTAAAGCATCAATTTTCTAATTTATTAAAAGTAGTAAGATTAATTTCTTTTTTCTTTGCTCTATTGCTACCTGCTATTTATATTGCGATTACTAACTATCATCAAGAATTAATCCCTACAGAACTTGTTTTTGCTATTGTTGCTTCCAGAGAGGCCGTTCCATTTCCTATTATTTTTGAAATTTTTTTAATGGAAATTTCTTTTGAACTTATTCGTGAAGCCGGTGTAAGAATCCCCTCTGTACTTGGTCCAACTATTGGAATTGTAGGAGCTTTAATTTTAGGTCAAGCTGCTGTTAGTGCTAATATTGTAAGTCCTATTTTAATTATTATTGTTGCTATTACCGGAATATGTTCATTTGCCATTCCAGATTTTTCTTTAAGCTTTAGCATACGACTTTATCGTTTTATTTATATTTTACTGGCTTGTTTTGCAGGGTTATTGGGCATTGGGTTAGGTCTTTTTGTGCAATGTGCTATTATTACTTCTTTAAAATCCTTTGGTGTAAATTATCTTGCTAGTTCTTTGGAAATGAATCCTTCTAAAAATAATAATACTTATTGGGTTCATCCTATATGGAAACGCGAAAATCGAGCCGATTATTTGAAAGCCAAAAAAGCAAGAATTGAAAAGGACATTAGCATGGAATGGAAAAAAACTTAAATAAATTTAAATTATTATTATAGAAAGGATTTTATCATGGAAAAAGTTGAAAAAATCGGAACCCTAGAGGCAATCGCTTTTATTATAATTGTTATGATTAATCAAATTATATTAAATTCACCAAAAAACATTCTTACTTCTACTGGTTCTGCAGCTTGGTTAAATGTTATTTTTATTTCAATTTTAGCTATTATGTTTTGCCTCTTTGTTGCTAGATTGTTTAGCCATTTTAAAAATGAAGACATTATTGATATTTCAGAATTTTTAGGAGGAAAGGCTTTAAAAGTAATTATTGGCATTCTATACTTAATTTTATTTTTAGGAGTCAATACTTTGCTTTTACGCTACTTTTCAGAATGTATTAGACTTATTTACTACCCCACTACTCCTAAAATTTTTATCTTTTTATTTTTTATTGTTGGCAGTGTTCTAGCCGTCAGCCGAGGTATATCTAGTGTAATTCGTACTAATTTAATCATTATGCCATTTTTACTACTTAGTATTTTAATAATTTTCTTTTCCGTCTCTAAATGGTTTGTATGGGAAAGAGCCTTTCCTATTTTTGGATATGGTTTTGATTCTACATTTTTAAGTGGAATTACTAATATATTTGCTTTTGGAGGATTTGCTAATCTTTACTTTTTAATGCCATTATTAAAAAATAAAGAAAATTTTAAAAAAATTTCTATCATATCTGTTGTCATTTCTAGCATTTACTTATTTATTAGTGTGGTTTGTTTACTACTTACTTTTTCTAATACTACTACATCACAAGAAATCATAGCTATTTATCCATTAACCCGTATTATTGAATATGGTCGTTTTTTTCAGAGAGTAGATGCTATCTTTATTTTCTTATGGATTTTATCTGCTTTTTGTTATTTGAGTACTTCTTTAATCCTTATTACTCATATTTTTAAAAAGTTAACTTATATATCGAATGAAAAAGTTATGTCACTCTCTTTTGCTTCTATCATTTTAGGATTAGCTTTATCTATCAATTCTTTTGCAAACGCTAAATTGATTCAAGAAAATATTTATAAGGTCTTCTATCTAATATTAGCTTTTGTAATTACTCCTCTCATTCTTATATTAGCTAACTGGAAAAAGCGTAAAAAAGAAAAGGAGCTTTCTTTATGACCAAGAAAAAATTTATATGTTTAATTATTTTATTTTCAGTTTGTTCTGTTTTTTTAACTGGTTGTTATGATTTAAACGGATTAGAACAATTTTCTTATGCTATTGCTATTGGAATAGATTCTAGTGATATTAACATTATTAAGTTAAGCTTACAATTTACGATTCCAACTTCTTCTGGTGGTGGCGAAGGAGATACATCTCAGTCTTCTAATTCCACTGTTGTAACTGTTGATTGTGACTCCATTGATTCTGGAATTAATTTAATAAATAGTTATGTTGGCAAACAAGTAAATTTATCTCATTGCAAAGCTATCGTCATTTCTGAACCTGTCGCAACAGAAGGAGTATCTCAGTATTTATATACTCTTATTAATAATATACAAATTAGACCAGATTGTAATATTATTATTAGTCGCTGTAATGCTAAAGATTTTTTAGATGCCTCTACATCTTCTCTTGAATCGTTACCTGCTAGATACTATGAAACAGCTATTGAATCATCACAATATACAGGTTTAGCAGAAACCACACCAATTCATAAATTTTATTCTTATATAAAAGATGATTTTCGTGAAGCAACAGCAGTTCTTGGTGGGCTATTGTCTGAAAACAATCAAGCCAACCCAGAAAATCAACCGTATATTAGTCTGGATGGTAATTATAAAGTAAACGAAACTCCCATATCAGGGCAAAATAAAATTGATAATATGGGAATAGCAATTTTTTCAGGTGATAAGCTTGTAGGAGAAATAAATGGTTTAGAAACAATTTCTCATTTATTACTTACAAATAAACTAAAAAAATGTGTTGTTACTATTAGTAGCCCCTTTAAAGAAAATAGGCTTATTTCATTATTTGTTACTAGACAAAAAGATACTGTCCAAACGGTTGAGATTATCAATGGTTCACCCTATATTACTACTGAGGTATTCTTAGAAGCTAACATTTTATCAGCAGATAATAACTCCGATTATACTTCTATTGAAAACCTTAAGATCATTGAAGAATATGTAAATAATTATATGCAAGAACAACTTTCTTCTTTCCTATATAAGACCGCAAAAGAGTTTAAATCAGATGTTGTCGGTTTTGGAAGACATCTACGCACAAAATATTTAACAGAAGAAGAACTTAAACAAATTAATTGGTCTACTTTGTATCCGAATTCGTTCTTTTCTTGCAAAGTTAATTGTTCAGTGGGTTCTGGCTATGTTATATCAAAAGATTAAGGAGGTATATTGTATGAAAATAATTACAGTTCTACTTACAATTTTTGTTTTAATAAAGACTCTTTCTTATTCTATTTTTGAAGTAAAGGTAAAGAAAAATAAACTTGGTGGTTTTTTTATTACTTTAGTTGGTATCGTTGCATTTGTTCTTCCTAATATTTTTATATGGTTTCGTTAAGTAAGTCATAAAAAGAAAAAATAGAAATTTAAATTTCTATTTTTTCTTT
>CAWVME010000135.1:0-28565 GCA_963930325.1 Bacillota bacterium | reverse complement strand
AACTCTCGTAAATAGCTAAAAACCAACAAAAACTCTAATTTCCACAAACTTACAAAAAGTGATCAGGTCTCGCTCATAACCCGAAGGTATAATGCACACATCAAAAAGAACTAGAGCCATCATCTAGTTCTTTTTGATACATATTGAAGAGCTGAAGGATTAAAAATATTCCAAGATGTCTTCAATAACATAAGATAATTGTAATACGTCATCGTTTTCTGCTTCAACATGAAAAAGTGGAAGTCCTGTTTGGGTATCTTTATACATGGATACAGAGACAGTTCCTACTATTTTACCAGTAATTTTATTTTCATGATTGCTACTATCTACAATGTTACTCATTTTTTTGCACCCCTTTTCATTTGTTTTTACTCATAGACGAGAATATATTAAGAATATCACAATTAAAACGCGAAAAATGTCGAAGTGAGTCATGAATGTAAAAAAATTAATTTTTTTTAAACGCAAATCAAAAATTATGTAAATTTTGCGAAAATACCAAAATCTTATATGAAAATAAAAAAATAAAAATTCGAATAATGAAAAAAACTTTTCGTATAAAAAAAGAAAAATAATGTCTAATAAAGTATAAAATTGCCTCATAGAAAAGGTGAGGTAAAACATGATAGATAAAATTTGTGAAATTCTTACAAATCGTATTAGAAAAAGTATGCCTGACATAGATGATGAACGTGCAGAAATTATTAACTATGGGTTACAAAATGTTATAGGCGAAATTCCAAAAATATTTTTACTATTCTTAATTGGTTTTTTACTTGGTGTTGGGAAACTAACATTACTATCTTTTTTAATAATATTACCATATAGAGCTTTTGCAGGTGGATTTCATCTAAAAACACATATCGGGTGTATTACTTGTACTACTCTTATGTATTGTGGGAACGCTTTGCTTAGTAAATACATTATATTAGAGCCTTATTTCGTAAAATATATTGTTATTGGAATTGTGTGGATTTTTGGAATGATTATGATTAAGCTTTATGCACCAGCAGACACAGAGAATGTGCCAATTCTGAGAAAAAAAGATAGAAAAATCAAAAGAATTGCATCTTACATTGTACTTACCATTAGTTTAGGCATATCAGCAATTATTCAAAATTCAGAAATATCAAATCTTATTATATTTGGAATGGCAATAGAAACTGTAACCATAACGAAACTAGCGTATCAGTTAACAAAAAATAAATATGGTTATGAAATTTATTGCAATGAAACTAATGCTGCTTAATACATAATGCAATGCCGGCTACATTATGTATGATAAAAATTTAAACAAGGAGGGGAATACATTATGTTAAAACTATTAGCAAAAATGGCAGAAAAATATGCCAGAGCAACTAATACTGCATGTTTTGGATACTGTTTGTTACATCAACCAAAAATGCCAGCTTCTTTAATAAAAAAAGATTAATCATATAAAAATTCGTTAAGTTGATTAAAATATAATATTTCCTTAAAGTTAAAAAGAAGTTATAATTTTTATAACTTCTTTTTGTATGTAATATAAAAATTAAAAAATATAAAATTCTAAAGTTTGTCTAAAATAAGTTTCGTTTTTCGTAGTAATTAGATTAATATTATTATATTTTTTTATAATTTTGTTTACTTCCCATAAACCAAGCCCAGTATTATTAAATTTTGTTGAAAAACCTTTTTCGTAAATTTTGGAAAGATTAATATTTTTATCTGAATAAGTATTTTCAATAAGTACAATTTGCTTATTAGAATTTGATTCCTTTTTTAAACTCACATGAATAATTTTTTCATCACATTCCTTAGCAGCCTCAATAGCATTATCTAAAAAAATGCCTAAAATTTTAGCAAAATCGTAAATTTTTATATCAAAAGAATTAATATCTGCTAATATATTAAAATCTATATTGACTTTAAGATCAAATGCTCTTAAATATTTACTTGTTAGAAGATTATACAAACCAGAATTATTAATTTTTTTCGGATCAAGTACAGCTAGATTAGTCACACGATTACATTCAGATGCCAACTCAGAATAATATATTTTTAAATGTTCAATGTCATTTTCTTCAATATATCCGCCTATAGTGTCTAGCATATTAGTATAGTCATGTTTAAAACCTCGGATATTGTCATATAAATAAGAAAGAGTTTTATTATATAATAGTTCTTCTTTGAGATCGATTTCTGCTCTTTGCAATTTTACGGTCTTTCCTAGACTATATAGACTAATGATAAAGTAAATAACTAGAGAGGAAACACTAAAGAAAGTAACTAATGGTGGCAAAGCATTACTGTAAAACTTAGTAAGATATAGTTGAACAGAAACAGCGACAAATACGAATAAAAAGTTAATCCATAAAAGAACTCTACTTTTAAAGTTTATTTTTTCGAACATACTAATATTAACTTCAAAATGTTTAATTAAAAGATATAGGACAAAAGCAGAAATATACATTGTAAAGATAAATAGTATTCTGTATATTGGAATAACAGTTAATTGAGTAAGAGATATTTTAAACAATATGGATATGAGATTTATCAAAAAAGACTCTAAAGTGACGAATAAAACATAAGGTAAAAGCTGTGAGATGAGACTTCTAATAGTATGAACTTTAAATAAAAAGTGAATTAATAGAGTATAAAAAAGAACATTAATAAGTACTTGGAAAGGTTCTCTAATGAAAAACTCACTAAAGATAGTAAATGCTGAAGAAAAAATTACATATAATTTTTTTTGTTTTGTAGAGACTTTGATATTAAAAAAATAAGTAAGTAATAGCATAGAAATAGTCATTTCAATGCATGTCAAAGGCAAAACGAAAATATTAATTAATTCTTCATTTTCATTAGATAAAGCTGTCCAAATTGTTTGTATGATTTCCATAATTTTTTATAACCTCCAATAAATTTTCTTTATATTTAGGACCAATTTCACAATAAGTGTGGTTTTTAAAATGAATCATGTTATTTGACTGGATATCGAGAATATTATTAATATTTACAATATATGATTTATGGCAGCGTATAAAATTACTTGGCAAACTATGCTGTATTTTAGAAAAAGAATTATATGTTTCATACTGGTTATCAATTGTATTAAAAACTAGTTTCATAGCATCCTTTTTTATGAATGTAATTTCATTTTGATCAATAAAAGTTTTGTTGCGTTTATCAATGTTAATAAATGATTTTGGAGAACCGCAAATATCTTCAAACAACAAACTAATTGTTTTAGATAAACGTTCTAAGGTAACAGGTTTTTGTATAAAATCAAAAGTTTTTGAATGAAAGGAAACAAACACAAATTCAGAATGAGCTGTAATAAAAATAATATATACAGACTTGTTTTTCTTTCGAATTCTGTTAGCAAGTTGAATTCCATTTAAAGAAGCTTCTAAATCAATATCTAAAATAAGAACATTGGTTGGATTTTTTTCTACATAATTAATAATGTCATAGGGATTTTTTGAAGAATAGCCAACTTTTGCATCTAAATCTTTCATTACAAATATTTTTTCTAACATTTTGGTCAACTTGTCAATTACGAATTGCTTATCATCACAAACAACAAAATTTAACATAGACATACCTCCTAAAGCTAATAGTTAATATAGAAAATATAAATCTAGCTTCCTGAAAAGCTTGTGCAAGTTATTATTGAATTTTTAGCAATTTCAAGAAGCATAAAAATCTAAGTGTACCATTTATATTTAAACTATAATTCATAATAAGAATATTGTCAAGATAACTAGAAAAATAAATTTTAAAAAACAAAATTTTATAAATAGCAGAAAAAGGATGACTAAATATAGAAAAAATTACAAAGAAAATGGATATAAATAATATAAGAAATATGAGCAAAAAAGGGAAAAAGTAATAAAAAATATTAAAACTGCATAAAGTGAAATAGACAAGAAAGGGATAGGTGAAAAAATGAAAAAAATTAACTATTTTCTAATACTTTTATGCAGTTTTCTATTAGTAATTATTTTTATAAGTATTTCTGAAGAGAACGTAGCAGTAGAAGTGTCTAGTACCCAAAGCATAGTATCTTTAAATAATACCAAAATAGGCTGGGGAGTATCTAGAAAAAAGGAGCATGCTCAACCAGATTTAGGAAGTAAAAACAGAGAATTATTAAAAAAATATGAAGGTATAGATATGGGAAATAGTGAACAAAAAGTTGTATATTTGACTTTCGATGAGGGATATGAAGCAGGATATACAAAACAAATATTAGAAACTTTAAAAAAGAATAATGTAACAGCTACTTTTTTTATAACAGCACATTATTTGAATAGTCAAGAAGAACTGGTAAAGCAGATGATAGAAGAAAATCACATTGTTGGAAACCATACAAAAAATCATCCGAGTTTGCCAGACTTAAAAGATGAAGAAATAGAAAATGAGATTATGGACTTACATAAAGCTGTATATCAAAAATTTAATTATGAAATGAAATATATTAGACCACCAAAAGGAGAATTTAGTGAAAGAACCTTGCACATAACAAGAACATTAGGATATACTACAGTTATGTGGTCTTTAGCTTATGATGATTGGGATGAAAATAAACAAAATAGAGAGGATTATGCAAAACAAAAAATATTAGATAATATTCACCCTGGAGCTGTTATATTGTTACATGCAAATTCAAAAGATAATGCAAATATATTAGATGAATGCATTCAAAGTATAAAAAATAACGGATACGAAATAAAAAGTTTAGATGAATTTGCAAGATAATAAGGATAGTTATTAAAGTTTTTTAAAACCAGTGTATTCACTATGCATTTTATTTAATAAAAATTTTTATATAAGAAAATGGCATTTTCATATAAAAAATAATAAAAAAATATAAAAAGATGATAGAATAGATTAGGCTAAAGTGGAAACTTTAACTTACATAGTATATACCGGTATAAATACTAAATTAAACAAAAGAAAGGAGAATGTGATATAAGGTTAAATCTAGGATTAAGAGAGAAAATCCTAGAAAAAGAAGCAAAAGAGTTGATTTTAAAATATAATATTTCCTTAAAAGTTAAAAAAAGAAGAGCATCTCTATGAGACAATTCTTCTCTTTTTTTTGTTGTATAGGAAAACCAAGTTTCTTTTACACATAAATTTCTAATTGTTGTTTAAAAATATCATCTGTTTTTGAAGTATATAAGTTTACATTAGAAAGTCTTTTCAAAATTTGTCTAACTTCCCACAAACCAATACCGCTATTTCTATTTTTGGTAGAGAAACCTTTTTCAAAAATTTTTTCTGTGTCAATAGATTTGTCTTTGTAAGTATTTTCTATAATACATAATTGCCTATTAGAACCAGAATCTTTACGTATAGTAACACGAACTAATTTAGTATCGCAGTCTTTACTTGCTTCTAAAGCATTATCTAGTAAAATACCGAAGATGCGAGTAAATTCATAAATTTTCATATTTAGAGTATTTAAATCCATAAATACATCAATATCCATTTGAATGCCATCTTCCAATGCTTGATGATATTTAGAAGTAAGTAAACTGTAAATGGCAGAATTATTAATAACACTTGGATTTAAAACGGTTAAATTGTTTACTTTTTTGCAATCTTTTAATAATTCAGAATAATAACTTTTTAACCCTTCCATGTCTTCTGTACTTACATAACCACCAATGGCAGAAACAATATTATTAAAATCATGCTTAAATCCACGTATATTATCATGTAATAAATTTAGAGTTTTGTTATATAATTTTTCTTCTTCTAAATCTTGAGTAGCAAGTTCCAACTGAGTTGTTCTAGTTAAACTATAAATACTAATAATAAAATATGTAAGTAGACTAATAATGCTTAAAAAAGTGATAAAAACCGGCAAATTATCACTATAGAAAGTGGTCAAATATAACTGAACTCCTATAGAGATGAATACAAAAATGAAGTTGGCAGATAATAAAATTTTACTTCTTTTATCCATGTTTTCTAACATAGACACAGTAAGATTGAGATGTTTTGTAAGCTCATAAATAATAAAAGTAACAAGATATACACAAATAACGAACGGAATTCTATAAATAGGTATTAGCTGTAAAGTTTCAAGTTTAAGGTTAAATACTGTGAGACATATTTTCACAAGTGCAGACTCAACTAAAACAAAAAGTACAAATGGAAACATAGGTGCTATAATACTTTTTAAAAGTCTGGTTTTAAAAAGTGTTTTGACTAAAAAAATGAAGAAAAACATGTTAACAAATACGCCGTATGGATCAGGAATGATTAAACGACTAATAGTTACAACTAAAGAAGAACAAATAACATAAATGATTCTTTGCTTACGATTATTATGAATAGATAGCACAGTTACAAAAAGCAACATTGTAATAGTCATTTCGATAAATGTTAAAGGAATACTAAACACACTAATTAATCCCTCATTTTCTGTTGTTAACGCTGTCCAAATTGTTTGTAAAATTTCCATAATTTTTAATAACCTCCATTAAATTATTTTTGTATTTAGGGCCGATTTCACAAGTATCAAAATTTTTAAATTGAATTGTATTATCGGCTCGAATATCAACAATATTATTTACATTTACAATATAAGATTTATGGCATCGAACAAAATATTCAGGAAGTAAATGTTCAATTTTATTAAAGGAATTATAAGTTTCATACTGAGAGTGGTTTGTATGATAAATTAATTTCATAGCATCTTTCTTTATGTAATTAATATCATTGTTATCAATGAATGTTTTACTATTTTTATCTATATTAATGAAACATTTAGGAGAACCAAGCACATCGTCAACTAATCTTTCTATTGTTTGAGTTAATCTTTCTGACGTAACTGGTTTTAAAAGAAAATCAAAAGTTTTAGATTGGTAACCCAAGAAAACATATTCTGGATGACCAGTAATAAACATAATATAAATAGATTTGTTTTGCTTACGAATTTGAGTTGCGAGCTCAAGCCCAGAGATAGAAGACTTTAAATCAATATCTAACACCAAAACATTAGTAGAATTTGCATTTACATAGTCAATGATTTCATAAGGAATGGTAGATTTAAAGCCAACTTTAGCATCCATGTTTTGAACAGTAAAAATTTTATTAAGCATAGATTCCAGTTTTTCTAGAGCTGATGCATTATCGTCACAAAGTACGAAGTTCAACATAACAATTCCCCCCCTTAAAGTCTAAAAATATAAACACACATAAACAGTTAAAATGAATACATGTGTGTGGCAAATAATTCTTTTACAATATAATTCAAAATCAGAAGATTGTCAAGCTATATCGACATAAAAATTCCAAAAATTTACAAAAAATGTAAATTTTCTTGGCAAGAATAAAGGACAAAACAAAAATGCTCATAACAAAATAGAAAATATAATATATATATAATAATAATAGAAAAAATTATTAGCTAGAAAGGGAGAGAAGAATGCCTAGGCAAAAAAAAGAAAGCAGAATAAAAAAATTATTGGAAATGCCAAGAGAAATAACCACTAATGAGCCTAAAATAACTATTGTGAGTTTTCAAGAAATGCTCATAGAAAATTATAAGGGAGTTTTAGAATATGAAGATTATTATGTAAGGGTCAATACTTATATAGGAATTATGAATATTAATGGATTTAATTTAAACTTAAATCAAATCAGTTCGGACGATTTGATTATTACTGGAAAAATAACAAGTATAGAAATAGAGGAGCAAGAAGAATGATTATAAAAAAATTCTTAAACTATATATTAGGATATGTAAGCATAACCGTAGAAGGATATTTTGTAGAAAGATTTATGAATATTTGTATTAGTAAAAAAATCTTACTATCAAATATGAAACGAGAAAAATCTACTATATTACATGCCAATATAGGAATAGCAGATTTCAGAAGGATAAAGCAAGTCGCCCACATAACAAAGTGTAAAGTAAAAATTATAAATAAAAAGGGAATTCCATTCTTGCTTAAAAAATACAAAAAGAGAAAAATATTTGCAATATTTCTCTTTTTAGTTTGTATGAGTATTTTTATTTCTTCCAAGTTTGTATGGAATATAGAAATAACAGGAGAAACCGAAATCCCACAAGAAGAAATTTTAGAAGATTTAAAACAATGTGGGTTAGATATCGGTAAATATAAAGGAAGCATTAATACAAAACAAATTGTTAATGAAATTAGATTAAAAAGAGATGATGTCTCTTGGATAGGAATTGAATTAAAAGGGACCAATGCCATTGTCAAAGTAGTAGATACAAGAGAAAAACCAGAAATTGTGGATACAAATGAATATTGTAATATTGTATCTGATGTAGAAGGAGTTATTACTAAAATTAGTGTACAAAATGGTATGCCATTAGTAAAAGAAGGAGATATGATAAAAAAAGGAACAGTTTTAGTGCAAGGGTGGATGGAAGGAAAATATACGGGTATAAGATATGTACACGCCTCAGCGAGTATAGAAGCAAAAGTTTGGTACAGCCAAAAAGCAAGAGTATATAAAACACAACAAGAAAATGTAAGAACAGGGAACGAAGAAACAAAATATACAATAAAATTAAATAATTTTACAATAAATTTGTGGAAAACCCTTTCAAAATTCCAAAACTATGATACAATAATAGAGAGCAAAAAGATAAAATTATTTTCTAATTTCTATTTGCCAATTGAAATTGTTAAAAACATAAATTATGAGACAGAACAGCAAACAATTACCTACGGAAGTGAGGAATTAAAAGAAAAAACACAAAAACAATTGGAAGAAAAAATAGAAAGTGAGCTCGAAGAGGGGGATATTATAAATAAGCAAATCAACTGTGAAGAAACAGAAGAGTACATGGAAATTGAAGTGATTTATGAAGTACTGCAGAATATCGGGACAAAGGAAAAAATTGTGTTTTGAAAGGATTGGTGTGCATGGAACAAAGGAGTTTGAAGGTACTAGCAACAGATAAAACATTTTTCGCAAAGGTAACAAATACATTAACAAAACTATTAATTCCAACAAAAGTAGGAATTAATGGTATTATGATTACAATTAAGAGAAATAATTTACTAAAGACATATGAAAATTATATAAATAATCCAGAAAGTAAGGGATTATTAACTCGTTATGAGGAATCTTTTTCACTATATTTAGAAACTATAGATAAACATATTATGGATTCTATTTATAAAAAAGTAAAGAATGGTACTGCTTCAGACTTTGAAAAGGATGCATTATCACAATATTATACAATTACTAGTTTAAAAGAGAAAGATTATTTAGAATATAAATATAGGAAGCAAAAGTATTTATTAGAGTTGGACTATGAAACATTAATTTCTTCTGGAAAAGAAAAACTAGTGCAAAAATATCAACCATTTTATGTGGAAAAAATGGACGGATTATATAAAGGCATATTAAAAAGTTATTCTATTAAATTAACAGATACAATTAGCCAAAAAAGACAAAACAATAGTGGTATTTATAACCAAATTTTTGAAACAATAGAAGAATATGTGACAAATATTCTACCTATAAAAATAGAAACTGACAATACAGAAATGAAAAATATTTGGGTAGAGGAAAACGAAAAATTTACCAAATATACTGTTGGAAAATTTGATACAGCAGATATTATTGAAAAAAATATGGTATTATTAGGCATGAGTAGAAAGCTATTCACACATAGTTTACCATTAGGAGCTGCAGCAGAATGTTATATTGCGCTTATTAAAGAAGCAAGAGAATTAGTTGTAAAAACTAAAAATGAGAAAAAACAGAAAAATGTTTTCGATTTACTAATGGAGTTAATCGAAGAATACAATATAAAATTATTATCTACGAAAGTATTTTGGGAAAAAGTCCAAGAAAAGGAAGACTATAAAAAATTTTGGAATAAATATAAGACCATAAAAAATAAACAAGAAAAAGAAATTTTATTTATGCAATACGATTTAAAAATGTTAAACAGAAGTAAAAAAGATTATAAAGAAATTAAAAAATTATATAAACAAAAACTAGTAGAATATGGAGCAATGAAAAAATTAAAAAATACATGTAAAACCATGCCCGGAGCACATAAGAAAAAAATTAAAGTATAAAAGGAGATTTTAAAAAATGCTAGAAATAGAATATCGAGATATCATACCACAGGAACAATATGAAGGGGTGGTAGAAAAAACTATTGAAGAATGCTATAAAGAAGAAAAATTACCAATTAAAACATTATATATTTGTGTTATTCTAACAGATGAATGCAATATAAAAAAAATGAATAAAGAATATAGGAATATAGATAAAACAACCGATGTTTTATCATTTCCTATGTTTGAAAAAGAAGAACTACAAGAACTAACAAAAAGAAAATCAACAAAAGAAGAAATTATTGGGGACATAGTAATATCTATGCCTACAATAAAAGAACAGGCTGTAGAATATGGACATAGCGTGGAAAGAGAATTAGCTTATATGATTGTACATGGCTTTTTTCATTTGATGGGATATGACCACATGGAAGAGATAGAAAAAAAGGCAATGAGAGAAAAAGAAGAAAAAGTATTACAAAAATTAAATTTAATAAGAGCAAAAGTAGAGCACTAAGTTTATAGGGGAAGGATTGAAATCTAAAATGAAAAAGAATGTAGGAGTTATTGTATTAGTTGTTATTTTAATTATTGCAATTTTAGTTACAGGAGGTTTGCTGGTATACAAGATATTAACAGATAAAAAACAAGCTGTGAATAATGAAGTATTACCAGAACAGGAAGTAGAAATAGTAGAGCTAGAGCCGGAAAAAGAAGTTCAAATTTATGCTGGAAATGACAGACCTATTGCTGTTATGATTGATAATCACAAATCAGCTTGGCCACATGCTAACATTAATGAAGCTTATATGGTGTATGAGATTATTGTAGAAGGAGCAGAAACAAGATTGATGGCATTGTTTAAGGGAAAAAATCTAGAAAAAATTGGACCAGTTAGAAGTGCCAGACATTACTTTATTGACTATGCAGTAGAAAATGATGCAATTTACGTTCACTATGGGTGGAGCCCAAAAGCGCAATCTGATATTTCTACTTATGGAATAAACAATATTAACGGAATATTTGAAAGTACAACAACCTTTTGGAGAGTAAGCGACAAATATGCACCACACAATGCGGTAACAAGTACAGAAAACTTATTAAAATCAGCAACCAATAAAGGATATAGAACTACATCAATTAGCGATAGTGTATTAAATTATACAACAGAAGAAGTAAATCTAGAAGAAGGACAAGTTGCTAATACAGTGGATATACCAATCTCCTATATTCAAAAAGTAAATTACAAATACGATGAGGAAAAGAAGGTTTATGTTCGTTATGCGAGAGGAACAAAACAAGTAGACTGGGTAACTGGGGAGGATGTAGTAACCAAAAATATTATTATTACATTTATTGATAATACTACCATTGACAGTTCAGGAAGGCAAGATATTTATAACTTAGGAACCAAAAACGGATATTATATAACCAATGGTAAAGCCATTCCTATTACTTGCACTAAAAATAGTAGATTTGAACAAACTGTATATAAAAATTTACAAGGAGAAGAAATAGAAGTAAATGATGGAAACACATTTGTACAAATTTGTCCAACGAATACTAATGTGGTGTTTGAGTAACAAAATAAGGAGAACAGATATATGCAAGAATTTAAATCAGGATTTGTTTCTATTATAGGAAGAACTAATGTGGGAAAATCTACATTGATGAATGCATTAGCGAAAGAAAAAGTATCGATTATAACAAGCAAAGTACAAACTACGCTAACAGCTATTAAAGCAATTGTAAATCGAGAACATTCACAAATTATATTTATAGACACACCGGGAATTCATAAACCAAAAAATAAGTTGGGTAAAATTATGATAGAAACAGCAACAGATAGTTTGGCTGATGTAGACGTTATCTTGTTTGTTGTAGAGGCAAATGCAAAAGCAGAAATCGGTAAAGGAGATAGATTTTTACTAGAAAAATTAAAAGAAAAAGAAAGAAATGTTATTTTAATTATTAACAAAATTGATAGAATAAAAAGAGAAGAACTTGCCAAAATGATTGAAACTTATCGAGTAGAATATGATTTCAAAGCAGTAATACCGACCAGTGCTTTAAAAGAAAAAGGAATAGAAGATATTTTAATAGAGATAGAGAAATATTTACCTGCAGGTCCAGCATACTATAGCGAAGATGAATATACAGATCAAACAGAAAGACAACTAGCAGAAGAAGTAATAAGAGAAAAAGCACTAAAATTACTAGACCAGGAAGTACCACATGGATTGTATGTTGAAATAGAAAAATTAAAACAAAGAAAAACGACAAAAGGTGAACAAATTTATGATATAGAAGCAATAATCTATTGCTTAAAAAAATCACATAAGGGAATTATTATAGGCAAGAATGGTGCAATGCTCAAAAGAATTGGACAATATGCAAGACAAGACTTAGAAGAAATGTTTGGAATTAAAATCAACTTAAAATTGTGGGTAAAAGTAAAAGAAGATTGGTTAGAAAATGATCAGATTATAAATAAGTTTAATACTTTGTCAAGTAAAAAAAGTAGAAAGTAAACAAAATATATTGACTGTTTTTTACAAAATTAGCTAAAGTAATTTGATAAAATAGATGTATAATTTTATATAAACAGTGAACAATAAAATCAGGAGCGTGATACTTATGATAAAAAATATAGCATGGAACACTTTTAAAAAAACAGGAAATATAGATACTTTTTTAGAATTAATACAAGTAGAAAACATAGAAAAAAATATGAAGGTGGGAACAGATGAGTATAATCAAAACAAAGGGAATAGTAATAGCAGAAAATAATTTAAACGATTATGACAAAATGCTCACTTTGCTCACGCCAGGGTTGCGGAAAAATTTCTTGTCTTGCGAAAGGAGCAAGAAGAACAAAAAGTTTATTGCTTGCCGGAACCCAATTTTTATGCTTTGGAGAATACATGCTTTATAAAGGAAGCGAAGTTTATAGCATGAATTCTTGCGAAACTATAGAGTTATTTTACAATTTGAGAACGGATTTTGACAAATTAAAATATGCAGCTTGCATTACCAAAATAATAGGAGATGTTACAACAGAAAATCAAAATACATATAAAATTTTGAGATTATTTTTAAATACGCTTTATACAATAAGCGAAAGAGAAAAAAGCTTAAGTTTAGTTTTCTCAATTTTTGAGCTAAGGCTTTTAAGCATATTGGGATATAAACCAATAATAGAATATTGTGCTAATTGCCACACAAAAATAGATTTACACTTTTATAGTATAATAGATAACGGCCTTAAATGCAACGCTTGTGCAAAACAAGATACAAGTGCAATACGAATGCTAGATGCCACAAAAGATGCTATTATATATAGTGTGATCGCACCGCAAGAAAAACTGTATTCCTTTAACATTCCAAAGGAAGCCATTAGAGAATTGGAAATTATTGCAAAATTATATACAACGCAAAAATTAGAAAAAGAATATAAGCCTTAGAAAATTTGTAAAATATAGGTTGAAATAGATAAAAAATTAATATATAATAAAATTATACTAAAAAATATAACATTTAAAGGAGGAATAGGTATGAACATAAAAATAACTGGGAAGGATATTAAAGCAACAGAGGCAATCAAAGATTATTTAGAGAAAAAATTAGATAGAATAGGAAAATATTTTGATGAAGATATTGATGTATCAATGACCATACGCACAGAAAAAAATGAACAAATTGCAGAACTACAAATTACAGTAAAAGGAGATACTTATAGAGCAGTAACTGCACATAAAGATTTATATGCATCAATTGATAAAGACATTGATATATTAGAAGGACAAATTAGAAAATGGAAAACAAAAAAAGAAAGACAAATGAAAGATGACACATTAAAAGCAAAATTAGTTGGATTTGAAACAAAGCACAGCGAAGTAGAAAATGAAGTGATGAAAACCATTTATTATGAAATTAAACCAATTTCTGTAGAAGACGCAATGCTAAAACTACAAGAAAAGCCAGGAGATAAATTTATTACATTTATCAATATAGATACAGGAAAAGTAAATGTATTATACAAATTAAAAGATGGAAAGAATTATGGACTTGTAGAACCAGAAGCATAATAAAATATTAAAAGAGCATGGAATTTATTTTCCATGTTTTTTTTGAATATGAAAAATTACTAATATAAAGTGAAATAACAGTATTATGTTCAAAATATGAGTCCTCTAAGTCGTTTAAGATGGAGCCAAAAATAAACACAAATACACATAAAATAAAGAAAAAACTGCTCCAAGGTCGGACTCATTTTTCACATAAAGACAGTTATTTCTAAGAAGCAAAAACAAAAAATTTCGATACAACATATTTGCCAAACGAAGGACTAAAAATTAGCAAAGCGATGTATGGGAGAACATTGTTCTCCCGCCACTTCGAAGACATTACTAATATAAAATAAATAAACGCAAAAATATAAAGTAGGAATTATATCCTACCTCTACCCATAAATATAAACTATATTTATGGAGAAAAATAGGTATAAATTCCCACTTGACTTTAAATGAGCGTACTAGCTATACAATAACTACTTACCAATCATTTGATTTTCAGCTTGTTGGATCATTTTTCTTACCATATTACCACCGATTTTACCAGCATCTTTAGCTGATATATCTCCATTATAACCATTTTTCAAGTTAACTCCAACTTCACTAGCTACTTCATATTTAAATCTGTCTAAAGAATCCATAGCTTCTGGAACTAATTTTTTATTACTGTTGTTTGTCATTTTATTTTTTCACCTCCTGGATGTGCTAGTTATATTATTGAAAAAGAAATTTCTTTTTCAATATATAGAATGTACAAAACTAAATAAAATAAACTAGTAATTTTTGTAAAAACAATTTTAAAAATAAAAACTTATAAAAAATGATTAAACAACAATAAATATTCTGAACTTTTTATATTATTTCTTTAAATTTAAAAGTTATATTCTAAATATTACAAAAATATTACAAAAATGTTAAGTTTATGTTACATGAAATGAAAGCATTGTTTTTAGTAGAAAAATGTTGTACAATTAAATAAATATTGATATTTTGTCATATAATAAGGAGGAATTTATAATGGCAATGAACCCAATGCAAAGAAAATCAAGGAACTCATTCCTATTAGGAATGCTAGTAATGCTGTTAATTGCATCAGTAGTAATAGGATTACTTATGTTCCAAATAGTGGAATTAAAAAAACAAGAACAAGATGAACAAAGTGCATCTGTAAGAGTATGTGTATTAAAAAATGATATACAATCAGGGAATGAAATAACTGTTGGAGATATTGTTTATGTAACAGAAGAAGTAGAAGAAAATGGAGTAAGAGAGACAAAAAGTGTATTACCAAGAGCCAATAGAAACTTTGCACCAGCAAGTGATTTGGCAACAGAAGCAGATATTTTGGCAGGAGTTGTTTCAAAATTAGACTTAAAAGCAGGGACAATTTTAAGTAAAGATATGTTACTTGCTAGTGATAAAGAAATTACGAATGACTTAAGACTACAAGAATATAATATGTTAGTATTACCAACACATTTAGAAGAAGGAGAATTTATTGATATTCGTTGGATGTTACCAACAGGACAAGATTATATTGTTCTCTCCAAAAAACGTGTAGAGAGTATAGACACTAACACTATTTGGCTTGAAATGTCTGAAATTGAAACATTATCTATGAGCAATGCCATTGTAGAAGCATATATGGTAAAAGGTTCTATGCTTTATGCTACTAAATATGTAGAACCAGGAATGCAAGAAGAAAGTAGCTCAACATATACCGTAAGCAGAGAAGTACTAGGACTAATCAATTCTAATTCAAATATTGTGCAAGAAGCAAGAGAAGCATTATGGAGTAGATATAATTCGGTAATTAATGAAAGAGAAAGTATAAACAGTGCTATTCAGAACGAAGGAGACAATGCTATTCCAAATGTACAAAGTGGAATTAGTGAGCAAATACAAAATCAAAAAGCGTTAAGAGACAAATATCTACAAAATTTAGATGCACAACAATTAGACGAACAACAATAAACGGAGGAAAGATGATAAAAATCGGATTTATTGGAGCATATGATAAAACGGATTTTATTGTACAAATCGCAAAACTATTAACTACAACTGGAAAAAAAGTTTTAGTAATAGATTCTACTTTAAACCAAAAAGCAAAATATATTATTCCGGTAATTAACCCAACGAAAACGTACATAACAGAATTTGAAGAAATAGACGTTGCAGTCGGCTTTGAAAGCTTTAGTCAAATTAATGAGTATTTGGGAATACCAGAAACAACAGAACTGGATTATGACTATGGACTTATCGATATAGATAATAGTGAAGCGTTTGAAGGATTTAACATGCGTAGTGCTAGAATAAACTATTTTGTTACATCATTCGATTTGTACTCACTAAAAAAAGGCTTAGAAATATTGAGCGGATTAAGAGAAACACAAAGATTAACCAAAGTATTATTTTCAAATAATATGACAGAAGAAGAAAATGAATACTTGGATTTTCTATCAGCGAATTATAAAATTCAATGGGAAGAAGAAAAAATATATTTTCCTTTTGAACAAGGAGACAAAACAGCCATCATAGAAAACCAAAGAGCGGCGAAAATAAAGTTTAAAAATTTAACACAAAATTATAAAGAAAGCTTGTTATATATGACAGAACAAATATTAGGGGATAACAACATAAATGCATTAAGAAAAACGATGCGAAATATTGATAAAGGAGTATAAAAAACAATGTCGATTATAGCATTCTGGAGCAACGGTAGAGAAGAAACAGCTAAAACGCTATCCATAGCAGCTATATCAACCTATATGGCAATACAACATAACTATAAAATTTTAAGTGTTTCAACTACATATAATGATGATACATTGCAAACTTGCTTTTGGAGACCAGAAAGACAGCAACAAACTGTTTTTCCAGAACTTGGTGTTAGAAAAAATGATATCGCATCTGGAGTAGAAGGTCTAGCAAAGGCAATTTCAAGTAACAAAGTCACACCAGAGATTATTACAAATTATACTAAAATTGTATTTAAAGATAGATTAGAAATTTTATTAGGACCGTCTACGAGTTCATACCAAGAATATGAAAAATTTATACCAATGTATACAGAAATATTAAAATCAGCTAACAAATATTATGATTTAATATTTGTCGATTTAAATAAGGGATTAGACAAGGAGGGCATATTAGATGTGCTTACTATGGCAGACATGGTTGTGATAAATATAACCCAAAGGCTAAAAACAATAGACGATGTGATTGCACTAAAAGAAAAATATCCTATTTTTAATCGAAAAAATATAATGTATTTAATTGGAAGATATGACAAATTCTCAAAATATTCAAGCAAAAATATTGCTCGCTATATGGGAGAAAGAAAAGAAATTGCAACAGTTCCATATAATACATTGTTTTTTGAAGCTTGTAATGAAGGAAAAATCGTAGATTATTTTTTGAGATATAGAAGAATTGACTCAGAAGACAGAAATGCAATCTTCATTAATGAAGTGAACAAAACATGTGATAAAATTATTTATAAATTACAAGAACTACATATGAGAAACTGACCTGTTAAGAAAAATCTAATGTGAAAGATTATTAATTATAATTCTGTTTCACACTAGATTTTGCAGAAAAGAATGGAGGTTAAGATGAACACATTATTAATCATAATCGTAATAGGAGCGGCTATTTTTTCTATTGTTTACGGATTAATTAAGAAGAAAAACCAACAAGCAGAAGAAGAAATTAGTTTAGATGACAAAACATATACTTTAGAAAAAATGATAGAATTTATTAAGAGAAGACTCGATGAAATTACTAAAATTAACTTATATGATATTGGTCTATCAGAAGAAGAGCTAAAAAGAAGGAAAAACAAAAAATATGAATTAAAAAAGGCCCTAAAGGGATGTACATATGGAGACGTAAATGACAAAAAATATGTAAAAGAGTTAATTTTTGATTTACTTTACAAAGAATATGGAGTTAGTGAGACCAACATCTCTAAATCCATTCCTTTTGATGTGCCATCTTTACTTACTCCACAGGATAAATTTGACATACTTCTATATCAATATAAAAAAGAGTTTGGATATGAAGCATTAACACAATTAATTAAAAAATATGATTTAGCAAGTTTAAAATACATGGTAGGAGAGACTAAACCTTGCTATGTTATTACTTCAGAAGAAATTGACGAAATCTATGAAAAAGAAAACTTAAATTTATTATTTGAAGACAAGTTAAATGTAGTTGCGCAAAGAGTATATCAACACTATAAAGGATACAGTAGTATTGATGAAGTAAGAGATATGAACATTGATGGTGTATCTGGAGGCGTATCTGGTTTACCAGAATCTTTTTTAAGCCAAGTAGCTCAAACAGATGCAGACTATTTAGACCAAATTCTAGAACGCAAAGTCCCAAGAGCTTGTGATAGCATATGGATATTTTTTCAAGGTAAATCAATTAGATTAGAATTTTTATCATTTGGAACTGAAAGTGAGCTAAAAAGAGTTTGCCAAAACATATATAAATACAATAATCCAGGGCAATTGTCAGATACCAATGGATATAAAATTAACGAAATGAAAGACGGTTCCAGAGTTGTTGTTGTAAGACCAAGCTTTTCAGAAACATGGGCTTTCTTTGTAAGAAAATTCGATGTAAAAAGAGCAACCCTAGAACAATTAATTACTTTCAAAGGAGGAGAGAAAGCGATTGCACTTTTAAAATTTTTGGTTAAAGGTGCACGAGTTACAGCATTAACAGGTGAACAAGGTTGTGGTAAAACCACTATGCTTATGGGAATGATTGAAAACATTTATGAAACTATGAACATAAGGGTGCAGGAGACAGCATTTGAGTTACACTTGAGAAAAATTTATCCAACTAGAAATATCTTATCTTTCCGTGAGACAGATACTATATCTGGACAAGAAGGCCTAGATGTACAAAAGAAAACAGATGGTTCGGTTAATATTATCGGTGAGGTTGCGACAGACCCTGTTGCTGCATGGATGATACAGACCGCTCAAGTTGCTAGTAAATTCACATTATTTACTCACCACGCAAAAACATTTCCTAACTTAGTTATGGCACTTAGAAACTCACTTCTAAAAATAGGTATGTTCAATGACGAAAAAACCGCAGAGGAACAAGTAATTGGAGTGTTAAACTTTAATGTACACTTAGTAAAAGATTTTAGAGGAAGAAGATACATACAAAGAGTTACAGAATGTATTCCAGTAGAAGATAAAAATGAATACACATTTGACCACAGAAATGAAAAAACACTAGAGGGAAAATTAGATAAATTTTTAGACAATGCAACATATTATTTTACCAAAACTACAAATAAAGAATTATATAAATATGTAAATATTTTAGAATTCGTAAACGATGAATATGTTTTAACAAATAAAATTTCAGATAAAAACATAGAGGAAATGCGAAATAATATGGATGAAAGTGATGTTGAAGACTTTGATGAATTTATTGAAGAAAACTGGGGCAAACACAAAACAGCAAGAAAAGAAAATGAAACTACAAAAGTACTAACGAAAAAAAGAGGTAGAAAACCAAGGATAATGTAAGAAAAGGAGGTGCGTTTTGAAACATGCCACAAGAGGAACTTATTAGATATGTCATTATAGGAACTAGTGGACTCTTTGCTATTATTGTAATTGCTTATTTAATTCTAAAAAAGACAATGCAAAAAGATGAATTTAAGCAAATACAGCAATTAAGACAGGGAACAAAACAAAATAAATTAAGCTTAGAAGTATTATATCAAAAATTATACATTAATTTTTATAAAATTCCATTTTTAAAAAGATATGTATTAAAATTAAGAAGAAGACTAGAAATTATCAACATAGAAGATGAGTACCTTACAAGAAAGCAAACCGCCTCTATTTTACTTAAAGCATTATGTCTTATTATACCAACAACAATTATTATTATAATGGTATCTAAAGAAAACGTGCTACTTATGTGCATACTTCTACTTTTTGAACTATTAATTATAGAAACAATTACAGAAGGAATGGTAGATAAATTAGACAATAAAATTTTGAAACAACAGATTGACTTTTTTGCAGAAATTAGACATGCTTATCATGAATATAACATGGTTGAAGAAGCTATTTATGAAGTGGCACAAAACGATGAACTAGAAGTATCAAGACAGGCTGAGAAGATATATGAAATTTTAGTTTCAAGTGATCCAGAAACAGAGCTAGAAAAATATTACGATATTGCACCTAATAGTTATTTAAAAGAATTCGCTGGAATTTCTTATTTGACAAAGGAATTTGGCGACCGAAAAACAGATGAAGGCTCACTATACTTAAAAAACTTAAATAATATTACACAAGAAATGCAACTTGAAATTTTAAAAAGAGATAAATTAGACTATGTATTCCAAAGTTTATCCGTTATTTCTGCTGTACCAATTCTATTCTTAGAAGTGGTAAAAAATTGGGCTGTATCGCAATTTGCATTTACAGATTCGTTTTACAGTGGAACTGGTGGAATGATTGTGCAAATTTTACTAGTTATAATAACATTTGCATCATATATTCTTATCAGAAAATTAAAAGACAATGGAAGTACTACAAATGGAAAATCTACTCTAGATAATCCTTGGCAAGCTAAAGCATATAAAAAACCGATTATTAAACAATTTGTAGATTTATTTATTCCAAAAAGAGGCACAAAAGAAAATAGAAAAGTCACAAAACTATTAAAAGATGCTGCTTCTAAACAGAAAATGGAATGGTTATATATTAATCGAATTTGTATAGCCGTAGTAGCATTTGTAGTGTCTCTATTATTATTTTTACAAATACATAAAGTAGCTATTGATTATATTTATGAAAACCCAACAACAGAAAGCATTATTTTGGGAGAACTTTCTGCAACTGACAGAGTAAAAGCGGAAAACTTAACAAAACAAGACAACTATTTCTTAGACAGATATAAAGATAGAAAAGATATGACAAAAGAAGAATTAAGGGTAGCTATAAAATTTTCGCCTTATTATGAAGAAGCTACAGAAGAGGCAATTGATACAGCCACAGACAGAATTTACGACAAATTGCAAGTCGTGTCAAATGAATATTTACGATGGTTCGAAGTACTTATCGCATTTGTATTTGGAGTAGCAGGATATTATATTCCTTTATGGCTGCTTATGTTCCAAAAAATCATGAGACAATTAGAAATGGAAAATGAAGTTATGCAATTTCAAACCATTATACTTATGCTCATGAAAATCGAAAGAGTAAATGTTGAAATTATATTAGAATGGATAGAGAGATATTCTAATATTTATAGAGAACCTATTTCTAAATGCGTAAACAATTATGAAAGTGGTGCATGGGAAGCGTTAGAAGAATTAAAAAACGATGTTACAAATACACAATTAATTAGACTAATAGAGAGTCTACAAGCAGCTGTAGAAAAAATCCCTATTTCTGAAGCTTTTGATGAATTAGATTCTGAAAGAGCGTATTATCAAGAAAAAAGAAAAGAAGCTAATGATAGACTAATTGCAAGAAAAGGACTAATAGGAAAGGGAATTGGATTTACTCCAATGATATGTTTATTTGTTGGCTATTTAATTGTTCCTTTGGTATGGATTGGCTTAACACAAATGATAGAAACATTTAATACAATGAGTACAATGATGTAAGAAAAATCGTATTACTACTGATGCAAAACTATAAAACAATTTTACATTAAAATAGAGAGCTTAATATAATTGCAGAGAGAAATTGCAGATTTTACTGAAAAATAAAGAAAGGAATAAAGCAATGGAAAATGCAACAAAAGCTTTATTAATAGCGGGTGGAGTGCTAATTGGTGTTATGTTGATTGCGGTTCTTATATATATGGTAAGCAATTTGTCAAACATATCAACTTCACAAGAACAAGCAAGAGAAGCTGAGCAATTACAAGAATTTAACAAAACCTATGAATCATATCAAAAGAAAAAATTAAGAGGTACAGAAGTAGTTTCACTTATTAATAGATCTATCGATAGTAACAATCAAAACAGTGGAGCTGATGAAAAGCAAATTGCGGTTTATGTAACTACAATATCTGGTGGTAAAGCAGATAGCCTATCAGCTTCTACTTACTGCTTCACAGGTGCTGACAAATCACTTTTTTTAAGCATATTTAATGATAGTGAAAAAAGAAATGCATTCATGTATGAAAGATATTTTGAATGTACTCAACTAAAATATAACTCCCAAAATGGTAGAGTAAGTGAAATCTACTTCCAAGAGTATGAAAGAACAAGCAGTACGTAAAAGCAATTTATAGAAAGAAGGGAAGAAACATATGGAAAATGCAACAAAAGCATTATTAATTTCAGCAGGTGTATTATTAGGCATTATTATTATTTCACTTGCAGTATATGTTTTTGCAAATTCTGCAACCTTTGGTGAGAATTATGAAAAATCCCAAGAAGAAATAAGAATTGCTAGTTACAACAATAAATTTGAAATATACAATAAAGAAGATGTAAGAATTTATGACATTATAAGTGCATTAAACTTAAGTAAAGAATACAAAGAAAAATATGGAGATATAATTAATGTTTATATAGGAACGACATTGCTTTCACAAGATATCAATATTAATGAACAAATTCAAATAAATAAAGACGAAACATATAGTTGCTCAAGAATTACATATAATGACGAAGGAATGGTAAATTCGATTACTTTTGTAAAACAATCACAAAGTACTTGAAAAAAATAGCGAAAAATATTATAATAAAAGAAAGGGTGCGTATGAAAAAGACTTTATTTATTATTCTTATCACATTTTTTTGTATCATGATAGTTTTGCTTGTTGCTTTACGAAATGCACAAGGATTAGGAAGAGATGCGCAAAAGTTTAATTTAGAGTTTGAGCAATATACAAATAAAAACATTTATGGAACAGAAATTGCTACCATGATTAACAAGGCAGTGAACAATAATGAAAAATATGGAGTAGAAAAAGATGAAAATGGCTTTTATATAGAAGACGATAATTATTCGATAAAAATAGATATTCATATAAAAATTAATGAAACAACATATGCAATGGAGACAATTTACAAGCTTGGAACAGATCAGTTTGTACAAAACTTTAATTCTATCGAATTTCATACAGTAAATGTAGAGTATCATAATAAAACAGGAAGGATTGCAAAGATTGTATTGGAACAGGTAGAAGAACAAGGATAATTTGTTATTAAAATTTTATTTAAATAAATATTCAAAGGAGGAAATGGTATGGAGAATGCTACCAAAGCACTATTAATTGCAGGTGCAGTATTAATTGTAATTTTATTAATTGGAGTTGGAATGTTAATTTTTAACTCTTCAACACAGCCAGTACAAACAGCGGTAACACAAATGAGCGCACAAGATAAATCTATTTTTAATGCGCAATTTGAAAATTATGCAGGTTCACAAAATGGAACAAGTGTAAGAACACTTTTATCAAACGTAATTTCAAGCAATGCTGTTTATGACAACAAAGTTACTGTAACAGATGGTACAGTAGATAAAGGAAGTGGCAATGATGCTATATCAGCACTTAGAACAGGAGTTAGTTTAAATACTAAATACACAATTACTTTAGGATATAGTGACGGTTTGGTTAACAAAGTTACAATCAGCCCAGCTATAACATCAAGCTCGACATAGATTGAATTAAAATAAATGGCAAAAGAAAATATTCAAAGGAGGAAATGGTATGGAGAATGCTACCAAAGCACTATTAATTGCAGGTGCAGTATTAATTGTAATTTTACTAATTGGAGTTGGAATGCTAATTTTTAATTCTTCAACACAGCCAGTACAAACAGCGGTAACACAGATGAGTGCACAAGATAAATCTATTTTTAATGCACAATTTGAAAATTATGCAGGTACGCAAAATGGAACAAGCGTAAGAACACTCTTAGCAAATGTAATATCTAGTAATGCATCTTACGATGCACAGGTTAGTGCTAACTCAAAGACTACTGCAAATGATATATCAACACTTAGAACACAAGTTAGTTTATCTAAAAAATATACAGTGACTTTAGGATATTCTGCTGATGGGTTAGTTAACTCTGTAACTTATTCCGAAATTTCTAGCTCATCTACATAAAAGTAAAGGAATAAAATGATATGGAAAATGCTGTTGATGCTTTAAAAATGGCTTTTGCTGTATTCGTATTTATTATGGCTATTGTTTTAACTATTAATATATTTGGACAAATTAGGCAAACATCAGATATGGTATTAAGCTTGTCAGACAGAACTAATTTTTATGAATACGTAGAGGAAAATGATAATAATGCTAGAACTACGAGAGTAGTTGGAGTAGAAACTATTATCCCTATGTTATATAGATATACAAATGAAGCTTTAAGCATCGTAATTAAAGAACAGAATGGCCAAATTATACAAGTTTTTGATGTAACGATCGAAGCAGATATAAAAAGAAATACAGATGCGAATGTTGTTAATAGTTTTAGAAGCTGTGTTGTAAATCAAGGTTTGGATTGGACCCCATGGCTTGGAAACGCAGACTATATAAGAAAAAGAGTAGATTTGTTTGTTGGGGGAACCAGCGATAAAACTGTACAAGAAAGAACCATTAATGGAACAGAAATGAACTATGGAGAAGGCTTTTTAAAGCAATATAGAAATGCAAAATTTAAAGAGAGCTTTCAAGAAAAATTAATTATAGAAGATGAAGATGCATATGATGAAGACCTTACAGGAGGAGTTTCAGCTGTATCTAAAATTACGATTACATATGAATTAATATAAATATTAAAAAGCTGTAAGGTATGACTGCAAGAATAATTAGAAAGAGGTGGAGCCAATGGGAGAAACTTTAGTTACGGTAACTGCAATTTTTTTAGCTGCTATACTTATGTTTGTTTTTCCATTAATGACTGTATCAGAAAGAAGTGATGATATATCTGAACTAAATGTACAAACATTAACATCTCAATTTGTTGATAATATCAAATCAACTGGAAAACTGACATTGACCAATTATGATAATTTTGTTCAATCTTTAGGAGCAACCGGAAATACATATGATGTTGAACTAGAATTTAAAATTTTGGATGATAATCCAGGCGGAAAAGATACTGGAAGTGGGCTAGATAAGATAGGAGAAAATGTATATTACTCTGTATATACTTCACAAATTGAAGACGTATTGTATGGTAGTAGTTCATCTGCAGGACAATATAAATTGAAAGAAGGAGATATTGTATCTGTAAATGTAAAAAATACTAATACAACTATATCACAAATGCTCAGAAATTTCTTTTATAGTCTAGTAGGAAATGATGCATATACAATTGCAGCATCTAGCAGTGGAATGGTAACAAACACAGGTATATAAAACTTAATAAGATAAGGAGGGGGCGGAAAAATATAATAGCCTCCTTTTTATTTTACAAAATAAAGAACAAAGGTGAAAAAGAATGAAAATACAAAACATGGCAGTTGTGTTTATTATAATTATATTACCAATTTCAATCCTTTTATCAGTATATGTAAAAGGTGAGGTTGAGGTAATCAAAAGACAAAATAAATATGACCAAATTTTAAGTGAATCTACTTATGATGCAGTAAAAGCATTTAAACTAAATACAGTTAATAACAGCAGATCTACACAGGCCGATTCTATCAGAAGAGATATAAAGGCTTCCATTAACTCCTTTATCAATAGCTTAGTTACGAATTTAGGAGTTTCTGGTTATGGAACAGAAAGTATAAAACCATATATACCAGCAATTGTATATACTTTATATGATGGCTTTTATATTTATTCACCAACTATTAATTTGGAAACAGGTGTATACGAACATATTATAAAACCGTACATTTATTATAGTATTCGCTATAAGATAGATAATTTTAATGATGTTGTTATTAATTATACACTGGATAATTATATCGTAGTTTATGGTATCGTGAGTGGAAATTATGTTTCAAGAGCAGGATATTTAGAAAATGTGGAAGATATTTCAGTTAGTGGAGACCAAGTAACTTATAAAGGAGCAGTAATAACTGACGAGACAGCAAAACAGTACTATATTGAAGCACAAGATTTTACACAATGGATAAATGATAATTTAGCTGGGAAAATTACTCCATCTAATGCAAGGAAAATTGGGGAAGAAGATGAGACTTACCCAGAATTTGAAGAAAATACAACAGATAGAATATTGAATATAACTGGAAGTAATGACCCACAAAGAGAAGATTCAGCATTTAATGCTCATAGAAGAGAAGTAATTAGACTTATTTTACAAGATAATTTAAATTCTGCTATTACTTCTTATAGTGCAAACTCGGAAGCTTTAGGAACTACATATAATTTTAAAATGCCAATTTTAAAAGAAGAAGAATGGAATAGATTAATTAAAAATGTAACAATGATTACGTTTATGCAAGGATTTCCTATTGGAAATAAATACTACAATGGCTATTCTGTTGTAAGTTGTCCAAAAAATAAAGAATATATTAGCGTAGACTCAATTTATTACATAAATGAAGGTGACTCCTATTATCACAGAATTGACTGCCCAGAGATTATAAATGAGAATGCTCTAATAGGATATAAAAGTATTGAATTTGAAAGGAAGATTAATTCAAATTTAGGAGAAGAAAATAAGGAATATATATACGAACATGAGGAAAATGCGTGCTATTATTGCATTATCAATTCAAACTATGAAAGTCAAGCATTAACGGGAGCACGTGCCCAAGCTCAGTACAATGCAATAGGAAGAATCAGAAAAGAACTGTACAAGCGTGGTGATGATTTGAATAAAGATTAAAAAAATTTTAAAAATTACATTTAAAAAATTTTTATGGTTATCCTAATATAAAACAAAAAATTAAAGAATAAAAAAGAGGATACCATGAAAAGAGTAAAAATATATTTTATACTTATTATTCTACTAATAAGCTTAATTTATGTAACTAATATAACGTCTATGCCGGACAGCTTGATACTTTTTCAAGGAGAAACTTTAAATTTAAATACTGTTTTAGGAATTCAAGTAAAAGAAAAAAATAAAAATGCATATCAAACAACATTAGTATCTAGTGATGCAATAGAAGAGAATGACTTTATAGGAAAAATGGACATAGAGTTAGAATTATTAGGACTTATTCCTATAAAGGAAGTGAGTGTTAACGTAATTCCTAGAACAACAGTTATACCTGTGGGAAGTAGTATAGGGTTAAAACTTTATACAAATGGAGTGCTGGTTGTAGGAATGTCGGAAATAGAAAATATAGAAAATAACAAGTTAAAACCGTATCAAAATTCTGGAATTAAAGAAGGAGACTTAATAGTTTGTATTAATGAAAAAGAAATTACAACTACAGCTGAATTAGTAGAACAAGTAAACAGCTCAAAAGGTGAAAATCTAAATATAAAATATGTAAGAAATGGAGAAGTCTCTGTAGCAAATATAAAGCCTGCGAAAGTTTCTGAAAATGAATACAAATTAGGATTATGGGTAAGAGATGCCGCAGCAGGAGTTGGTACAATTAGTTTTTATGAGCCATCTACTCATGGATTTGCAGCTTTGGGACATGGAATTCTTGACATTGACACAGAAGAACTACTTAGTATTGCAACAGGAGAAGTGGTAACAACAGATATTCTTTCCATTACTAAGGGAGAAAAGGGAAAACCAGGAGAAATGAAAGGGAGCATAGTAAACCAAACAACTATTGGAGAAATTAGCAAAAATACTGAATTTGGAATTTATGGCAAGTTAACTAATCTAACAGCATTAGGAATAAGTAAAGAAAATGAGGTAGAAGTAGCTCTTCGAGAAGAAATACAATTAGGATCAGCAAAAATTTTATGTAATTTAGAAAATAACACGAGAAAAGAATATAATATAGAAATTGAAAAAATTTATAAAAACAATAATGCAAATAATAAAAGCATGCTCATAAAAGTAACAGACCAAGCTTTATTAGAAAAAACAGGAGGAATTATACAAGGAATGAGTGGTTCTCCTATTATACAAAATGGAAAATTTGTTGGAGCTGTAACTCATGTATTAGTAAATGATCCAACAAAAGGATATGGAGTGTTTGGAGATATTATGATAAAACAATTAAGAGAAGTAAATTAGACAAATATCCATTTTTATTTTATACTTTTTGCAATATGCCTATGTTAATTTTGGTTTTGCGGGCGAACAATGTTCGCCCGCATTATGAATAATCTCATTACTAATCAATTAGCATTTTTCCAACATTTACAACTGTACCAGCACCAAGAGTTAAAACGATATCGTTTGGAGATATATGTTCTTTAACATAACTTACAATATCCGTAAATTCAGAAATATAAGTAGCTTTTTTTCCAAAGTCTAAAATCTTATTTACTAAATCTTCTGAACTTATATTATATGTATTACTTT
>CAWVME010000134.1:0-4621 GCA_963930325.1 Bacillota bacterium | reverse complement strand
TTTTTGGGTTCACTTCATAATGAAATAGTAGCTCTCTTTTTGCTTTATTTTATAAAATTTCATTTTTAAATTTCAAAAATACGATATTCATACAACCTAAGATGAGTATTTTACGATATTTTTCTAAAAATACTACACAAATTAGAAAAAGTGTGATAAAATAATTTAAAAATTTTGTTTAGATTTAAAAAAATAAATATTTACAAATTGGAGAACGCAAAAAGATAAACAGAAAAAACAAAAGGAGGAATTAGTCATGTCAGGACACAGTAAATGGCATAATATTCAAGCAAAAAAAGGAAAAGCAGACGCAGCACGTGGACAAATATTTACAAAATTAGGTAGAGAAATACTAATGGCAGTAAAAGCTGGTGGACCAGATCCTGCAGGAAATGCAAAATTAAGAGATGTTATCGCAAAAGCGAAATCTAATAATATGCCAAATGATACTATTGACAAAGCAATTAAAAGAGCCTCTGGAGAGGATAAAAATAAAAATTATGAAGAAGTAACATATGAAGGATATGGAATTGGTGGTGTTGCTGTTATAGTTAATGGTTCCACTGATAACCGCAATAGAACAGCAGGAGACGTACGACATATATTTGACAAATTCGGAGGAAATCTTGGAACAACTGGTTGTGTATCTTACCTATTTAATAAAAAAGGAATTATAGTTGTGTCAAAAGAAACATGTAAATTATCAGAAGATGAGTTAATGTTACTTAGCTTGGAATTGGGAGCAGAAGACTTTGCAGCAGAAGATGATTACTATGAAATTACTACTTCTCCAGAAGAATTTTCAAGAATAAGAGAAGAACTAGAAAAAAAGGAAATTGTTTTTGAACAAGCGGAAGTACAACTAGTTCCGACAACATATGTAAAATTAGAAGGCGATTCGGTAAGAAGAATGGAATTATTAATTGAAAAATTAGAAGAGCTAGATGATGTATTAGAAGTTTATCATAATTGGGAAGAATAAACTTAGAATAAAAAGTTCTAAAACTAAAAAAAGAGCATATATATTACATATATATGCTCTTTTTTAGTTGAATAGGAAAAAGCAATTTGTATTGGAATAGAAAAAATAACATGCAGAAAATTTCTAAAATAAAAGAAGGTATAAAAATGTGTCAAATTTTAAAATATTTCTCAGAAGGAATTAGAAATGAATTAAAAACAGAAAATTTTTCAGAAATTGAAGAAATACGTTTAAGAACAAGTAAGCCGATTATCATAAGAAAAAATAAAGGAGAGACTGTACAAAAATATATTGTAACTATAGAAGATATGCTAGAAACATTACAATTACTTTGTGATAATTCAATTTATAGTTATCAAAACCAAATTTGCAATGGTTATATAACAATCAAAGGAGGACATAGAGTTGGAATTTCCGGAACCATTGTAATGGAGAAAGAAAAAGTAATTAATATGTCTTATATCTCAAGTTTAAACATTCGAATCGCAAAACAAATTATTGGCTGTAGTGATAAATTATTACCATATCTTGTAACAATGCAAAATTCTATTTTTAACACATTAATCGTATCTCCGCCAGGAGAAGGGAAAACTACCATATTAAGAGATTTGGTAAGAAATATAAGTAACCGAGGAAAAACTGTGGGAGTTGTAGATGAAAGAGGAGAAATTGCAGCCATGTATAGAGGAATACCCCAAAATGATTTAGGAATAAGGACAGACGTAATTGAGAATATTCCTAAGGCCATAGGAATGAAAATGCTTATTCGTTCTATGGCACCTCAAATTATTGTGGCAGATGAAATTGGAAACATTGGTGATGTAGAAGCAATTCAATATGCTCTATGTTCTGGTATAAAAGGAGTATTTACTGCACATGGAAATACTATCCAAGAGATAGAATACAATCCAGAAATTAGTAAGTTATTGGAAAAACATATGATAGAAAAGATAGTCTTCCTAAAAAATAAAAATATAGAAGAAATTTATGAATTATCCAAAGAAAATTTAAAATATAAAAAAATAGTTCTAAATCGGGACAAGCTGCATATAATTTAATAGAGGTGATAGTATACAATGTCTGTATTTAGAATTATTTTATATATAGCTATATTTATAGCATCATTTAGTATAGGAACCTTAATTTCAAAAAAATATTCTTCACGAGTACAAGAATTGAAAAAAATGAAAAATGCATTAAACATCTGCAAAACAAAGATGAAATTTACATATCAGCCAATTCCAGAGATTTTTGAAGACATTGCAAATAGTACAGATGGAAATGTAAAAAGGATATTTGAAGAAGCTTGTAAACAAATACAAGAGACAAGTGCGGGAGAGGCATGGAAACAGGCTATTCAAAATATGGAGTCTAATTTTACCAGAGAAGATAAAGAAATTTTGAAATCGTTTAGTAAACTTTTAGGAAAGACGAGCATTGAGGGACAACTAAGTGAGATTGAATTGACTAGTGAATTTTTAGATACGCAAATAAGAAAAGCCGAATTGGAAAGAAATAAAAATGAGAAATTATATAAAACATTAGGACTTGTCGGAGGTTTGGGATTAGTTATTATACTTATGTAGAGAGGGGGAAGTTAGCACTTAAGGCTAATGAAAAGATAAATGGATATTAATTTATTATTTAAAATAGCAGCTATAGGAATTTTAGTAGCAGTATTACATCAAGTATTAGTAAGAGCAGGTAGAGAAGATCAGGCTATGATGACAACTTTAGCGGGATTAGTAATTGTTTTAACTATTGTTATTAAAGAAATAAGCACATTGTTCTCTACAGTACGAACTATATTTAATTTATAAATACATATAAAAAGAGGTGATACAAAGAAAGTGGACATAATTAAAATTATAGGCATAGGACTTACCTCTCTTATTATTATCATTATATTAAAACAATATAAGCCAGAATTTGTAATTTATGTATCTATCTTAGCAGGTGCATTAATTCTGTTTCTTGTAATGGACAAGTTGGCGGCGATAATCAATTTACTAAATAGTTTGGCACAAAAAGCCAACATTAACAGCCAGTTTCTGGGAATAATATTAAAAATAACTGGAATTGCTATTCTGACAGAATATGCAGTAAGTATTTGCAAAGACTCAGGAGAAAGCGCTATAGCAAATAAAATAGATATGGGAGGAAAAATTATTATTATAGGAATATCCATTCCAATTATTTCTACATTATTAGAGACAATACTAAAAATACTGCCATAACAAAAAAAGAAATGGAGGAATAAATGAAAAAACGAAAGATAAAAGTATTTATTGCCTTTTTATTTATTATTGCCTTTACGTTTCCCTGTTTTGCAAGTAATGAACTTATAAATTCTCAAGCAGAAAGTTTAGGAATTTCTAGCTTTATAAAAGAAGCGAATAAATACACAGAAAATTTTGAAGGAGATATAGATACAAAAGAGCTATTAAATTCTGCTATAACAGGGAAAATAGAAAATGAAAAGCTTTTTGAAGGATTGATTAACATTCTTGGAAAAGAAGTTATTAGTTGTATTCAAATTATAGGAAGCATTTTAGTTATTATTGTAATACACAGCATATTAAATAGTATTAGTGAAGGTTTAGAAAATAAGGGAGTTGCACAAATTATTTATTATGTACAGTATATATTAATTGTAACAATCGTAATGGCTAATTTTTCAGAGATTTTAAAAATGGTAAAAGACACCATTCAAAATTTAACTGGATTTATGAATACTCTTATTCAAATTTTAATTACTCTTATGATAACAACAGGAAATATTGTATCTGCCGGATTTGTTCAGCCACTACTATTATTCATTATGTCGTTCATTTCCAACATTATAGAAATTATTGTTGTTCCAATTTTGTTAATAGCTACTGCTTTAAGTGCTATTTCTAATTTATCTGGAAAAATCCAAATAGATAAACTATCTCAATATTTTAAAACGAGTATTGTGTGGTTAATTGGAATTTTGCTAACATTGTTTGTCGGAGTACTTTCTTTAGAAGGAACTTTAACTAGTAGTGTAGATGGAATAACAGCCAAAACAGCTAAAGCAGCTGTCTCATCCGTAATTCCTGTTGTAGGAAAAATCTTAGGAGATACTGTAGACACAGTTATTGGATGTGCTAGCATATTAAAAAATGCTGTAGGGATTGTGGGAGTTATTATTATTCTAGCAATTTGTGCTATGCCAATTATAAAGTTAACTGTATTGACTTTCCTATATAAATTAATGGCCGCTCTTTGTCAACCAATTGCAGACGAAAAAATAGTAAAACTCTTAGAACAATTAGGAGATACATTTAAAATATTACTAGCAATTGTGTGTTCTATTAGCGTTATGCTTTTAATAGGAGTTACTATTATTATAAAAATGACCAATAGTAGTTTAATGTATCGTTAATGGCAAAAGGAGGGAAAAGATTGCAGTGGGTTAGTTCATGGACTAATGGAATTATTATTGCAATTATTATTGTCACGCTAATAGAAATGTTACTGCCGAATGGAAACAATAAAAAATATATTAAAACTATTTTGGGACTGTATGTGTTATTTGCAATCATAGGACCCGTTATAGAAAAAATCGGAGATGGAAAATGGAGCTTTGAAGATACTTTGAAGGAGTGGGAAAGT
>CAWVME010000133.1:0-3982 GCA_963930325.1 Bacillota bacterium | reverse complement strand
TTTATTGTATAATTATTATAAGAAGATGAGGTGTAAAAAATGAAAAAAATTAAATTTATGTTTCTTATAGTTATTTTTATGATTGCTATATGGGGTGGAGTAAATAAGATATATGCTTTAGGAGCAGGATATGATAGTAATATTTTTAATAGTTTAGAAGATGGAGAAGTAGATAATAAAATTGGTAATACAGCATATAAAGTGTATGGAACTATAGCTAATATAATTCAGGTTATAGCGATTATAGGAGTAGTTTATGTTGGATATAGGTACATGAAAGCAGGAGCAAATGAAAAAGGTGAAATCAAGCAAACATTGCTTTTCATGATAATAGGAGTTATTTTGGTATTTGCAGCTAATACAGTTATAAAATTTGTTATTAAGTCAGGAAATGATTTGATAGGAGATAGTGTTAATAATAGTATTGTTAAGGAAGAAACGATAAACGATGGTGGCGTTGACGGCATAGGTGAAAGTATAAACAATTTTTTTGATGGAATAAAAGATTTCTTTGGAATTTAATTTTATTTCATTAATATTACAAAAATATAATTTTTTAAATTAATCATAAAATTGTTTGAGAATAATTAAATTATTATGATATACTTATTTATAGTTTTAATAGTAGTAATTAGGAGTTGGATAAAATGAAAAAATATTTAAAGAGTATTTTTATTATACTAATTTTAATAATGATATTTATAGAGCCAGTAATGAATTTTAATATTATAAATGCTACAGAAGAAGATAAAACTGATAAGAAACCTTTCGATTTTTGGGAAGGTGCTCAAACATGGTATAATGAAGGATCTACAAATGGTGTTGTTTATTTAAATGATTCGATAATGAGTCAGATTTCTAGATTTATAAAAGTTTTTGGAACATCTGTTATAACTATAGTTACAGTTGTATTGGGAATGAAATATATGCTTGGTGGAGCTACTGGAAAAGCCGAAGTTAAGCAACAATTGATTGGTCTTTTGGTTGCATGTCTGTTTTTCTTTGGATGGTCAAATTTAAGTGATTTATTAATTAGAAATGCAGTATATAATGAAACTACAGGAACATATGATTCTATAAGTACAGCGACTCAACTGTTTATATTTTCAGGAACAGAATCATATACAGATGTATTAGCAAAAGTTTTTGCAATTGTTGTATTTTTGGCTAAAATAGTAGCTATAATTGCTATTATGGTAATAGGAGCAAAATATATACTTTCTGGTGCGAATGGTAAGGCAGAACTTAAGCAAAAGGGTCCAATGTTTATAATAGGTATCTTAATGATTTTCTGTACATTAAATATTTTAACATTTATTTCTAATGCGATAAATCAGGCTTTACAGATATAATCTATATAGGAGGTTGATGTATGGGAAGAACATATACAGTACCACGTAGTGCTAAGGGAGAATCACGTATATTAGTAATTTTTTCGCTAAAATCTTTAGCAACTACAATAGGCTTTGGGGCAATTGGAATAATAATTTATTTTGTAATTAAGATGTTTATGGAAGTTTCACTGATAAATACAGTTTTAATAATAGCTCCATTTGCTGGCATAGGTTTTGTAATTGGAGCTGCAAAGATTCCAGATAGTCCAATTATGGGACCTCTTCAAAAAGCAGGAGGAGAAAACGTTTCAGATATATTATTGAGACTTTTGACTTTTGGAGGAAAAAAGAAAATTTATATTTATGGTGTTAATAGAAAGTTAGAAAAGAAAAAAAGTGCTCAAAAAGGAAAGGGGAAGATATTCGGATGACATCTATAATATTGCCTATAATTTTTTTAATTATAATGTTTGTGTTTTTTATATTATTTTTAACTATAAATAAAAGACAGGAAAAAACGTTGAAGACTATAGATAAAGATGGGAAAATAAAAGATAATAATAATGATGAAAAGTCAGCTAAAAATAAAGTTGAAGAAAAAAAAGGTCCTAAAAAAGAAGATGTGTTTAAATTTATGGAATTTGATAGAATATTAGATGATATGATTGTTCAAAATGGTGGATCTAGATTTACAATGGCTATTAAATGTAAAGGTATAAATTATGATTTGATGTCAGAAGTTGAGCAATTAGCTGTTGAAGAGGGATTCATTACTTTTTTAAATACTCTCAAATATCCTATACAGCTTTATGTCCAAGCACAGAATATTGATTTAAAAAAAGTGGTTGAAAAATATAAGCAAAATGTAGCTGACATATCTAATAAATATGAAAATATAAATAAAGAGTATTCTAAGCTAGTAAGTTCTTTTGATGTAGATGAGAAAAAATTAGATAGAGTTACTAAGGAGAGAAATAGTATAGCTAATGTATATGAATATGCAAATGATATGATTACTTATGTTGAGCATATGAGTGGAAATAAAAATTTACTACAAAGAAATTTTTATGTATTAGTTTCTTATAGTACTGCTGAAATAACAGCAGCAGACAAATTTGACAAAGATGAATTAATAGAGATGTGTTTTACTGAGTTAAATACTAGATGCACATCTATAATTAGTGCTCTTGCTTCTTGTTCTGTTTCTGGTAAAATATTAGATTCAAATGAATTAGCTGATTTACTATATTCTGCATATAACAGAGATGATAAAGGTTTAATGGGAGTTCAGGAAGCTCTTGAATCTGGAATATTTAGATTATATTCTACGTCTGAAGATGCAATATATAAAAAGACAGTTGCTCTTGATGAATATTTAAAGAATGAAGCTAAAATTAAAGCTTTAGAGTCTATGAGAGCGGTTATTGAACAAGGTGAGATTGAAACTCCAGCTTCTCAAGCTATTGATGAGCAAGAAGAAATTAGCAAAAGAGCAACTAATATGATAAAATCTGAAGATTATGATCAAGATTTTAAGAATAAAGTAAACAAAAAAATATTAGACGACTTTAGGGAAACAAAAAGAGAATTGCTTGAAATTGATAAGCAGCAAAAAAAAGAAATTATAGAAGAAAATAATAAAGATATGGAAACTATAGAAGAGTTAAAATCTAAAGAGAAACCAAAAGGAATACAATTGATTGAAAAATCTAAAGAATTAGGAAATTTAGTAAAAAAATCTAAAGATGAAATAGATCAAAATTTAAATTCTGAAAATGAAAATACAAATCTATATGATAATTCTAATAATGAAGATTTTAATAAAAAAGGTAATAATGAAAATGATAGCATTGTGTAATAGGAGGTTAATATAAAAATGGCAAAGAAAATTTCTAGAAAAGAAATGAGAAAATTACAAGAAGAAAAGCAAAAAGCTGATCAGCTTATTGTAAAAGATGAAGATGTAAATATTTTGGAAAAGAATAAATCTGCTCTTCATGATCTTTTAGCACCATCGGGAATTGATGCTACGCATTTTGATTATTTAGAAATATTCTCTAAAATATCAAGATTTGCAAGAACTTTTTATGTTACAACTGTTCCAAGACAAGCTACATTTCCATATTTTTTAGCTGGTATATATGAGTTTGGAGATGTGAATACTTCTGTTTTTATAACTCCAATTCCAGAAAACAATTCAATAAATGATCTTAATAAAACAATAGTTGAATTAGAGTCTGAAAGGGTTGTGGCAAATAACAGAGGAGATATAAATAGACTTTCTGTTCTTGGCACTAAACAAGCTGAAGTTGAAAGTTTAAGAGATCAAATTGCGGCAGGATATAATAAACTTTTTGAAGCAACAATTATATGTACTTTATTTGCTTATAATAAAGTTGAGTTAGATAAAATGTCAGAAATTTTAGCAATGGAGGCATCCAAGAATCAGATAGGTTTAAAAACGGCATGGGCATTACAAGAGGAAGGATTTCAATCTAATTTACCATTAAATGATAATAAGATAAGTAGAAGACACACTTTTGATAGAGGGTCTATGGCAACAGTATTTCCATTTGTAAATGCAGACGCTGGAATGGATACAGGAATTCCAATAGGAATTAATAAACAAACAGGACTTCCTGTAATTT
>CAWVME010000132.1:0-11662 GCA_963930325.1 Bacillota bacterium | reverse complement strand
GCTTCTTTATATGCCCAATGTGCTGCTATACCATATTCTGCAACTCTATGCATATCCCATGTTCTTATTTGAACTTCAAAAGGTGTTCCTTTTTCTCCTAATAATGTAGTATGTATTGATTGATACATATTTGGTTTTGGAACTGCTATATAATCTTTAAATCTTCCTGGCATAGGGCTATATAATTCATGCACAACTCCAAGTGCTGCATAACAATCTTTTACTGAATTTACTAATATTCTTAAAGCAAATAAATCATATATCTGGTCTAATGTTTTATTATCTCTTTTCATTTTACGATAAATACTATATAAGTGCTTTGCTCTTCCTGTTACTTCTGCTTCTATATGTTGCTTTTTTAGAGCTACTCTAATATCATCCATGATTTTATCTATGAATTTTAATCTTTCTTCTCTCTTTCTATCGATTCCTTCTACTAGTTCATGATATTCTTCTGGGTATAGATATTTAAAACCTAAATCTTCTAATTCCCATTTCATAGAATATAAACCTAATCTATTTGCAAGAGGGGCATATATTTCCATAGTTTCTTTTGCATTTGCAATTTGTCTATCACGTCTTAAATATTTTAGAGTTCTCATATTATGAAGTCTATCTGCAAGCTTTATTAATATAACTCTAATATCTTTTCCCATTGCTAAAAACATTTTTCTATAGTCTTCAGCTTGTCTTTCTTCAACAGAAAATATTTGAACTTCTCCAAGCTTAGTAACACCTGCAACCATATCTGCTATTTCATCACCAAATTCTTTTCTTAAATCTGCATCTGTTACATCTGTATCTTCTACAATATCATGTAATAAAGCTGCAGAAATTGTACTTTCGTCTAATCCTGTATCAGCTAAAATATATGCAACATTTAATGGATGAATTATATAGGGTTCACCTGACCCTCTTTTTTGGTCTTTATGCTTATTTGCCGCTAATTCATATGCCTTCATTATTAATTTTGTGTTTACTCTTCTTGAATGTTCTTTCCTTTTATTTATTACATCTTGAATTGTAATATTTTTATTTGCTTCCTGCATATCATACACCCCTTTACTTTTGTTATTTTTCAACAGATTTCATTATATCTTTAAGATTTATTTGTATACTTTCTACACCATTAAAACTATTTATTTCTAGTGTTCCAGCTACATCAATTTTATCTCCTATTCTATAATCTTCTGCTAAATTTCCCATATTAAAACCAATTGCATTTACTATAGTATTTCCTTCTTTTAATGTAAGTTTTAAATGCTTTCCTTCTGTTAATGCTCTTATTGAATCAATCTTTAAATTCTTAAATGCGAATACTGGCATTTTATTACCTTCTCCAAAAGGTTCTAATTCAGATAAACTTTCTACCATCTCTTTATTTATATTTGAAATAGAAATCTTTGCATCTATTTGAATTTCTGGTAAAATTTCTTCTATATGTGCATCTTCTGCAACTTCTTCTAATTTTTCAGAAAATCTTTCTATATCACTATTTTTTAAAGTTATGCCTATTGCCATACTATGACCGCCAAATTTTTCTATATAATCAGAACATTTCATTAAAGCATCATGTAAATCAAATCCTGGTATACTTCTTCCTGAACCCTTTGCTTCTTCTCCCTCTTTGCATAATAGTATACTTGGTTTGAAATATAAATCTGTGATTTTTGATGCAACTATTCCAATTACTCCGTGGTGCCAATTTTCTCCTGCTACAATTATTGTATTTTTTTCATTTAAATTCTGACTCTCAATTATACTTACAGCCTCTTCATATATTCTTTTTTCAATATCTTGCCTTTTTACATTAAAAGTATTCAATTTTTTAGTCAACATATTCGCCATTTCTACATTCTTACAAAGAAATAAATTTAATGCTTCATCTGCAAATCCCATTCTTCCACATGCATTTATTCTAGGTGCAACCCCAAATGAAATCGAAGTTGAATCAATTTTTCTATAACCCGATGATGTTAAAAGAGACCTTAAACCTATATTTTTAGTCTGCCTTACTAACATTAGACCTAATTTTGCTATAACTCTATTTTCATCTTTTAAAGGTACAATATCTGAAATAGTTCCTATACATACTATATCTAAATATTTCAAATATGCTTCCTCTGGTAAATTTAAACTTATAGAAAGTGCTTGAATTAATTTAAATACAACTCCTACACCTGCTAAATCTCTACAAGGATATATATTATCTTTTCTTTTCGCATCTACTACTGCTAAAGCATTTGGTAATTCTTCTGCAACTTCATGGTGGTCTGTAACTATAGTCTCTAACCCTAGAGAATTTGCATAATCAATCTCATTTACTGCTGATATACCACAATCTACTGTAATCATCAATTGATTTCCTTCTTCTGCAATTTTCTTAATAGCATTATTATTAAGTCCATATCCTTCATCTAACCTATTTGGAATATATTGCCCTACTTCTACCCCTATATCATTAAAAAAGCTTTTCAATACTGTTATGCTTGTAATTCCATCTGCATCATAATCACCATATATTATTATTTTTTCTTTTCTATCTATTGCTAGTAATATTCTATCAACAGCTTTTTTCATATCTGGCATTAAAAATGGATCATGAAAATCATTTCTTGTTGGTTTTAAAAATTTATCTAAACTTTCTTCTTGTGTAAAACCACGATTTACTAAAATCGTTGCAAGTAATGGATTTATATTATATTTATTTACTAATTCTTTTACTTCGTCTTCGTTTGTGTTAAATATTTGCCATTTTTTTATCATTTTTTTCTCCCTATCTTTTTAATTTTATACTATTTTATACTATTTTCTTTAATATAGCAAGTGAAATTTCAGATTGATAATTAATTTCTTGATAGAAGAAGGATTGAGAAACAGTCTTCAAAATCACTAAAATGAGAGAACTAGGAACAGACCTCAAAGAAAAATAAAAGCAATAAAGGAAAGGCTATAACAGGAAAAGAGAAAGACAGAAGCAGTGAAAAAAAGACAATGTCCAAAGGAAAAAATAAGAGACAGACCTCTAATAATTGGTGAAACTCAAATTTGAATTTCATTCAATTAGAAGTCCATCCCTTGTTCCCTTTTTAGAGATCTCTAGAACCGTCTTTCAATCCCTCTATACACCAACAATATTATATCCATTATCAACATGAATAATTTCTCCTGTAATAGCACTAGATAAATCACTAAATAAAAATGCTGTACTATCACCTACTTGTTTTGTTGTTACATTTTGATGTAATGGTGCTCTTTCTTCTACAACTGTCAATATTGAACCAAAATCTTTTATACCTTTTGCAGATAATGTTTTTATTGGTCCAGCAGATATTCCATTTATACGACATTTCATTTTTCCTAAATCTACAGATAGATATCTAATACTTGCTTCTAAAGCTGCTTTTGCAACTCCCATTACATTATATCCTTCTATTGCCTTTTCTGAACCATAATATGTATATGCTACTATACTTGCACCTTCATTTAGCATTTCTTTTTCTTTTGCTATTCTTACTATTGCTACTAAAGAATAACTACTTACATCTTGTGCATGAGCATATCCATCTCTTGATGTTAAAATAAAATCATTTCTCAAATCTTCTGTATTTGCATGAGCTATTGCATGTAAAAGTCCGTCGATTTTTCCATGGTCTTTTTTGATTTCTTCCAAACAATTTTCTATATCTTCATCTTTACTTACATCATTACATAAATATACACTTGTTCCTGGTAATTCTTTTACTAATTCTTTTACTTTATCTATGCTATCACCTGAACATGTGCAAATAACTTCTGCTCCTTGCTCATATGCTGATTGCACTGCTCCCCATGCAATACTCCATTTGTTTCTTACTCCCATTATAACAACTTTTTTTCCTTTTAATATCATTTTATTTTCCTCCTTTTTATATTTTAACGAAAAAATTTACTATTTCTTCATTTTTAATCTAATCTTTTAATTTAATATTTTAAATTTATAATTATATTTCTAATAAATTTTTCTGAATTTTTGATAACGATTCTCCAATAATTTTTCTGTTGATTTTTTAGATAACTCTTTTACTTCTTTAACTAAATATTTTTTCAAATTATCAACTACATCTTCAAAATTATTTTGAGCTCCGCCTTCTGGTTCTTTTATAATTTCATCAATAACTTTTAATTTTTTTAAATCCTCTGCAGTCATTTTCATATTTTCTGCTGCATCTTTAGCCTTGCTCGAATCTTTATATAATATACTCGCAAAACCTTCTGGTGATAAAATAGAATATACAGAATTTTCAAGCATAACAACTTTATCTCCAACACCTATAGCTAAAGCTCCTCCACTTGAACCTTCTCCTATTACAACACATATAATTGGAACTTTTAATGAAGACATTTTCATAATACTTTTAGCAATTGCTTCTCCTTGTCCTCTTTCTTCAGCTCCCATTCCTGGATATGCTCCAGGTGTATCTATAAATGTTATTACTGGTCTATGAAATTTTTCTGCTTGTTCCATTAGTCTTAAAGCCTTTCTATATCCTTCTGGATTAGGCATTCCAAAATTTCTTTCTATATTTTCTCGTGCACTTCTACCTTTTTGTTCTCCTATTACTGTTACTGGCACATTTTCTAACATTGCAATTCCACCTATAATTGACTTATCATCACCAAAACATCTATCACCATGTAATTCTATAAAATCTGTAAATATATTTTCGATATAATCTAATGATTTCGGTCTTTCCAATTGTCTTGCACATGTTACTCTATCCCACGCAGTAATTTGCTTATTAGACATTTTTTATCATTCCCTTCTTTCTTGCTTTCTGTTTTAAATTTCATAAAATATTTAATCATTACATTTTATATATTTTTTTACATTTATTTCTAATTATAAAATAAACAATTTCTTCAATAATTTTAAATATATATTAATATATATTTAAAACATACTACTGCTTATATTTCATTACTATACTCAAATAATATTAAATTTTATAATTATTCATAAATTATCTCTTATGCATTTTTATTAATTTCGCAATTGTTTCTTTCATATCTTTTCTTTCTACTATTTTATCGATAAATCCATGTTCTAATAAAAATTCTGCACTTTGAAATCCTTCAGGTAATTTTTGTCTTATTGTCTGTTCTATTACCCTTGGTCCAGCAAATCCAATTAAAGCTTTAGGTTCTGCTAAAATGATATCTCCTAAGCTTGCAAAACTTGCTGTAACACCTCCTGTTGTTGGGTCTGTGAAAACAGAAATATATAATCCTCCTGCTTGATTAAATTTCTCTATTGCCGCTGATGTCTTTGCCATTTGCATTAAAGAAATTATTCCTTCTTGCATTCTAGCTCCACCAGATACAGAAAATATAATAAGAGGTAATTTTTCATCCATTGCTGTTTCTATTGCTAAAGTAATTCTTTCTCCTACAGCTCCTCCCATACTTCCCATTAAAAAATTACCATCCATTACAGCAAGTACCGCTTTTTCTCCTTCTATCTCACAAATACCACATTTAACTGCTTCTTGAATCTTTGTTTTTTCTTTTAATGTTTCTACTTTTTTCATATATCCATCAAATTTTAATGGATCTTTAGTTAATATATCTTCGCCTATTTCCTCAAAAGTTCCCTCATCTGCAATTTGTTTTATTCTTCTTCTTGCTGAAAGCCTAAAATGTTTGCCACAATTAGGACATACACTTAAATTATCATGTAAATCATCTTTATATATAATTTCTTTACAATTATCACATTTAACCCATTTTCCTATCATCATATCAGCAGCTCTTGAATTTCTTACTGGCTTCTCTTCTGCTTCATTTACCTTTTTTACTTTATCTATAATCAAGGGACTTCCTCCTTTCGATGGGTATATTATATATTTATTTTTATTTTTTTGCAATTAGTATGAGTAGTCAAATTTTATTTTTTTCCCATTTATTTTCGTAGTAGTTTTTTTATAAAAAAATAGGTTTCTAATCAAAAATCAAACTAACTTTTAATTAGAAACCCTTAAGCCTATTCTAGGCCACTACATTATTTACTTTCAAAAAAATTATTTAGCTTCTCTTTTAAAAATGACTTCGATTCCCTCTGTACGCCAAAGTAATGCACTTTGACAATTAGATGTAAGAACTGCTACATTATTATTGTTTCTACAATAATTTTCAACAGCTTTCTCTTCTGTTTCTCCTTCCGCTTTTTCATAGTAAAATAGCTTCTTTTCAGTAGCTGCAAATTCTAAAAACTTAAATGCCTTCTCTTTTTCTGGTCTTCTTTTTAATTCATCTATTGTAACATTTAAGAGAATGAATTTCGCTTTTTTAGAAAGCTTCCTTAAAATTTTTATCATCTCTGGAACTCTTACAATAGTCGAATCAATTATGATTTTATATGCCTCATCCTTTTCTTTCTTTTTTTCAAAATCTGAAAGCATTTTTTTCTTCTCTTTTGGATTGTTTTTTAAGAATTCATCAACTACTTTTTTGCTAATTCCACTTTCAGCAAGAATTACATAAAGTTCCTGCTTACTTTTGGATGCTTTAATTGTCATCCGAATCATTTCAGAATCTGTAAATTTCATTTTTCTTCCTCCTGTCACTTTTGAAAGTAAATAACATAGTTTCTAAACACATTTTTGTGTTTAATCTACATTTTAGCATAAAAATTTGGCAAGTTCAATTATCTTATTCAATTCTTATTCAATTCTTATTCAATTCTTATTCAATTTTTATCCGCATACCATTCAATTGTCATCATCCACTTACTATACTTATTACCTCGCTTTTTATACTTATTTCCCCGCTTACTATTCGAATATATAAAAAAATTGAGATTAAAATCACATCATTCAATCTCAATTCACTCTCTTCTATTTAACTTATCTATTTTGCCAACTTCTCTTTTTGGATAAAAGAAGTATCATAATCATTACTAATAAATTTTTCATTACTCAAAATCTTTAAAATGAAATCAGCATTAGTTTGTATACCATCAACAACTAATTCTGCAACAGCACTCTTTAATTTTGCTATAGATTCATTTCTGTCTTTACCATGAACTATAATTTTTGCAAGCATTGAATCATATGTTGGTGGAACTGTATAACCTGAATAAATTGCTGTATCAACTCTAACTCCATTACCACCTGGTAGATGAAGCCCTGTTATAGTACCTGGGCAAGGCATAAAATTCATTTCTGGATTTTCTGCATTAATTCTTGCTTCCATACTATGACCTTTAATCTTAATATCTTTTTGTGTATAAGATAATTTTTCTCCACTTGCGATTTTAATTTGCTCTTTAATAATATCTACACCTGTTACCATCTCTGTTACAGGGTGTTCTACTTGTACTCTTGTATTCATTTCCATGAAATAGAAATCTTTATTTTTATCAACTAAAAATTCAATAGTACCTGCATTTGTATATCCTATTTGTTTAACTGCCTTTACTGCTACTTCTCCCATTTTAGTTCTAGTTTTATCATCTAGAATACTACTTGGTGTTTCCTCTAATACTTTTTGATTTCTTCTTTGTATTGAACAATCTCTTTCTCCTAAATGAATACAATTTCCTTTTTCATCTGCTAAAATTTGTATTTCAACATGGCGAGGATTTTCAATAAATTTCTCTAAATATATACTATCATCATTAAAAGAAATTTTTGCTTCTTGTCTAACTAAATCATATTCTTTTTCTAGTTCTTCAGGAGTATATGCAACTCTAATTCCTCTTCCTCCACCACCAGCAGATGCTTTAAGCATAACAGGATATTTCATTTCTTCTGCTAACTCTAATGCTTGTTTTTTAGAAGATAGTAAACCTTCTGAACCAGGTACCACAGGAACTCCTGCTTTCTTCATTGTTTCTTTTGCTTTTGATTTATTTCCTAATAATTCTATTAATTTATGATTTGGTCCTATAAATTTTATTCCCATTTCTTCACATATTTTAGCAAAATTAGCATTTTCTGATAAGAAACCAAAACCAGGATGAATACTATCAGCACCTGTTAAACACGCAGCTTCTAATATAGCTTTTACATTCAAATAACTTTTTGAAGATGGTGCAGGTCCTATACAAATTGATTCATCTGCTAATTTTGTATGTAAAGCATTTTTGTCAGCTTCTGAATATATTGCTACAGTTCTTATTCCCATTTCTCGGCAAGCTCTTATTATTCTAACTGCAATTTCTCCTCTATTTGCTATCAATACTTTTTTTAACATTGTTCTTCTCCTTGAAAAATATTTTAAGGTTTTTAGCTAACCTAAAACTCATACATTTCTATAACTATAAAATATCAGATATCTGATATTTTATTACTTCTTTCACATTCATTCAAATTTCATATTTTTTAATTTATCTACACTTAATGAATACTCTCACTTTCAAAAGTATTTAATTTTAAACAACTGCAAATGTTAATTCTCCTTTTGCTGCAACTTTTCCATCAACAGTTGCAATTGCTTCTCCTATTCCTATAGGTCCTTTTTTCTTAATTATTTTTACTTCTAACTTTAGAACATCTCCTGGAACAACTTGCTTTTTAAATCTCATTTTGTCTATTCCTCCAAATAAAGCATTTCTTCCTTTATTTTCTTCCATTGAAAGAATTGCAACAGCTCCTGTTTGGGCTAAAGATTCCACAATCAAAACACCTGGCATAATTGGATTTCCTGGAAAATGTCCTTTAAAATAATATTCATCTTCTCTTACTTCTTTATATGCCACAGCTCCTTCTCCTGGTGTATATTCTTCTACTTTATCTATCATTAAAAATGGTTCTCTTTGTGGTATTATTTTTTTTATTTCTTCCTTATCTAACATAAAAATTACCTCACTTTTCAGTATTTTTCAATATATATGTGATATAAATTAAATATCTAATTTATTTTAATTTTCTATTTCTCAATTGTATTTTCTATATTTATAAGATATTCTTTAATAATTATCATTTCAAGAATTTTTATGCATAACATTACTATCTCAATTTAAATAATGGTTTTCCATATTCAACAACATCTTCATTATTTACACAAACTTCTACAACTTCACCATCATATTCTGATTCTATTTCATTCATTAATTTCATTGCTTCTACGATACATACTACTTGACCTTTATGTATTCTATCTCCAACTTTAACAAATGGTGGCTTTTCTGGTGAAGCACTTGCATAAAATGTACCAACCATAGGTGATGTTATTACTTTTAAATTTTCTTCTTTTCCTACATTTGTCTCACCATTTTGTTGTGTATTTGCATCAGAATTATTTTGAGTTACAGTTAAACTACTTTCCATTTTTGGTTGAACAGTTGGAACAGTCATAGGTGCACTAGCTTCAATTACATTTGAATTTGGTGTAGCTATAATAACCTCTTTATTTGAATTTTTTGTCATACTAATTTTTACTCCATCTGGAAATTCGATTTCTAATGAATCTAATTTTGAATCTCCCATGTCATCCATTAATTTTTTAATATCTTTGTATTCCATACTCTTCTCTTCCTTTCATTTCTAAATTGGGATTTAAGGACAATCCTTAAAATCCCTTTTTCCTTTTTTAATATAGAAATTTTCAAAATCCATCCCTTAATCCCTAAATGCAAGGATTTTCAAGGTTATCCTTAATCCCTTTTTTATATCTTTTTCAAAACAATAGTACTATTATGTCCTCCAAATCCTAGAGAATTTGACATTGCATATTTTACTTCCATATTTCTTCCTTCATTTGGAACTACGTCTAAATCACATTCTTCATCTGGAACTTTATAGTTTATTGTTGCTGGTACAAATCCTTCGTGAATTGCTTTAGCACATACTATTGCTTCTACTCCTCCTGCTGCTCCTAATAAGTGACCAGTATTTCCCTTTGTTGAACTTACCATTACTTTTTTAGCTGACTCTCCTAAAGCTGTTTTTATGGCTTGAGTTTCGCAAGAATCATTTAAATGTGTTGATGTTCCATGAGCATTAATATATGTTATTTCTTCTGGACTTACTTTTGCATCTTCCATTGCAAGTTTCATTGCTCTTGCTCCACCTTCACCTTCTGGTGCTGGTGATGTTATATGATAAGCGTCTGATGTTGCAGCATAGCCTACCACTTCTGCATATATTTTTGCACCTCTTGCAAGAGCATGTTCTAATTCTTCTAGTACTACAACTCCTGCTCCTTCTCCCATAACAAATCCACTTCTTTCTTTGTCAAATGGGATACTTGCTCTTGTTTTATCTTCTGTCTTTGTTAATGCTTTTATGTTTGCAAATCCTGCAATTCCAAGTGGAGTTATTCCAGCTTCTGTTCCTCCTGCAACTACTACATCTTGATATCCATGTTTTATCATTCTATAGCTTTCTCCTATACAATGTGTTCCACTTGCACAAGCTGTTACCATTGCTACAGATTCACCTTTTGCTCCTAATTCTATAGCTACATTTCCTGTTGCCATATTTGATATTCCCATTGGGATATACATTGGTGAAACTCTGTCAGGTCCTTTTGTAAAACATTTTTGATTTTCTGTTTCTATTGTCTCTATTCCACCTATTCCAGAACCTATAACAACTCCAACTCTTTCCATATTTTCTTTTTCTCTGTCTAAACCACTATCTTGCCATGCTTCTTTTGATGCTATTATAGCATATTGTGAAAACTTATCCAATCTTTTTGCTTCTCTTTTATCAAAATATTTTTCTGGGTCATATTCTTTTAATTCTGCTGCTAATTTTACTTTGAAATTTGTGACATCAAATGATTTTATCTCATCTATTCCACATTTCCCTGTTCTAATTCCTTCCCAAAATTCCTCTACATTATTTCCTATTGGAGTTATTGCTCCTAAACCTGTAATTACTACTCTTCTTTCCATTTTTATTCTCCTTACTATTTATTTTTTATAAAATTCATGTTATTACATAACCATTCCACCATCAACATTTATTACTTGACCTGTAATATATGAACTTTGTTCTGAACCTAAAAAGTAAATTAAATCTGCAACTTCTTTAGCACTTCCCATTCTCTTTAAAGGTATTTGATTATGAATTCCTTCTTTAACTGCATCTGATAAAACTGCTGTCATATCTGTTTCTATAAAACCTGGAGCAACTGCATTTGCTCTAATATTTCTTGAAGCTAATTCTTTTGCTATACTTTTTGTAAATCCTATTACACCAGCTTTTGATGCTGAATAATTACATTGTCCTGCATTTCCTGCAACTCCTACAACAGATGAAAGATTTACAATACTTCCTGCTCTTTTTTTCATCATGTATTTTGTTACAGCTCTTGTTACAATAAATGTACCTTTTAAATTTGTTTCTATTACTCTATCAAATTCTTCTTCTGACATTCTCATTAATAAATTATCTCTTGTTATTCCTGCATTATTTACTAAAACATCTATTTTTCCAAATTTTTCTATTGCTTCTTTTACAACCATATCAACTTCATCTGCTTTAGTAACATCTGCTTTTAATATTAAAGTTTTTACACCTTTTTCTTCCCATTCGTTCTTTAATGCTTCTACATCAGTTTTATCTGATACATAATTTATAACGATATTATAGCCATTCTCTGCAAATTTTGTTGCAACTTCTTTTCCAATTCCTCTTGAACCACCTGTTACAAAAACAACTTTTTCTTCTTT
>CAWVME010000131.1:0-21370 GCA_963930325.1 Bacillota bacterium | reverse complement strand
TACTGTATAGCTTCTTGTTGGGTTTGCTATTGTTTTTGTTGTTCCATAGTTTTGGGTAAATGTTTGTGTGCCTGTACTATTATTCCAAGTTCCTCCATTTGGATTTACGGTTAGTGTATGGCTTGTTATTTGCCAGTTTGCTGTATATGTTTTATTTCCTGTACTTCCTTTGCCTATTGTTACTGTAGTTTGCGGTGTCTCTCCATTACTTCCTGTCCAGCCTGTGAATGTGTACCCTTCTTTTACTGGATTATTTAATGTAATGCTTTCTGTTTCTACTGTGTAATTGCTTGGGTTTGGTGTGCTTACACTTCCTCCATTTAAGTTGTAATCGATTGTGTATGTAACTACTTTTACTACTACTGTTATTGTTACATCTTCGTCTGGCATTATAAATGTTTCTTCTTCTGTATCTCCTACTGGGATTTCTTCTCCGTCTTCATCTTTTACTATTATTTCTTCAAATTCGTATCCTGGTTTTGGTTCTACTGTTACTGTAATTTCTTCTTCATATTTTCCTTCTCCATCTACTGTAATTTCTGCCCCTGGTACTTCTTCTACATTAATATTATGTACATTTCTTGTATAATATAGTTTTAATACTAGACTTCCATCTGCTGCTATAACTCCATTAGATATAGTTCCTTGTACACTACTGTCATAAGTAAATCCAGTATAAACCCTTGGTATTGCTACAACATTTGTATCCGTTGTTCCTGTTAAGTTTTGAGTTTCTACTAATATATATTCGTTTTTCTCTAAGTTTTGTTTATAGTGCTCTACTTTATATGGTGTATCTGTATTTGGCATGTAGTTTGCTGTATATGATTTATCTCCAGTAGTTCCTTTTGTTATTGTTACTGTGGTTTGAGGAGTTGTTCCGTTACTTCCTGTCCAGCCTGTGAATGTGTACCCTTCTTTTACTGGGTTATTTAATGTAAAGTCTTCTGTTTCTACTGTGTAGCTCGTTTTATTGTTAATAGCTACAATTCCTCCGTTTAAGTTGTAGTCAATTGTGTATGTAACTACTTTTACTACTACTGTTATTGTTACATCTTCGTCTGGCATTGTAAATGTTTCTTCTTCTGTGTCTCCTACTGGTATTTTATCTCCGTTTTCATCTGTTACTATAATTTCTTCAAATTCATATCCTGGTTTTGGCTCTACTGTAACTGTAATTTCTTCTTCATATTTTCCTTCTCCATCTACGGTAATTTCTGCTCCTGGTACTTCTTCTACATCAATGTTGTGCACATTTCTTGTATAGTATAATTTTAATACTAAGCTTCCATCTGCTTCTATAACTCCACTTTCTATTGTTCCTGTTATTCCAGGGTTATAAGTAAATCCCACATAGTTTTTAGAGGCCGCTGTTACAGTATTTCCTGTGATTCCAATAGAATTATCTGTTTCTGCTAAATCGTATCCGCTCTTTTCTAAATTTTCTTTGTAATGTTCTATTTTATATGGAGTTGTTGCTCCTGCTATCCAATTTGCATTTAATGTTACATCTTCTGTAATAAGTGTTTCAGTTGTAGATGTTACTTTTGTTCCTGTTCCTGGCTCGCCTATGTACCATCCTTCAAAAGCATATCCTTGTTTTGTAGGTGTTGGCAAATTAATATCTTTAAAACTTACTCCTGTCCAGTTTGCTTTTAATGTTCCTGCATCTGCACCAAATGTATAGGTTGTTCCTTCTAATCTACCAGCTCCTGTTAAATCCCAGTTATTAAATATCCAATTTGCAGTAATACTGCTGCAAGAAGTTCCTCCATTACTATTAAAGCTTACCGTATGACTTCTTGTAGGATTTGCAATTGTTTTTGTTGTTCCATAATTTTGTGTGAAACTTTGACTTGTTGTCATATTATTCCATGTTCCACCATTCGGATTTACTGTTAATGTATAGCTTAATATTTGCCAATTTGCTGTATATATTTTATTTCCTGTACTTCCTTTGGCTATTGTTACTGTAGTTTGAGGAGCTTCTCCATTGCTTCCTGTCCAGCCCGTAAATGTATATCCTTCTTTTATAGGATTATTTAGTGTGAAATTTTCTGTTTCTACTGTATAAGTATTTCTATTTTGAATTACTTCTGTTCCACCATTTAGATTATATGTTATAGTATATGTAACTGTTTTTACTACTACTGTTACTGTTACATCAGAGTCTGGCATTGTGAAGCTTTCTTCTTCAGTATCCCCAACTGGTATGTTGCTTCCATCTTTGTCTGTTACTATAATTTCTTCAAATTCATATCCTGGTTTTGGTTCTACTGTAACTGTAATTTCTTCTTCGTATTTTCCTTCTCCATCTACTGTAATTTCTGCTCCTGGTACTTCTTCTATATTAATACTATACACATTTCTTGTATAATACACTTTTAATACTAATTTTCCATCTGCTGTTATAATTCCATTTAATTTGCTTCCATCTACAGTGCTATCATGTGTGAATCCTTCGTAAGTTTTTATTTCAGCTTCTGCATTTGTATTAGTGCTTCCTATTAAATTTTCTGTTTCTTTTAGACTATATGTTCCATCTAAATTTTCTGTATAATGCTCTACTTTATATGGTGTGTCTGTTTTTACTACCCAATTAGCAGTATAGTTTAAGTTTCCTATACTTCCTTTGTTAATTATAATTGTTTTGCTTGGAGTCTCTCCATTGCTTCCTGTCCAACCTGTAAATTCATATCCATCTTTTACTGGATTATTTAATGTAAACGTTTCTGTCTCTACTGTATAATTGCTTGGGTTAGAAGGATCTACCGTTCCTCCGTCTAGATTGTAGCTAATAGTATATGTAATTGTTTTTACTACTACTGTTACTGTTACATCAGAGTCTGGCATTGTAAAAGTTTCTTCTTCTGTATTTCCTATAGGTATTTCGTTTCCGTCTTCATCTGTTATTATAATTTTTTCAAATTCATACCCTTGGTTTATTTCTACTGTAACTGTAATTTCTTCTTCGTATTTTCCTTCTCCTTCTATTACAATTTCTGCTCCTGGTACCTGTTCTACATTAACATTATGTACGTTTCTTGTATAATATAATTTTAATACTAAGCTTCCGTTTGCTGCTATTGTTCCACTTGATACAGTTCCTACTATATTTCTATCACATGTAAATCCTTCATAATTTTTCGCTGTTGCGTTAACATGTGCATCGGTAGTTCCTGTTAAGCTCTCTGTTTCTTTCAAAATATATACTCCATCTAGACCTTCTACATAATGTTCTACTTTATATGGAGTATTGGTATTGGCAGTAAAGTTTGCTATATAAGATTTATTTCCTGTACTTCCTTTTGCTATTGTTACTGTAATTTGAGCATCTTCTCCATTGCTTCCTGTCCAACCTGTAAACTCATATCCTTCTTTTACGGGATTGTTTAATATAAATGTTTCTGTCTCTACTGTATAATTGCTTGGGTTAGAAGGATTTACCGTTCCTCCGTTTAAATTGTAATCAATTGTGTATGTAATTGTTTTTACTACTATTGTTACTGTTATTTCCTTGTCTGGCATAGGAAATTTTTCTTGTTCTGTATCTCCTACTGGTATTTTATTTCCGTCTTCATCTGTTACAACAATTTCTTCCAATTCATAGCCTGGATCTATTTCTACTTCTACTGTAATCTCTTCTTCATATTTTCCTTCATCTGGAACTGTAATAGTTCCACCTGGAACTTGTTCTACTTTAATAGTATGGCTATTTCTCATGTAGTATACTTTTAGTACTAAACTTCCATCTGCTTCTACTATTCCACTAAGTACGTTTTTATCTTCATTGACATTGTGAGTAAATCCTTCATAATTTTTAACTTGCGCATATACTTCTTTTCCTGTGCTTCCGGTATAAGTTTTCAGTTTCTCTTAAAACATATGTACCATCTAAGTTTTCTGTATAATGTTCTACTTTATAAAATGTGCTATCTGATGCCTCCCAATTTGCTGTATAATTTAGATTTCCTGTAGTTCCTTTTATTATACTTACATATAATTCTGGTGTTTGTCCATTGCTTCCAGTCCATCCTGTAAATATATATCCGATCTTTGTTGGTTGATTTAAAGTAAATGTTTCACTTTCTACTGTATAACTATTTGGATTAGTAGGATTAACTACTCCTCCATCTAAATCATATGAAATTGCATATGAAATAAGTGTTACATCTGCTTTTATTGTTACATCAGAATCTGGCATTGTAAAATTCTCATTTTCGATGTCTTCTACTGGTATTATATTTCCTTCTTCATCTGTAATTTCCCAACCATTAAATTCATAGCCTGGTTCTACACCTATTTCTATTGTGATTTCTTCTTCGTATTTTCCTTCTCCTTCTATCACAATTTCTGCACCTGGTACTTGTTCTGCATTAATATTATGTTTATTTCTTGAATAGTATAATTTTAATACTAAACTTCCATCTGGCTGTACTATTCCAGTTTCTATAGTTCCGTCAGCTTGTATGTTAATAGTAAATCCAGTATATGTCTTTGCTACTGCTGTAACGATTTCGTCCGTTGTTCCTTGCAAATTTTCAGTTTCTTTTAGTGTATAACTTTCATCTAAGTTTTGCGTATAGTGTTCTACTTTATATGCAGTATTTGTATTCTTTTCCCACTTTGCATATAAAGTAATATCTCTATCAATAACTTCACTTGGAATAATTATATCTCCAGAGCCATTTCCATTTTCTTGAGTTTTACACCAACCAATAAATGTATATCCTTGTTTTTCTGGTGTTGGCATTTCTATGTCTGCATAAGTTGCACTTTCCCATAATGCTTTTAAAGTTCCATCTCCTGCTCCGAAGGTATAGTTATTTCCATCTATTTTTCCACTGCCTGTTAGTTCCCAGTTTTTGAATTTCCAGTATGCTACAATATCTGCATGACCTGTTCCTCCAAAAGTTTCAAATTTTATTGCATAACCTCTTTCAGGATTATTAATTTCCTGCTGTGTATTATATTCCTTTGTAATTGTAGATTGTTCACTTGAATTATTCCATGTGCCTCCGTTTGGATCAATAGTTAAATCATAACTATTAATTGTCCAGTGAGCATGAAGTGTCATATCTTCTGTAATTTCAGTTTGATTTGTTATTTTCGTTCCCGCTATACTTTGTGTATACCAACCATCAAATGTATATCCCTCTTTGCTCGTTGTTGGTAATGTAATGTCTGTAATTATCCAGTCAGCTGTAATAATGCCACTATCTTCTCCATAAGTATATACATCATTATTTAAGCTACCACTTCCTGTGTGAACCCATTTATCAAATTCATAGCTTACTTTTTGATCTGGTACTTCTGTTCCACCATGTGTATTAAATGTTAATGTGTGTTCTCTTACTGGATCATTAACAATAATAGTTTCTCCAACTTCCCCTTCTAATACAGTTTCCTCTTTCTTTCCATTGTATATTCCTCCATTTGGTTTAATTACAACAGAGCTTCTTAAATTTGTAAAATCATATGGCCCTATTACAGTGTATCCTTCTACTGTACCAGCTGAAGTATTTCCTGCTTTATCTTCTACTCCTTTTATCCACAAATAATATGTTCCTTTTAGCCCGTCACCTATAGTAATTTCTTTTCCATTTGTATAGTTGTTCCATACTTCATTTGGTACTTCAGTATTACTTGCACTTACAATATATTTATATTCTGTATTATTACTTAATCCTGTTCCAACATCTTCTACTATTATTGTTACATCTACTGTTTCTAATTCTTCAGAAGTATTCGGTGTTGCAGTAATTGTTGGAGCAATTGTATCAATTGTAATTCTACTTACATTACTTGCCGCATTTTCATTTCCTTCTTCATCTGTACATACTCCTTTTCTTACTTGTACAATTTGCACACCATCTTCTACTCTATCTACTTCAATAGTATATTTTGTATCACTTATCTTTACAAGCTCTCCTTTGTTTCCATTGGTTATGCTTATATCATCTTTATCAAAATCTACTACTTTTTTATTAAATTCAATGGTGTAAATTATGGTGGTTTTATTTGTAATTTTTCCAACATCACTTGAGATTGTTACTTTTAATGCATCTTCATCATCTATGATAATTTCACTGCTTGTTGTTGTATCTTTGTAGTATATTTTATCATCAACAACAACTCCGTCTATATAATAAATTTCATGTGTTGTAGTATTAATAATATATCCTGCTGGGTTTCTTTTATCACTTAATGTTACATTCTCTAAGGCAGATATGTCAATATAATAGTATTCATCTCCATCATTTACGTTTATCTGATCCCCTACTAATGCTTTTACATCAATATCTACTTTTTCACCCAGTGGTAGTGTATTATATTGCAAATAGTACACTCCTACACTATCTTTTAATACTTTAATATCACTATACAATTCATTTAGTTCTTTTGTTTGATTATACTTTTGTGTTTGAAATATAAGTATCCCTGCTAAAATAAGCATAATCGTAATAGTAATAACTAATGCTAATAGTGATATTCCTTTGCTTCTTTTGTTTCTGTTCCCCATAACTTACCTTCCTTATTTTTCAACATAATATTACAATATTATTTTTGCATTTCTTTAAACTTAAGTCAACAGAGCATTTTTTTTTAGTCTTTCTAAGGCTTGTTTTTCTTTTACGGATCTGGGTTTTATGGGTGTATTTCTTTTTAATATTAAGTTTTTATTACTGTTTTGTTACAAAAAACGTAAAAAACTATTAACTTCTTACGCAAAGTACTATTTTACGACTTTTTTGTTCTCTGTATTTCAAATGTTTTAATATTTTGTGTAGAATTCAATAATCTTTCATTTTATAGTGTTTCTTCTATGCTCTTTCCCTTAGGGAAAGAGCATAGCTATGTTTCAAAGTATTGCATAATACCATTATAAATTCCCCATGCGAGTTTGTTTTGATATTCTTCCTCCAATAGTAACTTTTCTTCTTCAGGATTAGATAAAAATCCGCATTCTACAATGGTTATTGGCATTTCAACATGTTTCATAAGATAAACTGTATCTAGTTTCATGGCAACTCTATGATTTTCTTTCTGTATTGTTTTGTTTAAATTTTCTTGTATTGCTTCAGCAAGTTTTCTGCTATTTTCATCATTATTTTTAAAAAAACATTGCCAACCCCAATACTGTTCTTGTGGTATTTTATTTAGATGAACAGAAATAAAAATATCTGCTTGTGCATTATTGCCTATTTTTACTCTATTGTGAATATCAGAAACTTTTTTCTGTCTTAGAGTTTTACTATCTAAATCATAAATAGCATTTTCATCACTGCGAGTTAAAATAACGGTAGCTCCGCTTTGTTCTAATAAATTTTGTAGTTTTAATGCTATTTTCAAATTAATTTCAGCTTCGGTTGTTCCATATTTGCTTTCCGCCCCTTCATCTGGTGTTCCATGTCCGTGCGTCAATTACAATAATTTTATTCGTAACTGGAAGAGATACTGTTGGAATAGTGTCTGATTCTATTTTTCCTTTTTCAAGGAATGTAAACACCCCTACAAATATACATGTAATTACAAAAGTTATTCTTTTTTTACTAATAAGAATCATAAAAAACCTCACATATAATTTTCTCTTCTAAATTATATGTGAGGTCTTTAATTTTATTCTTGTTTTATTAATGTTCTCTTCTATCTATTACATACGCACTTCCCATAACTGTTTTAGCTAAATGTTTTACTTGTGCTCCAACTTCTCCTATTTCTAATCGATTTTTAAACCTTTGAACATCTGCATCTACTACTCCAATAGATATAGATGTGATTGGAAATTGCTCTATTATGTTTTTTCTATTTGGTACTTCTACATATCCTCTTTCAGCATCTTCTTCTGTGTAAAATGTAAGTATTTCATGATCAAATTCTGCTATAATATTTTTGCAAATTTCTTCGTAATCTGTCTCTTCTCCAACAATAGCAACAAAGTCATCTCCTCCAATGTGCCCTACAAAAGAATCTTGGCATTCGTCTGTGTGTACATTTTTTTGAATAAGTTTAGCTGTTAATTTAATTATTTCATCTCCTTTTAAAAATCCATATATATCATTATATGCTTTGAAGTTATCTAAATCAAAATATAAAATAGCAAATTTTTCTTTTCTGAGAAGCCTCTTTTTAAGCTCAGCATCTATCTGTACATTTCCTGGTAATCCAGTTAATGGACTTACTCTTCTGTTAACATAAATAAGTCTAATAATGTTTTTAATCGTATAATATAAATATTCATTTTCCATTGGTTTTCCAATGAAATATTCAATTTCGCTCGCTAAAATTTTAGTTCTATGCTCTTTTTCTTTATTAGAGGAAACAATAATAATTGGTGTGATACTATTATCTTCATTTTGCCTTATCGATTCACAAATTTCTAAAATATCATTATCTATTGTGTCTTCATTAATAATAAATAATGCCGGTATATTCCTTAGAGCTATATCTATTGCCGTGCTTTTTACATTTTTAAACTTGTATCCCTTGTCTTTTTTAAAGAGTTCTTTCAATTCCATTATTAAGTTGCTATCATTATCGATAATAACAATATCCTGTACCATTATTTCTCTCCTTTTAATTCTTTTATTCGTTTATTAATTGCTGCTCCAAATTCTTTTAAATGCATTGTTGGAAACGCCTTTCTTAATCTAGATGTCTGTTTCTCAATTTTTTCTCTCAATTCTTGTTGTTTTTTATTTAGTTCTCCAATGGTTTCCTTTAGTTTATTACTATATTTTTTCTTCATTGAGTTGTTTTCTATCAAGTTTTTTAATTCTTCTGTTTTTTCTTTAATAGTTATAGTAATTTCTTTTAATATCTTTATTTTTACTGTAATATTTTTTATTTTTATTATACTCACAATAAAATCAATCAGCATATAAGCTGTTCCAATTATACAAATAGCTAGTAATATTTCACTTGAAATATTATTTAATATGTTTTTTATTTGTGGATGAATTAACACAATAAATAAAACTCCTAATATTCCCCATGCCATCGAGTGGCTTAAACAGACCCTTCCTTGAAAATTATATCTGTTTTCAGAATAATCCCAGTATTTAATTTTAAATATTTTTTCTAATCCCCAACCTACTAAATATTCCCACACTGTAAATGCAAACATTCCTACTAAAAATAAAATAAATATATGTTCTGAAAAACTGTTTAAGAATAGGAGCATAATAATAGCTCCTATTCCATATATTGGGCAAATTGGTCCATACAAAAATCCGCTGTTAACAAATTTCTTTTGCATTATTGTTTTATAAATTGATTCTAACACCCAACCCAAAAATGAATAAATAATAAAATAAGCTATTAATTTCTGTACTTCCTCTGTTTCCATAATTTCTATAAGCTGTTAGCCTTTCCTTCAAAATTAGTCATTTCACCATTAATACTGTATGCTTGAATAGAGATTCTGTTTTCTCCTTCGTCCATAGCTTGTCTATACTCTAGTTCTTTCTGCGTTGTAGCTGTTCTTAATCTATATTCTTTTCCATTTAATGTATAATATACATAGTCTATTCCATCTTCATCAGTTACTTTTATAACTAATTCATTTCCTTCCTGTACAACGGATATAACTGGTTTTGTAACTCCTTGGTATGTTCTGATTATTTGTGTTTGATTTCCGGATTTATCTACTGCAAGTATTGTTAATTTGTTCTCTCCTTTTAATACCTCTACACTTTCTTGAATGGTAGTTTTGTCATCTTGATATGCAGAAATTTTTGTTTCTGGCTCATCATTCCATTTGTATGTAATATAATCCATTTCTGTTTCATCTGTTGCTTTGATTTTTACAAAATTACCTGAAACACTTACCTGTAAGTCTGGCTTTTCTGTATCTATTTGAGGTTCGTCTTCTATAGGATCTTGAATTTCTGGTATTGGTAATAAGTTTTCATTTTCAGTTGGTTCTGTTATTTCTTCATTATTCATTTCTATTAAAAGACTATATCCGCTACTTGTTGTTAAGAAAAATCCAAATATAAAAATAAAAATACAAAAAATTCGAATAATTTTTATTATATCTGTTTTGCCAGTTTTTTGCTTATTATTTTGTGTAAATAATATTTGGTTCATATAAAACACCTCATTATAAATTTATTATATCATAAGGTTTTTTAGATGTAAATATTTATTTTTAAAAAGTAGAAAGGAGAGATATTTAAGAAAAGTCTTAGCTTTATCTCAATTTTCTCTCCTCAATTACTGTAATTTTGGCTTTATAAAAATTTAGATTTTTTATGTTTAAATTACATATTTTTTAATTAAGAATATTCCTCCACTTAAAACTGCAAGTACTATAGTTGTTCCTATGAGAATTGGAATTATATTTTCTCTACCTGTTTTGATAGAAAGAATTACTTTTGCAATATCTATGTCATCTTCGCCTTCTTCTTCGTTTCCTGGTGTTGAATCTATATCTGGAGAACCGTAATCATTATAATCCTCACTAATTTCTGCTGTATTTGTTTTTTCTCCCATGTTGTCTTTATCGTTTATCCATGTGAATATAACTTCTACAGTGGCACTTTCACCTGGTTGTAGTAAAGTGTTTTCTAGTGCTCTTGTATAAATCTTTCCATCTCTTTCTGTCCATTGTGGATTATCTTCTGCTATAAATTGTAATCCAGTTGGAATATCATCCGAAATTTCTGTTGCATATCCTTCGATTTCGCCTTCATTTGTTATTTTTATTGTATAAGCAAATTTTACGGTTGTTGAATTTAATTTATTATGTTTAATTTCTACCTTCGGAATTGGCTCTGGATTTTCTAATCCATTATATCCTGTTTCTGTTACTTTTGTATTTCCATCTTCTGTTACAATAATTTTGCTTACATATTTTAATAAACTTAAGTCAAAGTATTTTACTTTTACTGCTTCTTCATCAATATCATCTTCGCCTTCTTCATTGTTGTCTGGTGTAGAGTCTTCGTCTTCTACATCATTTCCGTCTTCGTCAGAGTCATCACTGATTTCAGCTGTATTAATAATAATTCTATCTTCTGGTAATTTTTCTTCTGTTACTTTGAATACTACTTTTACGTCTCTATAGTCTGGATTATTTTCGCTGATTTCTACATTTTTATCAAAAGGCTGTATTAGGTTCTCCCCTTCTATTTCTTCCTGCTCTTTAGATAAGTAATCTGTAGTTATTTTTACTGCTTCTTCTACATTGTCTGTTATGTTTCCTTCTGCATCAATCATAATCCATCTGTATTCCATGTTAGTATTATCTTCTGGCAAGAATGTTAATCCTGCAGGAATGTCGTCTGTGATCTCTTTAGCGTATCCTGCCATTTTGCCTTCATTGTAAACACGTATTGTATAAGTAATATTGCTTCCGTTTGTAACTAAAATTGGATCTTTTGGATGTGTATAATGGATTTTTTCTTCTTCATAACTTACTTGTGGAATACGGTTTTCTATTTTTTCAATAACTTCTCCTGTCCTAATTTCTGTTATAAATTTTCTTAATGCTAAGTCAAAATATGTTAATACTACATCATCATAGTCTACATCATCTTCATTTCTATTTCCATCTTCATCTGGATAATTATCTGGTGTAGAATCTACGTCATTAACATTGTCTCCATTTTCATCTGAATCTTCACTAATTTCTGCTATATTTCTTAAAACTCTTTCAGATGTGCTTGGTTCGATTACTCTTAATACCACTTCTACATCCTTATAGTCTGGTAGATAATAGTTTCCGTCTTCTGAAATGTGTTCTATTCCGTCAAATTCATCTATTAAATTTTCTTCACCGTTTGCTTTGCTTAAGTAGTTCGTTCTTATAATTGTTGCTTCTGTTTCGTCATCAGTTTCTATTTCTTGTCCATCGACTATTTTATACATTCTCCATCCATATGCTTGGTTTGTTTCATTATCTGCTACAAATTGTAGTCCTTCTGGTATTAAATCTTTAATTTCTTCTGCGTATCCTGCAATTGTTCCTTCATTAAAGATCCTTAATGTATATGTTACAAGATCATCATGTTTTACTTTTACAGGTTCTTTTGTATGTTCATATTCAATTTTCTTTTCATCATCTGGTCTTGCAATTGGTGCTCTACTAACTTCTTCTTCGATTCCGTTTACTTTAGTAATAAATTTTCTTAATGCTAAGTCAAAATATGTTAATACTAAGTTTTCATAATCATCATCATCTTGTATATTTCCATCTGTTGGATATTCTTCTGGAATAACAGTATCTGGTGTAGAATCTCTGTCATCTCCTTCTTGATTCATATCATTACCGTCTTTATCTTTTGCTTTAGTTATTTCTGCAATGTTTTTCAATTCTTCACTTTCTAGGCTATCAGATACTACTACACATGCAATTTGCACATCTTTATATGAAAGATTATCTCCTCCATCGTATGCTTCAATTAAATTATCTGTTTCTAATTCTCTATAAGCAAGTTTGTCAGTCTTTAATTCTGCTTTTCCTACTACAACGTCCACATCTCCTAAAGAGCTAACAAATTCTTCTTCGAAATCTTGTATGTCTAAATTATTTGTTGCTTCAGGGATGTCTCTTAGTTTAATAGCTTCAGCGTCATCTGGAATTAGCCAGCGATTTTCTGTATTTAATTTATGGCTTACCAAATATCCTAATCCTTCTGGTAAATAATCTGTTATTTCTTCTACATATCCATCAAGTTCACCTTCGTTATATACTCTTATTGTATATATAACAATATCTCCTTTTTTTACAGATACTGGTGTTTTAGGGTGTGTATAAATAGCTGTTGTTCCTGTTTCATCTTTAAGTGGCGTTGTGTCAACTATTGGTTGTCTATTGTCAAACCATGTTAACTCTTCTCCATTAACAGATACAATAAATTTTCTTAATGCTAGGTCAAAGCTCAATCCTGGTAAAATTAATTTTTCAAAATCATCATCATCTTGTTCCCCTTCATAATGATAATTTGAATCGTCTAATTCTGTTTTATTATTTGCGTTTCCTATATAATCTGGTGTATTTTTATCTACTGGGCTATTTTCTGATTGTGAATCCCTATCTGCTATATTTTCTGTATTAGTATCTGCACTTATCCATGCTACATTTGTTAATATTTTTGTGTCGGCAGATTGTTCTTCTATAACTTCACATTCAATTAGTATTGTTTCTGAATCTAATTGTCCTCCTGTATATGGTTGTAACTTGAATGGTTCGGAACCTGTTTGGGTTACTGCTGGTTCCTTGGCTGTGAATTTTACTTTGTTATTTTCTATTATTTCTGCGTCATAGTTTCCACTTATAATTTGATTGAATTTTAAACCAGATGGCAATTGATCTATAATTTCTGTTGCTCTTCCAGGAACTTCTCCTTCATTATAAATAGTAATTGCATATGTTACTTTATCTCCTGTTTTTACTTCAACTGGATCTTTTCTATGTTTATATTCTGCTGTTGTTTCAGTATTTAGCACTGATGTATTTATATTTGGATTTCTTGTGTCTTCTACTGCTAAATCTATTCCTTTAATTCCTGTAATGTATTTTCTTAATGATAAATCAAATTCTAAATCTGCTGTTACTTCTTCTTCATCTGAAATTTCAGGTTCTGTTTTTTCTACTATAACAATTGGTTGTTCTTTTTGTTCTTCTGTTGTTGCAGGATCTTCTGCCATCCAAATAGTAGCTTGTGTTTCCAAATAGGTAGCATTAATTTTTAATTTTGCTTTCGTTATTTGTGTTTCTGGAATTATTATATAAAATTCTTCTCCATTTAATTCTTCTATGGATGCTTCTGTTGTTTTATCTGATTTTACTAAAGTGTAGTTTTCAATATTAGAATATTCTGTTTCTCCTATTCTTTGAGCTTGTACACTCGTTGTATATCTATATACATTTTTTCCATTAGTATTTACATTATATGTAAAAGGTCCAACTACAGTAGAATTTTCTTGTGTTTCTATATTAGTATTTTGTTTTTCAAGTTGTATTGTTGGCTTTAAGTCTCTAATAGCAACATAATTCCCTGCTGCTTTTTCTGATGCTCTTGTTAAGTAATAATACAGTGCTTGTGCTTGTGCACTTCTTTTATTTCCTTCACCCGTTAGTTCTGTTTCTGCTCCTATTGCTGATTCCATATTAACATAAGTTTGTGTGTTTGGAAGTGCTTGTTCATTAAGTTTAATAAGCGGTAGTTCATAATTATATGCTGGTTCATCATTGTTTGTATGATACCATATAGCTGCTTGTTGAATTACGTCAATATCGCTATCTGTTAATATGATTTTTTCTAGCTCTAAAGAGTCTGTAATGGTTAACATTTCAATTAATCCATCTGGCAATGTATTATTTGTATCATTAATATAAGCTAACATATTCGAAAATAAATATTTTTTCATTTCAGCTTTTGTATTTTCATCTGCAATATTCATCATATAGCTATTGTCTAATATCCACAAAACAGCATTGTTTCTATCTGCACTTAGTGCCATTTTTAAAATACTCTGATATGGAATTGCTCTGCCTTCTTTTAACTTATTTGAAACTGTTGTTGTAACATCCTGCGCTGTCATCAATTCACTAAATCTATACAATATCCTGATTTTTTCCTCTTCTATTGCAGTAAGTCCGCCTTCTGAATCTACGTTTGTAAATCCAAGTCCAGCTTTTAAGCAATAAATCGTATTGTTCCAATTAGCTGTACCTGTATCAGGTTCAACAGTTTGGTCTACGTTTATTGTTGCTCCTTCATATTCAAGTAATTTCCATATAATTTTATCGTTAATAGCGTAAGCATATGCTATTCTATCTGCTTGTAGTGTGTCTGTTCCGCTATTTTCATGTCCCGGATAATTACGCACTGCTTTTAGTCCTACTACGTATTCAGTTTTTGCATACGACATACTACTTCCTACAATTAGCATAAAAATCATTGCTAAAATCATAAATAAAAATATTTTCTTCCTATTCATAGCTCTAATCCTTTCTTATTTTCTTATTTTTATTTTACTATTTTTTTTTATTTAGTCAATATCCCATTCTTTAGCAGTTTTATATTACTTTTGTTATTACTTACGGAAATAAAATAGACTTGTTTTTTTAATTTATATTACAATTATATTACATTTTTTTGCTTTTATCAACTAATTATGTAAAAAATGTGCTCTTTCTCTTTGCTCCGTAGCTTTTTCACTTTATTCTTTCGTATTTTATTCCTACTAATTTATGATAAGCACACACATTTCTTTATTTATCCATTTAATATTTCTCTTTTTTAGTTAAATAACACTGTGTATTTTTCTTATTTTTGAAATAGTTTTAATAAATTTTTAAATTTATTACTAAAATTTGTTGCATTTTTTTCAAATTTGTAATAGAATAGTGAACCTACCCATAAATTTTATTACATTAGTTTTCGCTGAAATTCTAATGAAAATAGTAATTTTAAGGTCGTTTATTCAGGTGATAAAAATTTATAATTTACAAAGGAGGTATTATTTTGAGCATAGAAGAGGCATATTCTATATTAAATGAGGTAGTCATTACAGAGCCATGCATTCATAGTTCTATGTATATTTCAGTAGAAAATATTAATTCTGCAATTCAAACTTTACTTAGCGAGTTGTATAAAAAGGATGAAAAAATTAAAGAATTAAAAAAGCTTGCTTTAGGTACTAAGTTACAACAACATAAACAAATTTATGCAAATACATTAAATCATATCCATGAAACTTTTATTTTAAATTCTATTAAATGATTTTAAATCTATATTTCCCCAGTAAAAATAGAAACAGGAAGCAACTTTTAATCCTATTTCTATTTTTTACATTTTATATTTCCAGATTTCGTCTTTTTATTATTCCTAATAATTTCTTAAACTTTCTTAAACTTTTTGTATTTAATAAAATTTTTATAATATCTTGACTTTTCTATTAAATTTTGCTATGATTATAAAGTCAGTTGCGGGAATAACTCAGTTGGTAGAGTGCAACCTTGCCAAGGTTGATGTCGCGAGTTCGAGCCTCGTTTCCCGCTCCAACTTTTAAAAATTTAAGTACTAAATTTTCTTTTTTGGCATATTATATTTAATATATTCGGCGCCATAGCCAAGTGGTAAGGCACGAGTCTGCAAAACTCTGATCCCCGGTTCAAATCCGGGTGGCGCCTCCAAATTGAATAAGTTAGACGGTTATTAGAAAATGATATCAAATATCATAGATAGCAGAAAACTCATAATTTAATGTGTTCGGGTTAAAATTAAGTAAAATGATTTTTGGCAAAGTCTACTTTTACATTGGTATAACTAACTTATTTACTTTACTTTTCACATATTTTTGCAATTTTTCCATAAATATATTAGGTTCTATTTCTTTTTTTGCGACCATGTCTAATCCTTTTTCCCAGCTTGCCGTTAATTCTGGATTTAGCATGTCTGGTATAGATTTTTGTACTATGTCATAAACCGCTTCTCCTTTTATTGTTGGCGTAATAATTTGTGTTTTGCTATTAATTCCTATGTATTGAATTCTTTCCAGTTTTTTAATAATTTCTGATCTAGTAGCACTAGTTCCAATTCCTGCCCCCTTAATTTGCTCTCGTAATTCTTCGTCTTCAATTAGTTTACCTGCATTTTCCATTGCTAGTATAATTGATCCTGAACTGTATCGAGTTGGTGGACTTGTTTCTGCATCTTTAATTTCATAATTTAAAGTCGTAATTTCTTGATTTTTTTTTAGATTTTTTAAAATGTCTAACGAGTTCTCTTCTTTTTGTTCTGTTTCGCTTTTGTTTTTCCAAACAGATAAATAGCCTTCTTTTGTGCAAACTTTTCCACTAGTAGAAAAGTTTTCTCCTTCTACATCAATTGTGACAGAAATTTTGTTAAATTCTGCTGCAGGATAAAAAATAGCTAAAAACCTTTTAACTATAATTTTATAAACATTTCTTTGTAATTCTGTTATTTTATCTAAGTTTTCAAACCCTTGACCCGTTGGAATAATTGCATAATGGTCCGTAATTTTGCTATCATTTACATATTTTGTTTTTATTAAATTGGTAGAATATTTTTCTTCTATCATCTTTTTTATAATTTCCTGTACTTCTTCATCTTTATAGTTTTTAGACAATCCATTTAAATTTTTCGTTATTTCTTTGGCAACAGCTGTTGATAGTACTCTAGCGTCTGTTCTAGGATATGTTACTAACTTTTTTTCATATAATGTTTGAATAATTTCTAGTGTTTTATCTGGTTTTATTTTAAATCGTTTAGTACATTCATTTTGAATTTCTGCTAAGTTAAATAGTAAAGGTGCATTTTCTTTTTGTTTTGTCTTTTTTATTTCTGCAATTATTGCTTTTTTCCCTTGTAAAAAAGTAATAAATTCTTTTGCGTCTTCTTCTTTTTTAAATCCACTTTCATTATAAAGCTTTGGAGAATTATACATTTTAGAATTTTCTGCCACTTTCCATTCAGCTTTAAATGAAGACATTTCCTCTCCAAATTCTCCTATTACTTTATAATATTTTGTTTTTACAAAATTTTTTATTTCTCTTTCTCTTGAAACAATCATGCCGAGTACACAAGTCATAACTCGCCCAATAGAAATTACCATTTTATCTTCATTCATTTGTTTTGCAATTCTTCGTCCAAAAATAATGGATAGTAGTCTAGAAAAGTTTATTCCAATTAAATAGTCTTCTTTTGCTCTTAAATATGCTGATTCAGATAAACTGTCATATTCAGATAAATCTTTTGCATTCTGTATTCCTTTCAAAATTTCTTCTTCTGTTTGTGAATCAATCCACACTCTTTTTTTTATCTTTCCTTTTACTTGTACCATCTGGTCTACCAATCGATAAATATATTCTCCTTCTCTTCCAGAGTCAGTACATACATAAATAGTGTCTATGTCTTCTCTTGTAAGCAAACTTTTTACTACATTAAATTGTTGCTCAACACTAGGTATAACTTCATATTTATATTCTTTTGGCATAAAAGGAAGGGTATCTAGTCTCCAATATTTTAAATTTTCATCGTATTTTTCTGGATAAGACATGGTTACTAAATGTCCTACACACCAAGTAATAACATATTTTTCTGCTTCTAAAAATCCATTTTTTCTTACTGTGTTAATTTTTAGTGCTTTTGCAAATTCCATTGCTACGCTTGGTTTTTCTGTTATTAGTAATTTTTTGGCCATGTCATTCATTCCTTTTTCTCTTATCTTTTATCAAATTCTAGCATTTCTTTTTTAGGTTGTCAAACCTTCAAAAAATTTCATTGATTATTATGAAATTGCAATAATTGATGTAATTTTTGTGGTATAATTATTACATAATTTAACAAAAAGAGGTTTATTATGAATTTTCCAGAATTACTTTCTCCTGCAGGAGATTTTGATTGTTTAAAAGCTGCTATTCAAAACGGAGCTGATGCAGTTTACTTAGGAGCTTCTGCTTTTAGTGCTCGTGCTTCTGCTCATAATTTTGATTTAACCTCCTTGCAAGAGGCTATTTATTATGCTCACATAAGAGGTGTAAAAGTACATTTGACATTAAATACTTTATTAAAGCAAAGCGAATTTGAAAAAGCAGTCTTACTTGCTAAAACTGCTTATAATTTTGGTGTAGATGCTATTATTGTTCAAGATTTAGGTCTTGCCTGTTTTTTAATAGAGCATTTTAGAGATTTGCCTATTCATGCTAGTACACAAATGTCCATTCATAATCTAGCTGGTGTAAAAAAATTAGAAGAACTTGGCTTTACTAGAGCTATTTTGTCTCGTGAACTTTCTCTTTCTGAAATTTCTTCCATTGTCCAAAGTTCTTCTATAGAAATAGAAACCTTTATTCATGGAGCATTGTGTATATCTTATTCTGGGCAATGTCTCTTTTCTAGCATGGTAGGAGGTCGTTCTGGTAATCGTGGTAAATGTGCTCAACCCTGTAGACTTCCTTATGAATTAGTAAATCAGCACAATAGTTCTTTTGATAATGGCTTTCTTCTAAGTCCACGTGATTTATGTGGTTTAGAACTTCTGCCTGATTTAATTGACACTGGTATTCACTGTTTTAAAATAGAAGGTAGAATGAAATCTCCAGAATATGTTTCCACGGTTACAAGAATTTATCGAAAGTATATTGATTTGTATTTGCAAAATGGTAGAAATAAATTCAAAGTAGGAGAACAAGATAAAAAAGACTTGCTGCAGGTATTTAATCGTGGAGGATTTTCTCTTGGTCATTTTTGTGATACAGAAAATAAGCACTTAATTTTTAAAGATAGGCCTAATAATATTGGTCTTCCTTTAGGAAGTATTTCTAATTATAATAAGAATAAAGGACATATTACTCTTACTTCTAAAGAGCCTCTTTCTATCGGAGATACTATTATGGTGGAAAAAGAAAATTCCAAATATACGATTTCAGAACTTATGGTAAAAGAAGAGAATAAGCCTTATACTCCTGCCAACACTACTGTAAAAATTGGAAGAATTAAGGGTAATATTTCTACTTCTGATTTGGTTTATAAATTATCTAGCAGAACATTGAGTATGTTAGTTCAAACAAGTATAAAAAAAGAACAAAAAAAGATTCCTTTTGATTGCGAAATTTTTATTAAACGAAATAAAACTATTTCTTTACGTGTATATTGCAATAAAAACACAGATTCTTTTTATTCAGGATTAGATTTTACTCTTTATTCAGATTTACTTCCTGAGGAAGCTATTAATGCTCCTATCACGCAGGAAAGAGTGGTTTCTCAACTAGCTAAAACCGGAAATACTCCTTTTATTTTTGAAAATTTAAAGGTTTATTTGGATGAAAATTTATTTTTACCTAATATTAGTGTTTTAAATGAACTTAGAAGAAGAGCTATTTCTTATATAGAACATTTTGCGCACAATAAAACTAATCGCGCTTTTCATTCTAATTTGTTATTTAAGAATAGCCAAGAAAAAGCTTTTAAAATAAGCACTGAAAAATCTATCTCTTTACTTTTAAACAATATTTCTTTAGAAACAAATTATTGTGAGTTGTCAGGTATTAGCCGTATCTACATACCTTTGCGCCACTTTATGAAAAAAGACCTAAAGTATAAAATAAGTCAATTGTGTGAAAATTTTTCTGTTTTTATTTATTTACCTGTCGTGTCTAGAAAAAACTATATTTTTCTCATAGAGAAAGAACTACCACATCTTCTTCAAGAGTTCAAAGTTGATGGTTTTGTTGTTTCAAACTTGGGGCAACTTAACATGATTTCTAATTTTGGATTGCCAATTATTGCTAATTATACTATGAATGTATTTAATTCTTATACAGTTTCTAGTTTAAAGTCGCTTGGAATAAATACTTTTACACTTTCTCCAGAATTAGAAAAAGATGCTCAACTTAGCTTACTTGAAAATTCCCGCTTGTCATCTGAACTTATCGTATATGGAAGAATACCTGTTATGAATTCTAATTATTGTTTGCTTGGCAAAACGAATAAATGCTATTTTAATTGTAAAAAGCAATGTTATTCTAAGCATACTTTTTATTTAAAAGACAGATTTGGCTTTAAATTTCCAGTAGTGCCTGACAATATTGATACAGTAAACACAATATACAATAGTAAAGTTTTATCTATTGCAAGCAAAGATTTTCCTACGAACTCTATTCGAATTGATATTTTAGAAGAAGCATTTTCTGAAATACAGGAGATTATTGATATATGTAAGCATGGTGGTCGCTTAGAAGGTAAAGATTATACAAATGGAAATTTAAATAGAATAATTTAAAAGGCAGGAATACTCCTGCCTTTGTATATTTATCTATAATAATTATTTCACAGCTTCTTCAGCGTATGAGTTATTAATAATTTTGTCGTATGGTGCTTTTCCAGATAATTCCCCTGCTTCTATCATAATTTCTTGTAGGTGATTGAATGCTTCTTCATTAATTTCTGGTGTATCATTCCATGCATCAATGTCTATATAACTTTGTATAACTCTTTCTAATAAATCTATTTCTGTATCTGGGAAAAAGTCAATAATTACTTCTGCAATTTCTCTTGCATTATGACTCTTTACCCATTTTTGTCCTTCGTATATCGCATTTGTAAACTTTTGGATTGTATCACTATTTTCTTCTATATAACTTTTTTTAGCAAAATATGCTGTGTATGCTACATCTCCTGCTTCTTCTCCTAAAGCTGCAACAATGTATCCTTTTCCTGCGAGTTCTGTAAGAGAAGCTGTTGGTTCAAATAATGTTACATAATCTGCATTTCCTGCTGCAAAGGCACCTGCCATTAAATCAAATTTGATACTATCATCTAGTACAACATCTTTTTCAGGATCGATACCATTTTTCTTCAATACATATTCTAATGTCATATATGGTACCCCG
>CAWVME010000130.1:0-11864 GCA_963930325.1 Bacillota bacterium | reverse complement strand
CAAAAAAATACAAGGAGGAAACCAATGAAAAGAATAAAAAATGCAAAAGGAATAACCCTAATAGCACTAGTAATAACAATAATAGTATTATTAATACTAGCAGCAATAACCCTAAGTACACTAGCAGGAAGAAGAGGAATAATAAATCAAGCCCAAAATGCAGAAAAAGAACATACAAAGGCGTCAGCACTAGAAGACATAACAATAATAACATATCAAAGCTTAGATAATAAAGGATACACAGACACAGCAAAACTAGAACAGGGATTAAACGACATAGGAGCAACAATAAAAAGCAAAACAGAAACAATATGGATAGTAGAATTAAATGAATATGAATTTGCGATAGACATAGAGGAAGGTGATGTGAGCGAAAATAATGGTAGCTATGGAGGAATTTATAGCGAACCAGGATTAGAAGGAAAAATAGCACCAATAGACTTATTCACATATGAAAAAATAACAGATGCAACTGCGTCATTAGCACCAGCAACATTACTAGCAACATCAGAAAGTGGCTTGCCAAAAGCGAGAATAACGGGGCTAAACAAAGAATATTGTAATGGACCATACTATACTGACGGATATGCAGATACATATTATAAAGTTATATATAATGGGGAACCAATTTCAGACATCTTGGTAATACCGTATCAGGTAGAAATTGATGGGGAATTATATGAAATAACAGAGGTAAACTTATTTGTAACGGGTGCATCAGAAAGTGCAAGGAGCGTATTACCAAGAGTAAAAACAATAATTTTCCCTAATACAGTAGAAAAAATTATTGAACCTAACCATACCCCATTGGGGGTAAACAATCTGGATGATCCACACTATCGCCATGAATTAGAGCAAATTATATTGCCTAAAAGCCTTACTCTAATTCCTGATCGTTATTTTTACACATGTGTAAATTTAGCGGAAGTAACAATTCCTGAAAATGTAACTAGTATAGGCGAGTATGCTTTTCACTATTGCTGTGCATTAACAACAATAACAATTCCAAAATCTGTGACTAGGATTGATGGATATGCTTTTAACAATTGCCCTGCACTAACAACTGTAAATTATGAAGGAACTGAAGAAGAATGGAATGAAATAACAATAAGCTATGGAAATTCTGATTTAACCAATGCCACAATTAATTGTAATTATAAAATTACAACAGGAACATAAAAATTTAAAAAACATAAAAGCTTATATTATGTCTTAATATGGAAAAATAACTTACAAGCAACAGCACAAAACTATAGAGTATGCGTAATGGAGAACAATGTTCTTACGCAATATCAAGGAAATTGATAATACTTACAAGTGTAAAGATAAAAAGCCCGAGTAATTATCCCCGGCTAAACTAAGCCGGGGATAATTACTGCTTCAATTAGCAGCAATCTTTTTTGCATCCATCATCTTTTGGATCGTGTTTACAATCTTTATCATGTTCTTTATCGCAATCTAAGTCAACACCTTTTAAACATTTTCCTTCATGTTTGCAATCAGCGCACATTTTAAAATGTTTAACTCGGTTTACCCAAAATTGAATTTCATAGAACTTGTCTGGGCAAAGAGGTCCAAAAACGAATTCTCCTTCTTTATCTGTGAAAGTATGAGAAACTGGTTTTCTTTCTTCTTTTCCATAATCTTTTCTTACTTCGATAAGTTTTACTACAGCATCGCGAATTGGTTCACCATAGCAATCGTGTATAATACCATAAATAACATTTCTATTATCTTCTGGCAAAGTAATATCAATATCAAATTGTTTACCTGCAGCAACTACACCATCTACATCTACGATTGGACACATTTTCTTTTCCATATCCATAAATCATCCATCCTTTTTAATTTTTAATTTCAAGCATATGCTTTACTATATAATACGCAAAAAATGACAAAATGTTACATTTGCAAAAATAACAAGAGTATAATATAATAAAAAAACTAGAACAATAAAAAGGAGGCATTTATGGACACAAGACCTATTGGCATATTTGATTCGGGATTAGGAGGGCTAAATGTATTAAAAGAAATAAGAAAAAAATTGCCTAAAGAAGATATTATTTACTTGGGGGATACAAAAAATTTCCCGTATGGGAGTAAAACAAAAGAGAACATTATTGAATTAAGTAAAAATAATATAGAATTTCTAATTAGAAAAAATGTAAAATTAATTGTAATTGCATGTGGAACAGCTACAAGTCAAGCATTAGAAGAAGTAAAAGATAAATATCCAATACCAATTGTTGGAATTATTGAACCTACTGTAGAAAAAATGAAAGAAAGTGGAAACAAACAAAAAATTGCAGTTATAGCGACAGCAGGAACAATACGAAGCAAAGCTTGGGAAATAGAACTAAAAAGAAAAATTCCACAAGTAGAAGTTATAAGTAGTTCATGTCCACTGCTTGCACAAATGGCAGAGGAAGGATGGACAGAAAATGAAATTGCAAAACTTACTATTAAAGAATATATGAAACCTTTTAAAAATAAGAAAATTGACAAAATTATATTAGGATGTACCCATTACACACTATTTACTAAACTAATCAAGGAAGAATTAGGAGAAGAAATAGAAATTGTAGATACTGGAGAAAAGATGGCAGAATATTTAGAAAAATTACTAAAAAAGTATAACCTACAAAATGAACAAAGTAATAAAAAACAAGAAATTTATTTAACGGAAAAACAAGAAAAATTCAAAGAAATTGCAGAGAAATTGCTAGGTGAAAGTATACAGATAAGTGATGTAGAGATGTATTAAAGAAAATATCATAAAATATGCAAAAGTGAATATAGATGTATTGAAATATGATTAAAGGAGGATTTAGGTGAAAAAAATACTTTTGTCTATTTTTATGGTACTAACGATAATTAGCTTAACAACGATTACTTGGGCAGCAGAAGAATACCAATTTAAATTAGAATATACGGGAGATATTATAGCAAATGAACCCAAAGATGCTAAGGTCTTATTAGTCGCAAATAATGGGACACTTTACAATAAAGTGCAAGTAAAAGCAGAACCAGTTTCTGGACCAGCGACTCCTAAAATAGTCGCTTATGATGAACACGGAACTGAATTTGACCTTACACAGACTGGCTCTTGGGGACCAAGCGAAGGTTTCACGGTAACAGGCACTTTTACAAATGAAACAGCTATTAAAATAACATATCCTGTAGCAGGAACTTATACAAGTAGAATTAGTTTAATTAATTTAGAAAATAGTAGTGTAATTACAAGCAGTGAATTTACTGTTACAGTACTTGCAAATGAGACACAAAACAATAATTCTAATATAACAGAATTGCCACAAACCGGATATACAGTTTGGAATTACTTAACAGTTGTTGCGCTAATTATAGTTCTTGCATTAGGAATTGTATGGATAAAAAGAAAACATGTATAGAAAACAGAGCAAGTATGCAAAATCTAAAACCATATAAAAAAATAAAAGATAAACGAAAACGATTAAATATAATATTATTTCTAATCGTTTTTGTTTTGATTATAGGTATGTTCTATAATTTTAGAGAGGAGGAAAAGCAAGAGATAAAGATAAAACAGGAACCAGAAAATATTGGAGTAGCAATTATGACAGGAAATGTAGAAGGAAAAATAGTAGAAAAGAAAAGTTATCAAACAATGCCTGAACAATTAAATGGTTATACTGTTATTGGGAAAATAGAAATTCCAAAGATAGACTCTATTACTTATATACTAGAAGAGATGAGTAAAAAATCTCTAAATGTTTCGGCTGCAAAGTTGTGTGGACCAGAAATTAACCAAATAGGAAATTTTTGTATAGCTGGTCATAATAGAAGAACATTTAGTGGGTTGAAAAAACTAGAAATAGGAGACAAAATTATTGTAACAGACATTTATGATGATAAATGCTATTATCAAGTTTATGACATACAAATTGTGAAGCCTGATGAAGTGGAGTGTTTAAGCCAAGACACCGAAGGAGAAAGAGAAATTACCTTAATTACTTGTACTATTAGTGGTTTAAAAAGATTAATCATAAAAGCGGTAGAAATATATGATTAAAAGTGATTTGTTGTAGCATGAAGGTTAAAACAATAAAAGTAATAACCTTCCTAGAACATGCATAACATGTTTTAGGAGGTTTTTTTATGCTATTTGTTTTAAAAAAAGATAAAATTGTGTCTTATATGATTACTCTAGGAATTATTATTATGTTATTTGCAATAGGGAATGTGGTACCGACTGGTTTAAATAATTCTATAGAAACAGCAGCACAAGCACAGAAAAAGTTACCAATTTATAGTGTGAAAACAGAAGAAAAGAAAGTAGCATTGACAATAAATTGTGCATGGAATGCAGATGATATTGATATGATTTTGGAAACTTTAAATAAGCAAAATGTGAAAATTACTTTTTTTATGGTAGGAGAATGGGTTGACAAATATCGGGGAACAAGTAAAGAAAATAGCAGAAGCGGGACACGAAATTGGTAATCATTCTGATACACATCCACATGTAAATCAAATAAGTAAGGAAAAAAATATTGAACAGATAATAAAGTGTAGTGAAAAAATAAAGAAAATAACAGGCAAAGAGACTACCTTATATAGGGGACCATATGGGGAGTATAATGATACAGTGATAGAAGCAGCAGAAGAAGCAAATCACAAAACAATTCAATGGTCTATTGATACATTAGATTATAATTCACTAACAGGTGAGCAAATGTGGGAAAGAATTAAAAACAAATTAACTAGTCGGGAGTATCATATTAATGCATAATGGAACAGAAAACACTGCTTTAAGTTTGGAAATGATTATTCAAAATATAAAAGAAAAAGGATATGCAATTGTTCCTGTTTCAGAATTAATTTATGAACAAAACTATACGATTGATAACACTGGAATGCAACATAAAAATTAATAAGTATATTTATTTCTGAAATAGGTATAATACTTATAAAAGTGGGGGTGTATTATGCCTTTTATAGGTGTTATTACAGAGAAAAAGAAAGAAATTGAATTTACAAGTAGATTAAAGGAAAAATTAGATGAAGGAGAAGTAAAAGCAGAAATAATTTTAATTAATGAAAACAGCATTGAAAATATAAGAAATGTAAAATTTAACACTATTTTTATAGGAGCAGTTACAAATGTATTTGAACATAAGAGAAAATTAATAAAATTACTCGAAGAAGCACAGTATGTAATTATTAATGCTGATTTAGAAGGAATCTTAGATTTAGTAAAAAATATAGAGACTATAGTTATTAGCTATGGTTTTAATTCAAAATCCACAATTACAGCTTCTAGTGTAGGAGAAGAAAGAATACTTATTTGTGTACAGAGAGAGTTTGAAAATATTTTTAAACAGAAGGTAGAACTGCAAGAAATTAGCGTTGTAAATGAATTAAAAAATGAATATATTTCCATGGGAATTGCTAGTATTTGCTTATTATATGGAATAAAATGTAACATTTTTTGAAAAAATTAACATTTTATGTAGACAAATTACGAAAAAGGTAGTATAATAATAATGGCAATTATGAGAAAATATTCTAAAGCGTAAAATTAAAGAATAAAATACACTAGACAAATAAAGGGAGGAAAATACATTGATTACAAATTATTTAGAAAATAATCACTTGATATTAATAGGAAAGGTAGCAAGTGAGAAAAAAGTAAGTCATGAGATTTACGGAGAAAGGTTTTACACTTTTAATTTAGAAGTGCCTAGACTAAGTGAAATATCAGACTTAATTCCAATTACTATTTCAGAAAGACTAATCACATCAACTAACTTAGAAATAGGAACTAAAGTAGTTATTGAAGGACAATTTAGATCTTACAATGGTTATGAAAATGAAAAAAGCAAACTAATTCTTACTGTATTTGCAAAAGACATAAAAATAGCAGAAGAGTTAGAAGAACAAGAAGGAGAAACAAAAAAAGAGCAAAATTCTAATGAGGTTGTTTTAAATGGTTATATATGCAAAAAACCAATTTATAGGCAAACACCATTTGGAAGAGAAATTGCAGACATATTACTAGCAGTAAATAGAACTTATAACAAATCAGACTACATACCATGTATAGCATGGGGAAGAAACGCAAGATTTTGCCAAAATATAGAAGTTGGTACTTGTGTAAAAATTGTGGGAAGAGTACAATCAAGAGGATATGAGAAAAAATATGAAGACGGTAGAGTGGAGCAAAGAACGGCTTATGAAGTATCCGTTATTAGTTTAGAAGTTATAAATGAGGATAATGGAGAACAAACAGCAGAAGAAACGGAAAACAAAGAAGCAATATAGAAATGAAAATAAAGAAAGTCTCTAAAAAGAGGCTTTTTTTGTGTTTATGTCTTGTTTTTGAAGAAAAATCAGGATATAATTACGTAGTAGAAGAAAGGAGAAATTAGATGAAAGTTAGTAAAGAAGAAATTATGCATATTGCCAATCTTGCAGATCTCACATTGAAAGAAAACGAAATAGAAAAATATATAATCAATTTACAAGAAATATTAAATTTTGCCAATATAGTTAATCAAGCACCAACTGAAGATATTGATGAGTCTGTTACAGGAATAGAAGAAAAAAATGTATTTCGAAAAGACGAAATAAGAGAATTTGATAATAGACAAGGATTGCTTCAAAATGCTAAAGAAGTAAAAAACGGGATGTTCCAGATTCCAAAGGTAATTAATTGAAAGAGAGGATGAATATAGTGGAACTATATGAATTAACAGTACATGAATTACAAGAAAAATTACAAAGAAAAGAAATAACAAAATTGGATATTACAGAGTCGTATTTGAAACGAATTGAAGAAAAAGAACCAAAAGTAGAGGCTTTTATTACAAAGCCAGAAAAAAGTGAAGGAGATTTTACAGGTATTCCTATTGGAATTAAAGACAATATTTGTACTAAAAATATAAAAACAACATGTGCATCAAGAATGCTTGAAAATTTTATTTCTCCTTATAATGCAACTGTTGTAGAAAAACTAGAAGAAGAAGGAATACAAGTTTTTGGAAAACTAAATATGGATGAGTTTGCTATGGGAGGTTCAACAGAATATTCTTATTTTAAGAAAACAAAAAACCCATGGAACTTAAGCAAAGTACCAGGAGGCTCTAGCGGAGGAAGTGCAGCTGCTGTAGCTGCCGATATGGTACCATGGGCTTTAGGGTCAGACACAGGAGGTTCTATCCGTCAACCAGCCTCTTTTTGTGGAGTAGTTGGATTAAAACCAACTTATGGATTAGTGTCAAGATATGGATTAGTAGCATTTGCATCTTCCTTAGATCAAATTGGACCTATTACAAAAGATGTAACTGACTGTGCAATGCTTTTAAATATTATTGCAGGACATGATGAGAAAGATTCTACATCAGCTAAAAGAGAAAAGATAGATTATATTAAAATCCTAGATAAAAATATAAAAGGAATGAAAATTGGGATTCCAAAAGAATATATAGGGGAAGGAATTAATGAAGAAGTAAAACAAGCTATTATAAACGTGGCTAAAAAATATGAGAAAATGGGAGCCACGGTAGAAGAGTGCGAGCTAAGTATAGCAGAATATTCCCTAGCAACTTATTACATTATTGCTTGTGCAGAAGCAAGTTCTAATTTAGGAAGATTTGACGGAATACGCTACGGATATAGAAGCGAAAACTTTACAAATCTAAAAGAACTTTATAAGAACTCACGAAGCGAAGGATTTGGAGAAGAAGTAAAGAGAAGAATTATTCTAGGAACTTATGTACTAAGTTCTGGGTATTATGATGCATACTATAAAAAGGCTCAAAAAGTAAGAACTCTAGTAAAAAAACAGTTCGAAAAATTATTTGAAAAATATGATATATTACTTACACCAACAGCACCAACAACTGCATTTGGTATAGGAGAAAAATCAAATAATCCACTAGAAATGTATTTGGCTGATTTATGCACAGTATCTATTAATATTGCAGGATTACCAGCTATGTCTGTTCCATGTGGAATAGATACAAGCGGATTGCCAATAGGTGCACAATTGATAGGAAAGGCATTTAATGAAGCTACTATTTTAAAAGCAGGTTATGCTTTAGAGCAAGAAGTGAAATTTAGACAAAACTACAAACCACAGTTTAAAAACTAAAAGGGAGGAAAATTCATGTCAGATTATGAAGTTGTTATAGGATTAGAAGTTCATGCAGAACTTTCTACTAAAACAAAAATATTTTGTTCTTGTCCAACTGAATTTGGAGGAGAACCCAATACTCATTGCTGCCCTGTTTGCATGGCGCTACCTGGTGCTCTACCAGTTTTAAATGAGAAAGTTGTAGAATATGCTATTAAAGCAGGACTTGCTATGAACTGTGAAATCGCAAGAAAAAGTAAAAATGATAGGAAAAACTATTTTTATCCAGACTTACCCAAATCATACCAAATATCTCAGTTTGATATGCCACTTTGTAAGAAAGGAAAAATAGAGATAGAAACAGAAAATGGAATTAAAACTATAGGAATTACGAGAATTCATATAGAAGAAGATGCTGGAAAATTAAACCATGATGAATTTGGAGGAGGAAGCTTAGTAGACCTAAATAGAGCAGGAGTTCCATTAATTGAAATCGTGTCTGAACCAGATATGCGTTCAGCAGAAGAGGCAGAAAATTATTTAAGAAAAATAAAATCTATATTAGAATATATCGAAGTATCAGATTGCAAAATGCAGGAAGGCTCTTTAAGAGCAGATGTAAATGTTTCTATTAGAAAAAAAGGAGAAACAAAATATGGAACCAGAACAGAAATGAAGAATATGAATTCTTTTCGTTCTATTGTAAGAGCAATTGAATATGAGGTAGAAAGACAAACTGAAATATTAGAAAATGGTGGAAAAATAGAACAAGAAACATTACGTTGGGATGATGTGTCTGGAAAAACTTTTTCAATGAGAGACAAAGAGGATGCTCAAGATTATAGATATTTTCCAGAACCTGACTTGGCCTTAATGGAGTTATCAGATGAATATATAGAAAAAGTTCGAAATACATTACCAGAAATGCCTGAAAGCAGAAAAGAAAGATATATAAAAGACTTTGGACTTCCTGAATATGATGCTAACATTCTTACCTCTTCTAAATATCTTTCTGACTTTTTTGAAGAAGCAGAAAAAGTTTGCAAAAATGCAAAAGCTGTTAGCAATTGGATTATGTCAGATGTTATGGGAATATTAAATGAAAGAGAAATGGAAGAAAATGAAATTCCTTTCAAAGCAGAGCAATTAGGAGAACTTATTACTTTAATTGACAAAGGAACAATAAGTACAGCAATTGCTAAAAAAGTATTAGCAGAAATGTTTGAAAACCAACAAGCACCAAATGAAATTATTCAGGAAAAGGGTTGGATACAAATATCAGATGAAGGAGCCATTAAAGAAGTAGTTAAAAAAGTATTAGAAGCAAATCCTCAATCTATAGCAGATTATAAGGCAGGAAAAGACAGAGCTTTAGGCTTTTTAGTAGGTCAAGCAATGAAAGAAACAAAAGGCAAGGCAAATCCACAAATGTTAAATAAAATGTTTTTAGAAGAACTTGTATAAAAATATTATAGCATTGAAAAGAGAAAGCAGGAAAATGTATGAAAAAAGTAAATAAAAATAATTTATGGAGTTACATAACTATTTTAATTGTAGCTATTATTATGTGTGTACCACTTATGCAAGAAGGAATTCAAGCAAGTCATGATGGTGATTTTCATATATCAAGAGCTATTGGAACAATAGAACAACTGGAAAAAGGGGAGAGCCCATTTGTTGTTGCCCGCTTTTCTAATGAATTAGGATTTGGATGGAATTTGTTTTATCCACCAATTAACACAGCAATTAATACTATTTTTGCTATACTTACAGGAAATGCTATTTTAGCTATGAAATTATTTATATTTTGCACCTTCTTTTTATCTGGTATTACCATGTACCAATTTGTATTAGAAATATCAAAAAGTAAGGTAGCTGCTATTTTCTCAAGTTTGCTCTATATGATAGCTCCCTACCGTTTATTAAATGTATATACAAGATTAGCTGTAGGAGAAATGGTGAGCTTTATATTTATTCCAATGGTTTTTCGAGGAGTCTATCTTGTTTTTAAAGAAAAAACAGAAAAATCTTATTTGTTTATTTTAGGAGCAATTGGACTTATTTTATCTCACAATATTAGTACTATGATTGTATGCATACTAGGAGTTATTTATGTGGGTATAAATATTAAAAAACTAAAAAATCCTAAAATCCTTAAAGTACTTTGCGCTTCAGCAATTATTATTATTCTTAGTGTTATATTCTTTGAGGTCCCATTACTAGAACAAAAATCTTCAGCAGATTATGAAGTATTTCGTTATGGTAAAATGTATAGTAGAGAACTAGTAAGAGATAGAGGAATAAATCCTTTGCAATTACTTATGAAAAATGTACCTTTTTTAGATGAAACAATGTATTTTTGTATAGGAATACCACTACTTATAGGATCTTTCTTAACTCCACTTGCTATAAAGAGATTAGATAAAGATAAAAAGAAAGATTATAAATTTTTCCTTATTGCAGGAATTGTATCATGTTTTATGTCTACTTTTATATTTCCGTGGTACTACATGCCAGAAGTTTTTTTAATGATTCAATTCCCATGGCGTATGTTAGAAATAGTGGTGTTTTGCTTCTCTATTATTAGTGGAATAAATTTTGCCATAATGATTCCGGTGTGGTTAGAAAAACAAAAGAAAGCTAATCTAAAATTAGTAGAAACTACAGTTTTAATACTTTTTTGTTTGTATAGTATAAGTTTTTTCCAAACAATAGAATGGAAAAACATAGATGATAATCACTACCAAGAAAAGGAAATTATTGATACAACAAATTATGTAAGTAGATATTCTTCATTTTTAGAGTATTGGCCTCAAAAAGCAATTGATTCTATTAATTATATTACTAACAGAGACAATAAAATTCTAGTTCTAAGCGGTGAAGCTTTAATAGAAAACGAAGAAAAAGAAGGTGGAGTTTTAACATTTTTTATTAAAGCAGAAAATGCAAATTTAGAATTGGCATATCTATTTTATAAAGGGTATCAAGCACAGTATAAAGATGAAAATGGAAATATAAAAGAATTAGAATTGGTAGAATCTGATAAAGGGCTTGTAGAACTTGTTGTAACAGAACCAATTTCTGGAGAAGTTACAGTAGAATATCATGCTACTGTCCTACATAAAATTTGCATTTGGATTTCTGGAATAACTATAGCGGGATATAGTGCTTATTTAATTATTTTATGGGCAAGAAAGAAGAAGAAAAAACAAAAAATAAAATTCCTACCATAAATAGAGAAAGCAAAAGAAAAGATTATATAATAAGACGAGTTTATAGGCGAACAAAAGCATTCTATGGCAAAGTTGCTTTTGTTTGCAATATTTAAAGGAGCTAAAATGAATAAGCAGAAACTAAAAAAAGTAATAGAGATAATTTTATTTGTATTTATAGTTATACAGCCGATTTTTGATTTAAAAATATTTTATAATTCTATATCTACTCTTATCAGAACAATAGTAATTGGAATTTTATTTATAATTTACTTTTTTATGGATAAGGGAAAGAAAAAATGGTGGTTTGTACCATATATTGTAATTATTATTATTTACTTTGTATTTCATCATATGAATGCTCTTAATTTTAAATCTCTTGTTCCAGGGAATTTTGGATATTCTATTTTAGAAGAAGCATTATATTTTATAAAAATGATGATGCCTTTTTGCCTTATTTTGCATTTCTATTCGATTAAATGTTGGATTTGCCGGTAATAACAATAAATAACAAGCCAGAATAATTGCAGGAATTT
>CAWVME010000129.1:0-7572 GCA_963930325.1 Bacillota bacterium | reverse complement strand
TGAAATAGACTCTAAAGGTAGTTATATCAGGTGCTTTAAGGAGTAGTGTCAGGGTACGCAAATTTTGACAGTTAAATAGGAAGAGTTCAGAGGAGGATAGGTACAGAAAGAAAATTGAGAAGGATAAGGGAAATAGCAACTTTTACAAAGTAAGGATTTGATAAATACAAAAAACAATAAAAAATTATTTTATAGATACGGTGATGAAAAAATAAAAGATAGCTAGTAATTTGTATTAGTTGCAATTCATTTTTTTGTATGTTATAATCGAAACACATTAAAGTTAACTGCTTGTAATGATAGTAAATACAATATAATGAAAAGGAGATAAAAGTATTATGATAGTATCAAAAATTTATGAAACGAAAGAAGGAGACTTAACGGCAGTTGTTTTTGAAGATGGACAATGCATCAATTTTATATATGAACCTGAACTAGTTGCTATGGATGAAGGACTACTTGGAGATGCTAAATACGGCTTCCCTGATGCACTTCCTTATGAAATGGACATTTCCGAAGGGCACTCATTAGAAGACATGGTAAAACTTCAAGAAGAAGAAAGCAAACTAATTGCAGAAGTAGGAGAACAAATAGTTATCTATCCACAACGTATGAGCTCAGACACTCAAGAGCTTATTAAGATTGAGATAGGAGAAGAACTTTGGAATGAAGTATTACAAAATGTAAGTGATGACAAAGGGGTTCAATTAAATATGTAATTTAATTTAGGCAAATAGCTTGTATAAAAGATACAGGCTATTTTTATTATACAAGGAGGTTCAATATGGGATTTTCTAAGGATAAATTCCAAGTTGTAAAGAAAACTAAATTAGTATTTGAAAAGCTCTAATGTATTTGCATTTTGATTGAAAAATAGATAGATATTAAAACATCATATTAAAAATATGATGTTTTTTTGCAAATATGATATAATGTTGATTAGTTTTAAGGAGGTTATATATTATAGCCACAAAACGAAAATAAAAATCTATGGTTTAATCAATAAAATATATAAAATAACAATAAAAGCAAAACTAAGATTTTAAATTTTAGTATTCAAAAGCAGACTTGGCAGAGGAAGAACGACACTTATGCCACAGTAGGGAAAAACAAAAAATACTGATTTTAGACAAAAAATTGAAAAAACTATACTTTTATGACATTTTATGATATAAATTATATAGGGTGAGGACAAAAATGAAGGTTATTTATGCAATAACTTTTTTAATTATATACTTAGAAATGACATTTAAAATCGCGGTTATAAAATCAGTAGAAATTGCTGATATAGCTTTAACACTGCTTTTTACTGTGCAAATTATTATGTTACTAAATTTATTATGCAATTTATTTAAAGAAAAAGTTTCAAAAGCAATTCTAATTATTAGTACCATAATATTAATGTTATATTTCATGGCACAAACAGTTTTTTATAATTTGTTTAGTGTGCCATTTTCTTTTATGACGCTTGGGTTAGCTGGAAATGCACTAGATTTTACTGCAATTATAAAAGATGCTATTATACAAAATTTAGTGGTCTTAGTCTTATTGGCTATACCACTAATATTAATAATTTGTATGCATAAAAAAATAAAATTTGATAGATATAATGGAAAACAAATTGCACTATGGCTAGTAGGTATTATCATAATGTTGATGATTCTTTTTGGTATAATTCAGCTAGACAGAGATGGAGTTTACTCAGCATATAACTTATTTTTCAATACAAATGCACAAGAAAAAAATATTGAGAAATTTGGATTAATTAATTCAACGATAATTGATTTATATAGGACTATTTGTGGATTTGAAGAAAAAGCAGTTTTAGAGGTTAATAATAATGAAGCAGAAGAAGAACCTAAGCCAGACGAAACAGATGAACCAGAGGTTATTGTGCCAACTTACAATGAGCTTGAATTGGAGCTTGATACATTGATTAATCAAACAACAGATGAAGGTTTAAAAAATGTGTATCAATATATAGCTTCTGTTCAGCCTACAAACAAAAATAATTATACAGGCTATTTTAAAGATAAGAATTTAATTTTTATTTTAGCAGAAGGATTTAATAGTATTGCTGTTGACCCGACGTTAACTCCAACATTGTATAAGATTGCAAATTCAGGATTTGTTTTTAATAATTTCTATTCACCAGTATTTTTAAGCACAACAGGAGGCGAATTTCAAGCTACAACAGGATTAATTCCAACTCAAAATATTTTAAGTTTATGGAAGAAAAATAAACCAGAAATAGTATATGCACTAGGAAACAGTTTTAGAAAGTATGGATATACAGCACAAGCGTACCATGATTGGACATATACTTATTATTCAAGACAAGAAACCATGAAAACATTAGGTTTTGACTCGTATATGGGAATTGGAAACGGATTAGAGAAATTAATGAATGGCAAATGGCTTCCTCGTGATGTGGACATGATAAATGTTACTACAGACTTTTATACATCAGAGGATAAATTCGTTACGTATTATATCACCGTAAGTGGACATGCACCATATAATTTTGGCTCTGGAAATTCTACTGCCACTAGATATAAAGAATATGTACAAGATTTACCGTATAGTACAGATGTTAAGGCATATTTAGCTTCTCAAATGGAATTAGATAGAGCAGTGGAGCTACTTATTAATAAATTAGAAGAGAAAGGAATTTTAGAAGATACAGTAATTGCTCTAGTTGGTGACCATTATCCTTATACTATATCAATAGATAATATTAATCAAGTTAGTACATATACAAGAGATTCAATAGTTGAAGTTAATAGAAGTAATTTTATTCTTTGGAACAGTGAAATGAAAGAGGCAATTGAAGTTGATAAAGTTGGAAGCCAGATTGATGTTTTACCTACTTTACTTAATTTATTTGGAATAGAGTATGATTCTAGATTAATAATAGGACAAGACATTTTGAGTGACAATCCAGGAATTGCTATTTTTTCAAATAGAAGTTGGGTAAGCGATTACGGAACGTATTTTTCTGCTACCAAACAATTTGTCCCTAACGGAAATGGAGAAATTGATGAAGATTATGTAAGCAATATGAATAAAAGTGTGGCAAATAAATTTACTATGAGTCAATCATTTTTACAATATGATATTTACAAAATAATCAGTAGGTGAGAGTATGGATAATATTATAATTAGAAATATCGAAGAAAACGATATTCCAAGTGTTGTTGACATACAAATAGAAGGTTGGAAAACAGCATATAAAGGAATAGTTGATGATAATTTTTTAAATTCCATGAATAGAGATGAAAGAATACAAAAAAGAAAAAATGATTATAAAGAAAATGGTTTTATAGTTGCAGAATTAAATGATGAGATAGTTGGATTTTGTAGATATATTGATAATAATAAATTTACACCAGATATATTGGGTATAGATTGTGAACTATTAGCAATATATGTTAAACCCAATTTAAAATATAATGGAATAGGAAGAAAGTTATTTCAATTTGTTATTAATGAATTTAAAAATAAAGGTAAAACCAAAATGTATTGTGGTGCTTGAAAGACAATGAACCATCTAAAAAATTTTATACTAAAATGGGTGGTGAAATTATTAAAGAAAAAGTAATTACAATAGGCGAAAAAGAATATCCGGAAATTGGATTTAGATATAATATCTAGTTATAAATTTGCAAGTTTTAAGGAGGGCGAATGATTATAAATATTTTAGTTCACGGACTTGGACAAAATGAAACAAGCTGGAAAGAAGTGAAAAACCAATTAAATAATAAAGAAATAAATGCTGAAACACCCAATCTATTTTCTCTTGCAAAAAATTATCAAATGGATTATGAAAACATGTATAAAGCATTTGCTGATTATTGCAATAATTTTAATGAAAAAATAAATTTAGTAGGGCTTTCACTTGGTGGAATACTTGCTATTGACTATATAACACAATTTCCAGAAAAAGTTAATTCATTAATACTCATAGGAACACCTTACGAGATACCAAAAACCATATTTACTATACAGAATATTATTTACAAATTTATACCTAAGAAAATATTTGAGAAAATAGGCTGCCCTAAAGAAGACATAATTAGATTATTAGATTCAATGAACAACTTGTCTATTCCGCAAAAAGCATATAATATAAAATGTAATACTTTAATTATATGTGGAGAAAAGGAAAAGAATAATATAAATATGAAAAGTGCAAAACAATTAAATAAAGCTATACAAGATAGTAAATTTAAGATTATAGAAAATGCAGGACATGAAGTAAATATTGATAACCCAAAAGAATTGGCTAATACAATTTATGATTTTTGGGAAAGACTTATTTAATGAGGATAAGAAATCGAAAAACTGCTGACAAATAAATAAGATATATTTGCCGAATATAGATTATGGAGGAAAAAAATATGATTCAAAATTATAAAATAATAACACTTTGTGGCTCTACTAGATTTAAAGAGGAATTTATGAAGGTACAAAAGGATTTAACTCTAAAAGGCAATATTGTAATATCAGTAGGTTTATTTGGACATGCCGGAGATGCGGAAGTGTGGGAAAATATGGATGAAGGAACACTAACAAAAACAAAAGAAATGTTAGACGATATGCATAAAAGAAAAATTGATATGTCAGATGAAATATTTGTAATTAATGTTGGTGGATACATTGGGGAAAGTACAAAATCTGAAATTGAATATGCACAGAAACATAACAAAAAAGTAAACTACTTAGAACCAATTACAAGTTAAAATTGTAGAATGTAAATTCGATATGTTGTCATATATGACCCAATATATTTTTAGCACAAATTTAAATAATGTAGAAAACCTGTAGGGGCGAACATTGTTCGCCCGCAAGGCGCATTAGCACGAATTCAAATAATGTAGAATAAATGTATGGGCGAACAGTGTTCCTCCGCAAAACGAATTAACACAAATTTAAATATTGAAAATTGTTAATATTTTAGAAAAAAGAGTAGGAGTCTCTTATGAAAGAAAAAATTAAAAGCCCAAAATGTTTATATGTTGTAATAAGCATTTGTCTAGTCATTCCATCAATAATATATTTAATAAAAAACAAATCTGTTATGCAATTTAACGAATGGTTTACATTTTTTTTGAAAACGCCACTAAATTCTAAAGACGCTATTGTCAATATGATTTGTTTTCGGAATTATTTTGATTTCTTTATTTTTAATATACACTGTTTTGCTAAAAAAGCATAAAACACTATTTAAAGAAAAAAAGAAGATGTTCGTGCTTATAGGAATTGTTTCAATTTTATTTGCTATAACACTTCCATTTACTACATCAGATATTTTTTATTATATGGGGACGGGATGGTTAGAAACACACTATTCTGAAAACCCGTATTATACTTCTGTAAAAGATATAAAGGAAGTAAACCCAGAAGATGAATTACTAAATCGTACAGGAGTATGGGAAGAACAAACAGTAGTATATGGACCATTATGGGCATTTATTTGTAGAACATTATCAAGCTTTTCTTTCGGAAATGCTACTCTTGGGCTATATGTATATAAATTGGCAGCAGTACTGGTTCATTTAGGAACAACATTTCTTATCTACAAAATTACGAAAAATAACTTGTTTCCGCTTATGTATGGACTAAATCCATTTATTTTATTTGAAGGAATAACTAATGTACATAATGACTTATACTTAGTATTTTTTATGGTACTAGCGCTTTACTTCCTCTTGAACAAGAAAAATATATTTGGAACCATTTTAGCTTTAGGATTAGCCACAACTATTAAATATGTTTCCATTTTGCTATTGCCATTTATACTTATTTATTATTTTAGAGAAAAGACAATAGGAAAAAGAATTGGATTTTGCATTTTGTGGGGACTAATTTTTCTAGCCATTGTTTTAGGAGTTTATGCATTTTATGTACAAGATGTTCAAATTTTTTTAGCAATGTTTTTACAACAATCAAAATTACGAGAATCTATTATTTTTTTACTATTTATGCTAGTTCAAAAATTTCCTACAGTTTTTACAATACAAATGTTCAATATTGTGAAACAGCTATTATTCATACTTTTTGTATGTGTTTATATTATTACTATTGCGAAATTATTATTTAAAAAGAAAGTAATTTGGTCACAAACCGTAAAGAAGTACCACACAACACTGCTTCTGTTTTTATTTACGGTTATTACAAATTTATGCCCTTGGTATCTTATGTGGCTATATCCTTGCATAATGTGGTTAAAAGGGAAAAGTATAAAAATTATTTTATATTTATCTTTTGCTTATGAATTTTGCACTTTATATAATTTTGGTGCACACAGTGAGAGCTATAAAACTGGAATATTATATATTCCAACTATGATACTAATAGTATATGCTCTATCACACAAAAAAAGGATAGGAGAGAAAAATGTTCAAAGTAATAAAAAAATATAAACTAGCAATTATTTTAATTATTTATATAATTATTACTTTTACTACTATATTATTCCATGAGAAATGGAGAGATGAATCACAGGCGTGGTTAATTGCCAGAGACTTAAATATAGTAGATATAATTAAGCAAATGAAATATGAAGGACATTCATTTTTATGGTACATGATTTTAGTACCATTTGCGAAATTAGGATTTCCTTACATAACAGAAAATTTAATTAGTCTGGGAATTGTTACAATTGCTGCATGGCTAATATTAAAAAAAGCACCATTTAGCTTATTTACAAAAATTCTAATTTTAGCAAGTTATCCTATGAGCTATCTATATCCTGTAATTGCAAGAAGCTATTGTTTAATTCCTTTGGCAATTGTACTGATTGCCATATATTATCCAAAGAGAAAAGAAAAGCCAATACAATATGCTTTATCTATTCTATTACTTGCTAACAGCCATGGAATTATGTTGGGCTTAGTAGGTATGTTGTATTTATTTTTCTATGTACAAGAATTATTCATATACTGGAAAGAAAAAAGTTCATTCCAAAAAAAACAATTAATTATTAGCTTAATTATTTCTATACTAGGAATTGCAGTAATAGTAGCAATCATTTTACTAGGAATGAGTACTAATATTGAAGTAAAGGGAAATTCAAAATTTAGTATAGAAAAGCTAAAAAATATTTTAATTGTATTTAAAAATTTACAGTATAATATATTCGGAAGTGAGCCACAAAAAATAACCTCAATTGTAATTTCCATATATATTTTATTCTTGGGGATATTTGTTTTGGCATATGAGGTAAAAAAATACCCACAAAATGCTATCATAATTTTAGTCTCAATTTTATTCCAATTATATGTATATCTTCAAATTTATGGAATTTCTGCACAAAGAGCGAATGCAATTTTATTTATAATATTATTATTTGTTTGGATACAAAGAGAAGAAACACAAAGCAAAACTAAAAATAGGAAATATACTTTTATGGAAATAGTTGTAATCCTATTTCTGATACAAAATTGTGTGTGGGGAGTATTTAACATTACTCAAGAATATAAGCAAAATTATTCTTCAGCTAAGCAAGCAGCGGAATATATTATGCAAAATATAGAAAAAGAAGCTATTTTTATTTGTACAGATCGAGCA
>CAWVME010000128.1:0-2513 GCA_963930325.1 Bacillota bacterium | reverse complement strand
CTGGGTTAGGCATGCCAAAATTCCTCTCTATGTTTTCTTTAGTATTTCTTCCTTTTTGTTCAGCAATTATTGTAAAATGTTTATTATTACAAGTAGCAATACCACAAACAATAGAAGCATCATCTTTAGATAATCTATCTCCATGAAGTTCTATAAACTCATCGAAAATAAGAGAAATGTAGTCTAAAGATGTAGGTCTATCTGGATCTCTTGCTAGAAGAACTCTATCCCAAGCAGATAATACATTTTTTTTCTTATTTGAATTATTCAAAAAAACTCCTCCTCAAATGTATTCTACACGCATTTATTTATGCATAAGCAATAGTTTGTGTAATGTGTCTTTCATTTCTTTTCGCTCTACAATCTTATCAATAAAACCATGTTCTAATAAGAATTCCGAAGTCTGAAATCCTTCTGGAAGTTCTTGACCAATAGTTTGACGAATAACTCTTGGCCCGGCAAATCCAATCATTGCCTTTGGCTCAGCCAAAATAATATCCCCTAGCATTGCAAAACTAGCTGTAACTCCACCGTAAGTCGGATCAGTTAAAACAGAAATATAAAGGAGCCCTTCTTTATCTAATTTAGCAATAGCACTTGCTGTTTTTGCCATTTGCATTAAAGAAAGTATTCCTTCCTGCATTCTAGCTCCACCAGAAACACTGAATATAATAAGTGGCAGATGAAGTTCAATAGCTTTCTCAATTGAGTAAGTTATTTTTTCACCAACAACACTTCCCATACTACCCATTAAAAAATTTCCATCCATAATACAGCATACTACTTTTTCACCATAAATTTTTCCAATGCCACACCTTACTGCTTCATCCAAACCAGTTTTTTCTTTTAAACTTTGTAGTTTTTTTGGATAATCAGCAATATTTAAAGGATTAGTATTAGAAAGATTTAAATCAAACTCTTCATATGTATTTTCATCTATAATTTGGATCAATCTTCTACGACTTGACAATCGAAAATAGTTTCCACAATTGGGACAAATACTATAATTATCATGAACAATTTCTTTATATAATATTTCCTTACATTTATCACATTTCACCCATTTCCCAATAGGGATATCTGCTTTCTTTTTGCTAATTTCTTCCTGTGAGTTTTCTCTTTTTCTAATTTTATCAATAACCATATATTTTTACCTCTATATTTAAATATGAAATTCCTTGTTAATAAACGAAGTGTCAAAGCTTCCTTCTTTAAAATGAGGATTTTCTATAATTTTTAACAGGAAATCAATATTTGTATCAATACCATCTATAACGGTTTCTTCTAATGCCCTTTGCATTTTTGCAATTGCTTCTTTTCTATTTTGCCCATGAACAATTAGTTTAGCAATCATAGAATCGTAAACAGGTGGAATTGTATAACCAGAGTAAACTGCTGTATCAATACGAACACCATTTCCACCAGGCAAATTTAATCCAATAATTGTTCCAGGGCATGGTCTAAAACCTTTTTCTGGATTTTCTGCATTAATTCTACACTCTATACTGTGCCCTTGAATAGAAATTTCTTTCTGAGAAATAGATAGTTTTTCACCTGAAGCAATTCGAAGCTGTTCTTTTACAATATCTATACCAGTTACCATTTCTGTAACAGGGTGCTCTACTTGAATTCTTGTATTCATTTCCATGAAATAAAAGTTCTTTTTATCATCTACCAAAAACTCGATTGTCCCAGCATTTGTATAATTAGAGGCTTTTACCGCTTTTAAAGCGGCCTCTCCCATTTTTTTTCGCAAAGATTTATCTAGAATTGAAGATGGACTTTCTTCCAAGATTTTTTGATTTCTTCTTTGAATAGAACAATCTCTCTCTCCAAGGTAAATACAATTTCCGTAATTATCTGCCAGAATTTGCATTTCTATGTGGTGTGGATCTATAATTTTTTTCTCTATGTAAATTTCTTCATCATTAAAAGATGTTTTTGCTTCTTGCTTTACAATATCATATGCAGACTTTAATTCTTCTTTAGAAGAAACCATTCTAATTCCCTTTCCACCACCACCAGCAGAAGCTTTTAACATAACAGGATAACCAATGTTTCCTGCTATTTTGTATGCTTCTTCCAAAGATTGCACTGCTCCATCAGAGCCTGGAATAATTGGAACTCCAGCAGATTTCATAAGTTCTTTAGCGTGAGATTTATTTCCCATAAGATGAATTACTTTGTACGATGGACCTATAAATTTGATATGGCTTTCTTCACACATTTTGGCAAATGTTGAATTTTCTGAAAGGAAGCCAAATCCTGGGTGGATACTATCGGCATTAGTTAAACATGCCGCCTCTAATATATTTTTTATATTTAGATAACTTTTTGCTGATGGCGCAGGTCCAACACAAACCGCTTCATCAGCCAATCTTGTATGAAGTGCCTCTTTATCTGCTTCTGAGTAAACAGCCACTGTTTTTATATTTAATTCTTTACAAGCTCTAATAATTCTTACAGCAATTTCTCCACGGTTAGCAACTAAAACTTTTTCTAACAAATTATAA
>CAWVME010000127.1:0-3635 GCA_963930325.1 Bacillota bacterium | reverse complement strand
AAAATGGTGGGCGCAATAGGGCTCGAACCTATGACCCCCTGCTTGTAAGGCAGATGCTCTACCAGCTGAGCTATGCGCCCATTTCTTATGACATTTGTAAGTATACTAAATTTCATTTTGAATGTCAATACTTATTTTAAAAATTTTTTAAAAAGTGTTGAAAAAATTTCATATTTAATATAAAATCTTAACATGATTTATATTAGGAGGAGGGACATGATTGATTACTTTAGATACAGTAAAAGAAAGTAGAGAGGTGCAAGAGTTAGTCTCAGCAACTGAACAACAACTAAAAGTCTTAGGGTACACTGAACATTCAACTCGACATATGAATATCGTTTCTAAGAGAGCACGGGCATATATTAGAAGTTTTAGGGTATGATAACAATCGAATAGAACTTGCTAAAATAGCAGGATATTTACATGATATTGGTAATGCTGTAAATCGTGTGGATCATGCGCATACAGGAGCAATTCTTGCTTATAATTTACTAAAAGATATGGGAATGGATGCGAAAGCAAGAACCGAAATAATGATGGCAATAGGAAACCATGATGAAAAAACAGGTACTGCTGTTAGCGATATATCTGCCGCTCTTATATTAGCAGATAAATCAGATGTTCACAGACTTAGAGTCATTAATCCTAATATGGCAAAATTTGATATACACGACAGAGTAAATTATGCAGTTACAGATGCAGACTTAGAAGTAATAAAAGAAGAAAATAAAATTGTATTAGATTTAGCTATTGACACTAAAATTTGTCCTGTATTAGATTATTTTGAAATCTTTATGGAAAGAACTATGATGAGCAAGTTTGCTGCTAAGTATTTAAATGTAATCTTTGAACTAATTATAAATGATACAAAATTGTTATAGGAGGAGAATTCATTGAAAACAAATAAAATGCTAAAGAAAATCGTACTAATTTTAATTATTTTACTAATATCTTTTATATCTCTATTTGGGGTTTTTATAAAAGACACAAATCGCTATGAAAATAAAATACCAGAATATGATTATGGAATGCAATTTACCGGAAGTAGAGTAATAGACTTACAAGTGGATTTGACTGAGGAAGAAGTTGCAGTAGAAGCAGAAGAAAGTGAAAATCAGGAAGCGGAAACAACGGATGAAAGTGAGAGCCAAGAAACAGAAACTGAATTAGTTCCAATTAACGCACCAGAAATTTTAACGACGGATAATTATAAAAAATCTAAAAAAATACTAGAAGAAAGGTTAAAAGCCCTAGGAGTACAGGAATACAAAATTAGACAAAATGCAGGAAACGGAAATATCACCATAGAAATTCCGGAAAATAGTCAAACTGATGACATCGTTGGAGTACTTAACACAACTGGCAAATTTGAAATGATTGATGCAGAAACAGAAGAACTTTTATTAGATAATAGTCATATTAAATCAAGTCAAGTATTATATAACACAGAAACTAATGGAACAACAATATATTTAGGAATTAGCTTTAACAAAGAAGGAAGACAAAAATTAAAAGAAATTAGTGAAAAATATGTAAAAACAGAAGATGAAGAAGGAAATGATACAACAAAAAATGTAACTATGCGAATTGATGATCAAGAAATTGTGAGTACTTATTTTGGAAGCGCTATTGAAAATGGAGAAATCACATTACCTATGCAAGAGGGAATCACAGACACAGAAACATTACAAGAATATCTGCAATCAACAGGAAATGTGGCAGCCGTTATTGATAATGGAAACATACCAATTGTATATACATTAAAAGATAATAGATATGTATTAGCAGAAGAAAACAATACTATGAACTTAATAAAAATAATAGCTATTGGGATGGGCGTTTTAGGAAGCATTTATTTTATCATTGCATACCGAAAAGCGGGAGTGCTTGCAAGCTTTTTGAAATTAGGATTTGTAAGTATATTATTATTACTTATACGCTATACAAATACTGTTATAACTATGGAAGGAATTTTTGCTATTTTCTTTATTAGTATTATAGCTTATTGTTACTTAATAAAATTACTAAAAGAATTTAAAAATAGACAAGTAGAAGAATTGAAACCAATTTACTATAAAAACTTAAAGAATACCATTTTGAACCTATTACCTTTATGTGTAATTGCTATTGTATTTACTTTGCAACCACTTGCTCTACTAAATAGTTTTGGAATGATAACATTTTGGGGAATAGTAACTCTTTTTGCATATCTTGTTTGGCTCACAAAATGGACATTTATTGATTTAGAATGTAAAGGAGGTATAAAGACAAAATGAAAACACAAAAACAAAAAATTATAGGAATTATCATTATTGTATTCTTATTAATAGGCATTGGAATAACGTTTATAAAAGGATTAAATTGGGGGGTAGATTATGGACCAACCAGTACTATGCAAATGAGCTTGGAAAATGATTTTGAGAACCAGGACATAAAAAATATAGTAGAAGAAGTAATTCAAGATAAAGCTGTAATACAAAAGGTAGAGATATTTGGAACTACAGTATTAATAAAAGCAAAAAGTATTACAGAAGAACAAGTTGATACAATTTTAACAAAAATTAACGAAAAATACGGACTTGAAAAAACCAGAGATGATATAATTATAGGTGAAATGGGCAACTATAGAGGAAGAGATATAATAAAACCATATATTGTTCCAATGAGTATAGCAATTGGAATAATAGTTATATATATTATTATTAGATATAGAAAAAATAATATAATAAAACTAATAATAGAATTTATAGGAGAACTTGCCATTACAGTTTTAATTGTATTAAGTGTTTATGCTATTTTTAGAATACCAGTAAATTCACTTACAATACCAGTTACATTAATTGCTATTATAACCTATATTTTATTAAGTATAGGAAAAATGGAGAAAATAGCTGAAAAAGCAAAATAAAGTGCACGAATAAAGTGCTAGCTTAATATACTATAATATATTAGGCTAGTACTTTTTGAATATATGAAGATATATTTTATTTAAGACGTTCTATCATTTTACAAAAATACAGTCCTAAAGAGGAGGAATGGAATGTTTAAACATTTATGGGGAAAACTTTTAAAAAGGAATATTTCGGATCAAATTAATCAAATCGATGAAAAAACTTATTTGGATTTAAGAAAAAAGAGTGATGATGTAATTCTAATAGATGTAAGAAGTATACAAGAATACAATGAAGGACATAGGCCAGGAGCTATATTGATACAAAGCTTTGAAATACAGCAAAAAGCAGAAAGAATATTAAAAGATAAACAGGCCATTCTTGTACTTTATTGTAGTACAGGAGTAAGGAGCAAAAAAGCAGCAGAAATATTACTAAAAAAAGGGTATAAAAATGTAAATATCCTAGAACAATAGAAAGTGAAGGAAAGTAAAAATATAAAAAGATTTATAGAAAAATAAGGAAAAAACGATTGCTTTTTTAACTGTTATGTAATATAATTGTAACGAAAATGAAACACAAATGTAATAAGCGAAAGGACAGATGATTGATGTTTGGCTTTGGACAAGATATAGGAATAGATTTAGGAACAGCAACAGTAATTGCATATGTAAAGGGCAAGGGAATTGTTTTAAGGGAACCATCGGTAGTTGCTGTTGATAATAATACAGGAGAAGTGCTTGC
>CAWVME010000126.1:0-6932 GCA_963930325.1 Bacillota bacterium | reverse complement strand
GGGGCGAACAGTGTTCGCCCGCAAATTACTGTTATTAAAAAATAAATTTGCAGAATGTGTGGGTTTTTAGGTTTGCCCATACTTGACAAAATTAATATTTGAATATAAAATAGATAATTGAAAAGGAGGCTTTTTATGCCAGAAACTAGCAAAAAAAGTATAGATTATTTAACATCACGAACTAAAATATATATAGGTATAATAACTATTTTATTATTCATTATTTGTATTTATGAAGTAAAATTTATTATACCTTCTATATTTCTATATATAGGAATTTTAAATTATTCAATATGGGTAGCAAGAAAGAGAAAAAGTGAATTGTCTAATCACATTCAAAAACTTGTGTTAGACGTAGATACAGCCGCTAAAAGAACTCTTATTAATTCTCCATTCCCGTTAGTCATATTAGAAACAAATGGAAATATTATATGGAAAAGTTCAAAGTTTATCAATGAATTTATGAATATAGATATTAATACATATTTAGATGATATTATTAAAGAAGTAAAACAAGAAATTTCTTCTAACAAAAATGAAATTATAGAAAAACATATGATAGTAGGTAATAAAACATATCGCATATTAGGAGAATATGTAAAATCTAAAAAACGAGAAAAAAATACAGAATATATGATGACACTTTATTTTGTAGATATTACAGATCAAGAAACAATTATGAAAGAATATAATGATTCTAAAACTTGTGTTGGGATTATTATGGTAGACAATTATGATGAAATTGCTCAAAGAATTCCTAAAGAAGATATTTCTCAAGCTATCGCTAAAATTGAAAAAATTATTTATGCTTGGGCAGAAGAAAACGGTGGACTTGTTGTTAAAACTGATAGAGATACTTTTGTATATTTATTAGAAAACAAATACTTAGAAAAAATAAAAGAAAATAAATTTAGTATTTTAGATAAAGTAAAAGAAATTAATGTAGAGGGGAAAATTCCAACAACTTTAAGTATTGCTATTTCTACAGAGGGTGAAAACGATTATGAAAAGTATAAAATAGCAGCTTCTACTTTAGAAATTGCTCTAGGTAGAGGTGGAGACCAAGCGGTTATTAGAAAAGATGGAAAATACGAATTTTTCGGAGGAAGAGCACAAGAGGTAGAAAAAATAACAAGGGTAAAAGCGAGAGTTGTAGCACATGCATTAGAAGAATTAATTACAGAAGCAAATGACGTAATTATTATGGGACATGCTAATGCAGATATTGATTCACTTGCTTCTGGAATAGGAATTTACAAACTAGCAACCACTATGGGAAAAAATGCTTATATTGTAAATAATACGGCAGGACTTTCTATAGACCAGTTTGTAGGAGAGCTAAAAAAGGACAAAGAATATAAAGAAGCACTTATTGATAAAAACGAAGCTTTAGCTAAAATCACACCTGAAACTTTGCTAGTTGTAGTGGATACCTGCAAAAAGAATTATGTAGAAGTGCCAGAACTATTAACTAAAACAGAAAAAATTGTAGTAATAGATCATCATAGAAAAAGTGCAGAATTTATTGAAAATCCAATCCTATCTTTTCACGAAGTGTATGCATCTTCCGCAGCAGAATTAGTAATAGAAATATTACAGTACTCAGAAACAGATGTGCCATTAACAGAAATTGAAGCAGAAGGACTTTATGCTGGAATTATGGTAGACACAAAAAACTTTACATTTAAAACAGGTGTAAGAACATTTGAGGCAGCAGCATACTTAAGAAAATTGCGGAATAGACATATTAAGAGTAAAAAAATGGTTCCAAAGTAATTTAGAAAATTATAATCTTATTGCAGAAATTGTGAAAAATGCACAAGTTATGAATGATTCTATTGCAATTGCTGAATATGACAAAGAGGATAAAGATACTAACACTATTTGTGCTAAAGCAGCAGACGAATTATTAACTATTAGTAACATTAATACTTCTTTTGTATTAGGAAAAGTAGGAGATAAAGTTTATATTAGTGGACGTTCTATTGGGGATGTAAATGTACAATTAATTCTAGAAAAAATGCGGAGGCGGTGGACACATTACATTAGCAGGAGCGCAAATACAAGGCGTTGAAATAGCAGAAGCAAGAGCAAGATTAATACAGTGTATAAATGAATATTTTGGAATTGTAGAATAAAATTAAAATAATTTATTTATAGGAGGCAAGCTAATGAAAGTAATCTTAACAGAAGATATCAAAGGAGTGGGAAAAAAAGACGAAATTATTAATGCAAGTGATGGATATGCTAGAAATTTCCTTTTGCCAAAAAAGAAAGCATTAGAAGCAACACAAGATAATTTAAATAAATTAAAGGCAAAGCAAAATGCACTGCAAAATAGAAAAGCAAAAGAGTTAGAAGAAGCTAAAAAAATAGCTGAAAAAATGAAAACAATTACTTTAAAGATAAAAGTAAAAGCTGGAGAAAATGGAAAAATTTTTGGTGGAGTAACTGCTAAAGAAATAGCAGAAAATTTAAAAAATCAGTACAACATAGAAGTAGACAAGAAAAAAATTAGCATAGAAGAAACTATAAAAGTATTAGGTACTTTTTTAGTAGATATAAAATTATATGAAGGAGTTAATGCAAAATTAACTATAGCAGTAATAGCAGAATAGAAAAAAGAGCGGCTTTTAATAAAAAGGATAATTGCTAAATACAAAAGGGGGCTAAAATGCAATGGAAGTAGGGAAAATCCCACCACACGATATAGAAGCAGAGCAAGCTATACTTCGGAAGTATGCTAACTGATAGAGATGCAGTTATTTCTGCTGTAGAAATACTAAAAGAAGAAGATTTTTATAGAGAAGATAATAGAAACATTTATGTAGCTATGCTTAATTTATATAGTCGTTCTGAACCTATTGATATTATTACTGTAAAAGCAGAATTAGGATTACTCGGAAAATTTGAAGTGGTTGGAGGGCTAGAATATTTAGCGAGTCTACCAGACAAAGTGCCAGTAGCAGCCAATATTGAAAAATATATAAAAATCGTAGAGGAAAAGTCCATATTAAGAAACTTAATTAAAACTTCTAATGAAATTACAGCTTTAGGATATGAACAAACAGAAGAAGTAGAAACTATTATGGATATATCTGAAAAAAAAATTTTTGATGTTGTTCAAAAAAGGAGCACAAAAGGTTATACACCTATTAAAGATGTATTAATAGAATCCATTACAGAAATAGAAAAATTATATAATCAAAAAGGAATTATTACTGGTATACCAACTGGATTTGCAGATTTAGATAGAATTACAGCAGGCTTGCACAATTCAGAGCTTATATTAATTGCAGCAAGACCAGCCATGGGAAAATCTGCTTTCGCTTTAAATATTGCAACACATGCTGCAGTAAATGCAAACATTCCAGTAGCTGTGTTTAATTTGGAAATGTCAAAAGAGCAAGTTGGAAATAGAATATTGTGTAGTGAAGCAATGGTAGATAGTAATAAAATAAAAACAGGCAAGATAGATGAACAAGACTGGATTAAACTTGTAAGTGCAGTTGGACCATTGTCTGAATCACAAATTTTTATAGATGACACAGCAGGAATTTCAATAATGGAAATTCGCGCTAAATGTAGAAAGCTAAAATTAGAAAAAAATATCGGATTAGTTGTTATTGATTATTTACAACTTATTCAAGGTAGTGGTAAAAAAAATGCAAGCCGTGAGCAAGAAATATCGGAAATAAGTAGATCACTAAAAATTTTAGCAAAAGAGTTAGATGTCCCAGTTATTGCATTATCACAATTATCTAGGGCTGTAGAACAACGTACAGATCATAGACCTATGCTTTCAGATTTAAGAGAGTCAGGAGCTATTGAGCAAGATGCAGACATTGTTATGTTTTTATATAGAGATGATTACTATAATCAAGAAAGTGAAAGAAAAAATATAGCAGAAGTTATTTTGGCAAAACATAGAGCAGGCTCTACAGGAACAGTAGAATTAATGTGGCTTGGAAATTATACAAAATTTGTAAACTTGGCAAGAGAGTAAGTTTTAAATAAAGAAGGAGAAAAATGCTAAAAACAAAAGTCATACAAACAATACAAAAAAATCACTTAATTGAAACAGGAGATAAAGTTATAATAGGAGTGTCTGGGGGACCAGACTCTATTTGTTTATTGCATATTTTAAATGAAATTAAAGAAATTTTGGGTATAACATTATATGTAGCACATATTAATCATAAAATACGAGAAACAGCTACTTTAGATGAACAATATGTACAAAAATTTTGCAAAAAAATAAACATTCCTTTTTTTGCAAAACAAATTGATGTACAAAAAATAGCTAAACAAAACAAAATGGGGTTAGAAGAAGCCGGACGAAAAGCAAGATACGATTTTTTTGAAGAAATTTATGAAAAAATAGGAGCAAATAAAATTGCCACAGCACATACTGCAAATGACAATGCAGAAACTGTTATTATGCATTTTATAAGAGGAACAGGACTTAATGGACTAAAAGGAATTGAAAAGGCAAGACAAAATAAATATATTAGACCATTAATTGAATGTACAAGAGAAGAAATAGAGGAATATTGCCAAAAAAATAATTTAGCTCCAAGAATAGACGAAACAAATAAGGAAAATATATATACAAGAAATAAAATTCGAAATATATGTATTCCGTATATAAAAAATGAATTTAATCAAAATATTATAGAAACAATAAATCGATTATCAGAAATCGTAACAGAAGAAGATGAGTATTTGCAAAACCAAACTGAAAAAATATATCACGAATTATGTGAAAGAGAAGACAAAACACTTGCAGTACTTAATTTGAAAAAATTTAACCAAGAACACTTAGTAATAAAAAGAAGAATTTTATTATATACTATTAATAAAGTTTTAGGAAATACTAAGGGAATAGAGAAAAAAAACATTGAAGATATTTTATGTTTATGTAAGAGAAACATTGGAAATAAATATTTATATCCAAATAAAAATATAAAAATATCTATACAAAATAAAAAAATTTTTTTTATACGCGAGAATAACCTTCCGTAAGAAAAGCTTGATATACCAGGGGTTTTAAAAGAAAAAGTTTGAAAAATCTATTGCAAAATAAGAATGAGTATGGTATATTTTTACTGAATGGAAAATTGTATTTTCCATTTTAAACATAAATAGTGACAGGGCAAAATTTTAAAGGAGGAAAAAAGTGAAAAACAGTATAAAAACATTAGCCATGTGGCTAATTATATTAATTATTGTTGTTGTGCTTATTACATCCATTGTAGATAATACTAATAATAGAATGACATATTCTGAGCTAATCAATAAAATTGATAGTGGAGAAATAAAAGAAATTGAACTTGCATCAGATGGACAAAAAGCATATGTAACATTAAAAAATTCTTCACAAGAAAAAGAGGTAAATATTCCAAGTTTAGATAGCTTTATGACATACATTCATAATGATTTAGTCTCAAATGAAATAGTTTTAGAGGAAAAATCACAATCTATTTTTATAACAATACTTAGCTTGTTATCTCCTTTTGGAATATTAATTATATTCCTTATCTTTTGGTTTTTTATTATGAACAACCAACAAGGTGGAAACAAAACTATGTCTTTTGGCAAAAGTAAAGCAAGAATGATGACTCAAGCAGATAGAAACAAAATTACTTTTGAAGATGTAGCAGGAGTAGATGAAGAAAAAGAAGAATTACAAGAAATTGTAGAATTTTTAAAATCACCAAAGAAATTTACAGATATGGGTGCTAGAATTCCAAAGGGAGTTTTGCTAGTAGGTCAACCAGGAACTGGTAAAACATTACTTGCTAAAGCAGTTGCAGGAGAAGCAGGAGTTCCATTTTTCATTATTAGTGGTTCAGACTTTGTAGAAATGTTTGTTGGTGTTGGTGCTTCACGTGTTAGAGACTTATTTGAACAAGCAAAAAGAAATGCACCATGTATTATTTTCATTGACGAAATTGATGCTGTTGGACGCCAAAGAGGTGCTGGACTTGGAGGAGGTCACGACGAAAGAGAGCAAACACTAAATCAATTATTAGTAGAAATGGATGGATTTGGAACTAATGAAGGCGTTATTGTATTAGCAGCAACTAATAGACCAGATGTATTAGATAAAGCGTTATTAAGACCAGGTAGATTTGATAGACAAATTGTAGTTTCTCAACCAGATGTAAAAGCAAGAGAACAAATATTAGAAGTTCATGCAAGAAAAAAGAAAATAGCAGATGATGTAGATTTAAAAACTATTGCTAAAAATACTTCTGGATTTGCAGGTGCAGATTTGGAAAATGTATTAAATGAAGCTGCTTTACTTGCAGCAAGAAGAAACAAAAAAGAAATTGCAATGCAAGAAATAGAAGATGCAATGGTAAAAGTAACTATGGGACCTGAAAAGAAAACAAGAGTAAGAAGTGAAAAAGAGAATAGATTAGTTGCCTTCCACGAAGCTGGGCATGCAGTAGTAAGTAGATTTTTACCAACTCAAGATGCAGTTCATCAAATATCTATTGTACCAAGAGGAATGGCAGGTGGTTATACTATGTATAGACCAACTGAAGATAAATCATTTATGTCTAAATCTGAAATGGAAGAAACTATTATTTCTATGTTAGGAGGAAGAGCTGCAGAACAACTTGTTTTAAATGATATATCTACAGGAGCAAGCAACGATATAGAAAGAGCATCTAAAATTGCAAGAGATATGGTTACAAAATATGGTATGAGTGAAAGACTAGGAACGATTATGTTTGGTTCTGGACAAGAAGAAGTATTTTTAGGAAGAGATTGGACACAAACAAAAAATTACAGTGAAGAAACAGCTGGAATTATTGATGAAGAAGTAAAGAAAATTATAGATAAAGCATATGAGTCTGCACTTTATATTTTGAATCAAAATAGAGATAAACTAGAAATTGTTGCAAATATTCTTTTAGAAA
>CAWVME010000125.1:0-7993 GCA_963930325.1 Bacillota bacterium | reverse complement strand
TAAAATTGTAGAAATTTCTAAAAAAATTACACCACTTGCTGAAGAAATAAGACTTTGTGATAATATTTTTGAAAGGTTGGAAAAAATTAAGAAACTTGAGCTTCAGCAGAAGTTGAAAGAAGAAAGAAAACAATTTGAAAAAGAAAAAACGAAAAAGAAAAAAGCAAAAATTAGATAAATGTAAAAAACTAATAAAGTTAAAAAATGAGGAATCTATTTTACAATATCCTCATTTTTTTCTTTTTTACTGTATCGTTCTGGAACTTTCAAATCCATGATGCCTGGTTTTTTTATAGATTCAGTTGCCATATCTACAGCAATTCTCAAAGCCGTTTCTTCTTTTTCTCCATTAACTATTAAATTTAAAAATATACCATTTAAACAATCTCCAGCACCAGTTTTGTCAACAACATTTTCCACCAAATGTGAATATATAGGAAATGATTTATTTTTTGAATAATATAAACAACCTTTTTTTCCATATTTAATTATTTTTATTTTAGCATTACAATCTAATAAATTAGTATATTCTTTATCTATAAAAGCTATATCAATATTATCAAATACTTCTTTACATTCTGTACTATTAGAAAAATCATCAATTGTATCAGCACTAATAGTAGCATTTGAATACTTCCTTAAAAACTTAATTATTTCTAATTGTTTTGTTGGATTAGCAGTAGTCAAGTGAAAGTGTTTAGCACTTAAAAATTTTTTTGGAATATCATTTGCTCCAACTTCCATTTCTTCTTGTACTTCTCCAGTTATAGTTCTATCTTGTCCGTCAATAGTATTCCATACAGTATAAAATTTTGTTGATGGTATATCTAGCTTTGTTATACCAGATAAATCAATATTATATCCATATAATTCAGATATGTTTAAATCATTACCAATTTTTCCTACCATTCCTACTCGATGGAATAAACTGGCAGGAACTGATGAAAATATACAAGCACCACCTAAATTTACTATATTTTTTCTACTTGGATCTACTCTATTAAAATCAATTATATCATATGCTATATTGCCAATTATGATAAGATTAGGAATATTTTCTATATGCACTTTCTTTTCCTCCTACATATACACCGAAACTTTATCAAATAAAGCATTTCCTTTTTTTATATCTTTTCCATTTTCAGTGATAACTATATCTCCGTTAGCCACAAGTAAAACATATTTCTTTTCCATATCATCTTCTTCTCTATACTCAATATTTGTAATATTACATTCTTTGTTACATTTTTCCTTTATAGATTGAAATTGCTCATTTGAAATCTCAAATTCATTTTTATTTTTTACTGCCGTTTCTCTTAATGGCATAAATCTAAACATTCTCCATGCATAAATATTATATTCATTTAAAAACAGTATAAATTCTGACATATTATCTATATTTAATTTATTAGCTACAGTATTGATTCTTAATTTTATATCAATATTATTTTCTTTAATGTAATCAAGTATATATTTAACATTTTTAAAATGTTCTTTGCCTCTTCCTAATTCTTGATTTATTTTATTATTGGTAGAATCAAGTGATAATGTTAAACTATCTAAATAATTTATAATTTCCATATTACTATTAGCTAAAATTTTTCCATTTGTTATAAGTTTATTTCTTATGCCGTTTTGATGAGCTATTTTTATTAATTTTTCTATATTCTCATAAATTAATGCTTCTCCTCCAGTCCAAGTTATATCTGTAACTCCGTCTTCAATAAGATTGCCTAAAATTTTTTCGTTTTCTTTAAAAGTTAAATCATTAATATTTAAAAATCTATGACAATATCTACAACCTTGATTGCATCTTGTCGTTATATTCCAACATATTTCTTTTTTTTGCATCTTGACCTCCATTACTTTATTTTTTCTGCTAATACATAACCCCATCTATGAAAATGATCTTTAACACAATCAACGTGTGCACCTTCAAAAGTTGGTTTGTTATTTTCTACAATAGAAATAATTTTCCAGTCATCATTAAAATAATTTTTAATTTCCCCTTTTCTGAAAAATTTTGTATCTGGGTAATTAATATAATCTTCTTCGTCTATAGCCATCATATAATCCATATATAATAGTCCGTTTTTTGCAACAATTGATTGTAATTTTTCAGTTTTGTCTTTTAAAGTAAAATCTTTATTTACTGTATAATGTAATGAGCAACTTGTAAATACTACATCAAATTTTTTGTTTGGAACATTTTTATAAAAGTCTCTTTTTTCTATTATTGCATTATTTAATATATTTTCCTTTTCAAGTCTTTCTACTGTTCCTAAAACTCTTCTTCTTTCTAGTGGGTATTCTTTTGACTTGAAATTTTTGTTATATTTATAAATCTTTTTTTCTTTAACAATAGGAAAATCTTTTTCTCCTCCAAATAAAGCAATATCATCAATATCATATCCTGTTACTAAATAGCCCTTTCTTGCGAAGGGCATTAAGAATTTTCCATCTGAGCATCCTACTATGCATGCATTGAATCTTTTATTAAATTTATTTTCTGCTAAATTTATTAATTTATATAATCTTTTTGGAGGATTTCCCCATATACTTTTTGTTTTCATTATAATTAACACCTACTTTCTAAAATATTTCCTTCATAAGAATTTTTCCATATATTTGTCTTTTTCAATATATTGAAATAGTTTCTTTCTTTCAGAACATCTATTGTATCAAGTATTTCATTTATATTTTGATCTGTAGTTACATATCTAAAATTAATATCATCGCAATTTTTAAAATATTGGAAATTATTCAACATTGGTGAATCTGCGATAATCATTCTATAATCCTGATTACAAATAATTTTAAATTTAATGTTTTTATCTAAATTGACCATTTCTTTTACTTTAGCTCTATTTTTTTCACAATTATTGCATCCATATAAGTGAGAAAAACATTGCCTTGTATATACTAAAGGTAATTTTCCTGCAACAATATATTGAATATTCTGACCTTTTAAAATTTCTCTATTTTTTTCATAAGATAGTTCTGGAGAAGCTGTTATTTCATCTATTTTGTACTCTCTAAGAAATTTTACAGTTTCTGTATTCCATACATATATAGTATAGTCTATATATTTTCTATCAAATTTTATATTTTTAGTTTCGAATAATTGTGCAGGTCTAGTAAACATTACTGACTTATTTTTTAGTATATTATAATATTCTGCTAAATCGATGCTTTTAAAATTAAATAAAGGCAATTTGTATATTACATTATTTTTTAATATGTTTACTATTTCTTTAATGTGTTTAAAGTTTTCTATAGTTGCAATATTATAAATAACTTTGATTGAAGGTATCTCTTGCAGCCTAATAGCGTAATCAATATTATCGGTTTCTACCAATAGATTTTTTATCTTGAAATCTTTGTTAGTGATTGTTTTATTAATTATCCTATTTTTGTTATCGTTGCATATATATTTTAAAATCTCATTATATAATTTCTTACTTATTTTGTATGTATTTTCTTTATTTCTTATATATTTTACTTTATATAGATTTATATCTTCACCTAGCATACTAATGTCAGTTATAAACTTTTCTATTTCAAAAATAGTATAGTCGTTTTCATTAATGCCATCAAAAGTTTTTCCTTCACCTTTGGAATTAACATATAATATACTTTGTATAATGTCCCCACTAATATTTAAATCGATTGAAATATTTTTCTTATCAAATTTGAAATCTTTTTTATATTCTGAAAAAACATAATATATATTTTCATTATTAACATTTTCCCAATTTGCAGTTAAAAATTCCTTTGGTGTTTTATTTGCATATTTAATAAATACATCATATGGTGTTATATTTGTTAATTCTCTAATATTGCAAATAGGCTTTATTCTTTTATTTATCTGTTCATGAAGTTTGTTATCTTTAAGTTTTTCACCATAAATGTAACCATTCTGTTCTTTTTTATAGTTATTACTTCTTATATCATCTATAATATTTGACAATTCTTTAGGATTTCTTCTCCTACCTTCTAACTTTATACAATCTATACCTATATTATCTAGTTTATTAATCATTGCAGTACAATCCAAATCTGGTACATATAAAAAATGTCCTTTATTATTTTCTACTTGATAAATATCTCTACATGTTATTATACATTTTCCTCTATTTCCATTACCACAATTTATTAAAGAACCAAAAAAACATAAACCAGAAAAACTAATGCATTGAGAGCCCCATACGAAGTTTTCAATTTCTAATTTTGTGTTTGCTTTTATATTATTTATTTCGTTAAAAGTTAACTCTCTTGCTAATATAGCTCTTTCAGCGCTTAGATTTTCAGCAAATTTGCAATCTGTAATATTATGAATACCAAATTGTGTCGAAAAATGTAATGGTACATTAGGAAATTTATTATTGATTTTTTTTATTAATCCTATATCAGCTATAATAAATGCATCTGGTAAAACTGTATCTTTTTTTTCTAAAAAATTCATTATATCTTCGATTTCTTCGTCAAATACTAATGTGTTTAATGTTAAATAAAATTTAATACCGTTGTTGTGTAATTGTTTTACCACTTTATTGTATTCTTCTATTGAAAAATTCATAGCTTTATTTCTTGCATTCCATTCTTTTAATCCGCCATATACAGCATCAACTTTTTTTTCTATTGCTAAATCAATATGCTTTAAATTACCTGCAGGGCTCAATAGTTCCATTTTTATCTTTCTCCTTTTCTATATAGTTTTCAACTTTTCTTCGCACCACTTCATATACTTCTTCAATATTTCTATTTTCTGTGTTTATTGGTATATATGGAATATTAAAATCTTCTAGGAACTTTTTCATCTTGTCATATCCCACTACCCATATTTCTGGATCTGAAAGGTCTCGATCATTCTTATCTCTTAAATATAATCTTTTTCTTCTCGTTTGAGGCGAAGCATATAGTAATATTGTCATATCAGGTATCCCCATTAAATCTATCATTGTTTTAAAAACTAAATCACTTTCCTGTTCTCCATTCCAAAAGTAATTAGATACAAGATGTCTATCTAAAACAATGTTTTTATCTTTAAATTGTCTACTACTGTATAAATTTCCTAATCCTATCATCCAAGATTTAATAACTGGATCATTCAATTCATACATCTTTCTTAAGATACTATTTAATTGTGCATAAGACTCTGATTCTGTTCCAGGTAATAAATAATGAAGTGGTTTATCTATATACATGAAACCAAAATCTTCTGCAAGTTTTTTAGCCATAGTTGTTTTTCCTACTCCATCCATTCCTTCAATTGCAATTTGCATAAACATTCTCCCTAAAATATTTTGCATTATTTTATACTATATTGTAATAAATTACCAATATCAAAAAATAATACTGCTATAACTTAAAGTTATAACAGTATTATTTTAATAGATAATCTTTTATTAGTTTTTTATCGGCATTTGTTAATTGTCCTTTTATATTTATTAAATATATAATTGTTTTAGGTAAATCCATATCTGTATGTACTTCGTGAATTGTTTTATTTTTAAGTTCTTGTTTAACAGAATCTTTGATAACATATCCTATTCCTAATCCTCTTTTTACAGCATTTATAATTAAATCTGTTATATCTAATTCCATTGATGATTTAATAGTCAAACCTTGTTGTCCAAAGGCTTTATCCAATCTTTTTCTAGTGTTTGTAAAACTAAAAGGTAATATCCAATTTTGTTCTTCCATTTCCGTTACATTTTTAAAGTATATTTCTTTATTAGATATAAAAATCGAATCAAAACTTTTTAATTTATGTACTTCCATATTATTATATATTCCGTTATTTGATGATGTATCTATTATAAAATCAATTGTATGTAGTTGTAGTAATTCAATTAATTGTTCACTTGAGGCACTCATTATCTGTATCTTTATATTGGGATAATCTTTCTTAAATTTTTCTATATGATCCATTAAATACAATGAGGTTATATGCGATGGACATCCAACAGAAATAGTTCCATGCGATAAGTCATTTCTCTGTTTTATTACTTGTTCCCCAGTATTCAATATACCAAATGATTGCTCTAAATATTTATAAAATTCTTTTCCATCTCTTGTTAATGTGATTCCATTACTTTTTCTGTATATCAATTTAGTATTCATAAGATTTTCCAATGTTTTTATATCTTTACTTATGGCTGGTTGCGAAATAAATAATTTATTAGAAGCATCTACAAAACTTTTAGATTTTGCAACAATATAAAAAATCTTATACAAATTCAAATTAATATTATCCATTTTATTTCTCCAATCTTAAGAAAATGGAGTTGGATATTGCACCAACTCCATCGTTGAATGAATTAAATTCATTCGTTACAGGCTAAAATTTAAGTTCTGGTGTTTCCTGCAAATCGATTCCAATTTTCCTGTACAGCTGCTGAGTATTGGTTGAAACTACTTCTTTGTCGTCAAAGCCTAATCTAGTAATGATACTTTTAATAACATCAATATCATCACATTCAATCTCCATATAAGGAGTAAGCATTGGCCACAAATCAATTTCGATATCAGCTCCATCTAACTTGAAACTGTACCTGATTTTTTCCTGGTAGCTTCTTTTCACAATGCCTATGCTCTCAAGAATGCTATTGGTTTCCTCAAAAGAAGAAGTATTCACTTCTCTTTCTCCGACAGCTTGTACTTCCATTTCACTCTTTTCAAACACATGCTTTGTAGTTAACTCAACCTTGTCATTGCTCTTTCTGAGTCTAATCCACTTATTGGGGTTAATTTTATAAGAAGAAATAGTGTCAGCAAAAGCCTTGCTTTCAATCTTTGCAACTACATCTTCTACAGGAAGTTTTGCAATATCTCTGATATCACTAACTCCTAACTCGCTAGCTAAAACTGTAAGTTCTTTATCAGGAACCAAATCAGCAAATTCTTCCAAAAGAACCGTTAATTTTCCCAAGTTTGTAGTTACCATCAATTTGTTTGAACTTTTTAAAAGTTCACAAATTTCAAGATAACGATAATACAACGTAGGGATGTCGTAAACATAGATCTTTTGATCCTTTTTGCCAACAAAGGTTGCTCCGATTTCTTGCAATTTAGACATAGTGCTTTCGACATCAATGTCTAAAACCTTGACCTCTTTCTCATAATTCATAGCATTACCTCCTAAAGTTGTTTATTTTGTACAGAAAGTCAAATTGCATATAACACCTCCCTATTTAGACCTGTTTCTTGTTTTTCAACAAGTTCAAAATAGCTAAATGCTATGCCAGAATTATAACATATTTTATCAGATTTGTAAATAGTTATGTTAATCTATCAGCGATTTTAGGATAAATTTTTATAAAGTCACTAGAAAATTTTTCAGGATTACTAACTATTAGTTTATCTATTTCTTTTTTTTCAAAAGGACACATCATTTCAACTTCATCTTTATTAATGATAAACTTGCCATCATATTTTAATTTATATAATTTCGAAAATGAACTTGTTCCTAATTTTATTGGATTAAAGTACCCTATTTCTTCTAATTTTATATTAGTTATACCTAATTCCTCTTTTAATTCTCTATAAGCTGCATCTTCATATTTTTCGTTATGTGAAACATGTCCACCTACTGAAAAAAAATAGCATCCTCCAAAATATTTTTTCTTTTTTGATCTTTTGGCTAAAATTATTTGCCCTATTTTATTAATAATTATTATGTTTATAACTCTATAGTTCTTCATATTTTTTGCGTCTACATTTTCTCTGCTTGCAAATCCAATAACATTATCATTTTCATCTACTAAATCTATATATTCCATATTACATCTCCAATAATTATTTATTTTTCTCTATCCAATCACAAAATTCATTTTTAGAGATTTTATTTTCTCTATACAATTTCAATTGTTCTCTTGCTTTATCTTTCCATATTTTAAAGTCATTTTTCATTTGTTCTTTTTGTTTTTTGTCTGCACGATACACTTGTGTTATTCTTCTTTGATATTCTCTTTTATATGTTAATTCAGCA
>CAWVME010000124.1:0-18379 GCA_963930325.1 Bacillota bacterium | reverse complement strand
AATTTAAATTTGAAAACTGGACAAATAGTTGCAAGTAGCAATGAAATGGGAAAAATTATTAATAACTTTAATTGCTATATTGTTGTTAATTTAAATTCAGAAAGTGCAAAAACAGCAGAAGTTGGGAAAAGTGTTACAATCCGTTTATCTACTTTAGACGAAGTGGATGCTAAAATTGTTTATATAGCAGATGAAAAAGACGATTCTAAATTAATTGTATTTGAAATTAATTCTTGTGTAGAAAAACTAACAAGTTATAGAAAAATTTCAGTAGATGTTATTTGGTGGCAGGATACTGGCTTAAGAGTGCCAAATGAAGCCATTTCCTATGAAAATGATGTTGCTTATGTAACCAGAACAAAGGGAGGATATCTAGATAAAATATGGGTGAAAATTTTGAGGACTAATGGAGATTATGCTATTGTAGAAAATTATACTACAAAAGAATTGCAGGAATTGGGGATAGAAGAAACTTCAAGTAAAAAAAATATTGGTATTTATGACGAGATTCTAGTAAAATAAGCTTATAATAGAAAGGAAAACAAGAGAATGATAAAAAGTATGACCGGATTTGGAAGAGGAATCTTAGAAAAAAATCAAAGGACATATAGCATAGAAATTAAATCAGTAAATCACAAATACAGCGATATTTCTATAAGAATGCCGAGAGCAATTAGCTATTTAGAAGAAAATGTAAAACAAGAACTTTCAAAAGTAATTTCTAGAGGAAAAGTAGAAGTAAGTATTACTTTAGAGAATAATAGTAATGTTGGAAGAGAAGTAAAGCTTAATATGGAACTTGCCATAGAATATATAAAAGAGTTAAAAAGATTATGTCAAGCTACAGAAATAGAAGAAAACATAAATGTAGTAGAGATAGCTAAACTTCCAGAAGTACTATCCGTTCAAAATAGTGGACAAGATGATATTATTTCTGAAGAATTAATGGAATGTTTACAAATGGCTATACAAGAATTTCTAAATATGAGAAAAAAAGAAGGAATAGCCATAGCAAAAGATTTGAAAAAAAGAATTATTAACATTCAGAAAGAAATTTCTAAAATTTCTGAATATTCTACTGGACTTGTAGAAGAATATGTAGTAAAATTAAAAGAAAGAACAAAAGAAATGCTAAAAACAGATATTATAGATGAAGCAAGGCTAGCACAAGAAATAGTATTATTTGCAGATAAAAGTTCTATTGAAGAAGAAATTACAAGACTAAAAAGTCATACAAATCAATTTGGGGAACTTTTAGAAGAAAATACTCCAACGGGAAAAAAATTAGATTTCTTAATTCAAGAGATGAACCGAGAAATTAATACTATTAGCTCAAAAGCAAATTGCTTAAATATTACAAATTTAGTTATTGAAATAAAATCAGAAATAGAAAATTTAAGAGAACAGATACAAAATGTAGAATAAAATATAAATTAAGGAAGGTAAAAAAATGCAACTAATTAATATTGGATTTGGAAACGTAGTTTCTGCAAATAGAATTATTGCTATTATTAGTCCAGAATCAGCGCCAATTAAAAGAATCATACAAGAAGCAAAAGATAATAAAATGGCAGTAGATGCAACTTACGGAAGACGTACTAGAGCTGTTTTAATTATGGATTCTGGTCATATTATATTATCGGCAGTGCAACCAGAAACAGTAGCAGGAAGATTGGAAACTGACGAAGAAGAATAGAAAACGAAAAGAGGGGATAAATATGATGGTAAAACCAAGTGTTACCGATTTACTAAAAGTTGTTGATAATCGTTTTAAATTAGTAGTAGCGACATCTAAAAGAGCAAGACAACTTGCAGAAGGAAGTGCACCATTAACTAAAGTAGAAGAAGAATCGGTTGTTACATTAGCAGCAAATGAAATTGCAGAAGGGAAGGTAAAAATATGCTAGTAATTTTATCTGGAGTTGCAGGTGCTGGCAAGGACACAATCAAAAAGGAATTAATGAAAAGGGTAGAAAATATTACTACATTACCTTCTTTTACAGATAGAACTCCTAGGAATGGAGATGTACCTGGTAAAACATATAATTTTGTAACAACAGAAGAATTTGAAAAAATGATAAAAGAAAACGAATTGTATGAATACTCGGTACATCATAATCATTATTATGGAACTTCAAAAAAATTGCTAAATGAAAAAATAAGCACAGGGAATATTATTGTAAAAGATATTGACGTAAATGGAACGGAAGACTTAATAAAACTCTTAGGAAACGATGTGAAAATTGTAACAATATTTTTAAGAGTGCCCAAAGAAGAACTTAGAAGGCGACTTGAAAAAAGAGAAGACAACCCAAGTAATAAGGAAATAGAATTAAGGCTAAATCGATTTGATTATGAAGAATCAAAAATTGGATTATATGACTATGTTTTAAAAAACAACGACTTAGAAAAAACAGTGCAGATTATAATGAAGATTATTGAAAGAGAATATATGCTAAAGTAGAGGGTTGGGATTAGTACCAACCCATTTTTTGTAGTATAGGAAAAAGTGACTTTCATATACTACAAAAAAATAATGATGCACAGAAAAATTGTAGAGCAATTTTTCGCGTCAACAAATCTTTACGCTTCTTTGAGAACTTAAATGTATGTGAATGTAGGAATGAACAGTGCTCTTTCGCATTTGAAGAAATAACTTAAACAAATATAGCTAAATAATGTAACATAAAGAAAGGAGAAAAAATGGTAGCACAAGTTATTGTAAATAGTACAGCAAAAACATTAAACAGAGAATTCCATTATTTGGTACCAAAAGAAATGGAAAATCAAATTCAAATTGGAAATCGAGCTATTGTACCATTTGGTAATAAATCTGTAGAAGAAGGATTTGTAATTGGATTGATAGAAAAATCCGATTTTGCTACCAAAGAAATTAAAAGTATAAGTTTTGGACTTACAAAAGATAATATAAATTTAGCAAAACTCATGTCAAAGAGGTATTTTTGCAATATTTCAGATTGCATTAAATTAATGCTTCCACCAGGAACATCAACAAAAAGAATGGAAAATAGAGTAAAGGAAAAAACAGGAAACTTTGTATATTTGAAAAGAGAAAAAGAAGAGATTGAAAACGCTTTGCAAAAAAAAATCATAAAAAGCCCAAAACAAATTAGAATTCTCAAATTTCTAATTGAGAACGATGGAATTTATATAGGAGATTTACAAAACTTAACAGATACTACTAGAGCAGTTATTAAAACTTTAGAAAAAAATGAATATGTGAAAATTCTACAAGAAAAAATAGAAAGAAATCCTTTCGAAAATAAAAATATAGAAAGAGACACTCCATATACCTTAAATGAGGAACAAGAGGAAGCATTTAATAAGGTATCAAGAGCAATAGAAGAACAAAGATACCAACAATTCTTACTTTACGGAGTTACTGGCTCACGGAAAAACAGAAATTTATATGCAACTTATTCAAAAAGTAATAGCACAAGGGAAAACCGCTATTATGCTAGTGCCAGAAATTTCTTTAACACCACAAATGACGAACCGCTTTTTGGCTAGATTTGGAAGTGTTGTTGCAATATTGCATAGTAAGTTATCAGTAGGAGAAAGATATGACGAATGGGAGAAAATACAAAAAGGAGAAGCAAAGATTATAATAGGAGCTAGATCTGCAATATTTGCTCCGGTTCGTAATCTTGGAATAATTATCATAGATGAAGAACATGACATGTCTTATAAATCAGAAACTCAGCCACGTTACCATGTAAAAGAAATTGCAAAATATTTATGTAAAAAAGCCAATATTCCTCTTATTTTAGGAAGTGCAACACCAGATTTGAATACTTATTATGAAGCAAAAGAAAGAGAAACAACTACAATTTTAAAATTATCTAAAAGAGCTAATCATGCGAATTTACCAGAAATTAAAGTGGTAGACTTAAGAGAAGAATTGGCTATGGGTAATAGGTCAATGATTAGTTTTTTATTGCAAGAAGAGATAGAAGAGAATTTAAAAAACAAAAGGCAAACTATTTTATTTTTAAACCGAAGAGGTTATTCTACATTTATTATGTGTAGAGACTGTGGATATACGGTTAAGTGCAGAAACTGCAATATAACAATGACTTACCACTTAGAGGAAAATAGACTAAAGTGTCATTATTGCGGATATGAAACAAAAAATATTGTGCATTGCCCAGAATGTGGAAGTAGTAGGGTAAAATATTTTGGAATTGGAACTCAAAAACTAGAACAAGAAGTACATAGAATGTTTCCAGATGCAACTACTATACGAATGGATATTGATACAGTAAGCAAGAAAAATTCTCATGAACAGATATTAACAAAATTTAAAAATGAAAATATTGACATTTTAATTGGAACACAAATGATTGTGAAAGGGCATCACTTTCCAAATGTTACGCTTGTAGGAGTCATAGCAGCAGACTCTAATTTAAACATGGATGATTATAGAGCAAGTGAAAGAACTTTTCAAGTACTTACACAAGTGGCTGGAAGAGCGGGAAGAGAAAAAATACCAGGAAAAGTGATAGTACAAACTTATAATCCTGATCATTATAGTATTATTTGTGCAAAAGAACAAAATTATGAAGAATTCTACAAAGCAGAGATAGGAATAAGAAAACAATTGAAATATCCACCATTTTGCGATATAATATTAATTGGAATTAGTGGAAGTAACGAAGAAAAAGTAAAAAATATAGCAGAATTTCTTTTCTTATATCTACAAAAGAAAAAATTGATACAATGGGCAATTTATAAACCAGTACCAGCACCAATTAATAAAATAAAAAATAAATATCGCTGGCGTATTATAATGAAAGGAAAATTAGACCATACTATTATTGACATATTAAATACTATGGCAGAAGAATTTTATAAAAAAAATCAAAAAGACATACAAATTGTGTTGGATACAAATCCAAACAATATGATGTAAGCAAATATTTATTATTGTAACAAGGGGGAAAAAATGGCGATAAGAAATATAAGAGAATATGGAGATGAAATTTTAACCAAAAAAGCAAAAGAAGTAGAAGTAATTGATGAAAAAATTCAAATTCTAATTGATGATATGTTAGAAACTATGCATAAATATAATGGAGTAGGGTTAGCAGCACCACAAGTAGGCATTTTAAAGCAAATCATAACTATTGACGTAACTGTAGAAGGCGGGGAAGAAGAGATTTATGTACTAATTAATCCTAAAATAGAAAAAACAAAAGGAGAACAAATTGTAGAAGAAGGTTGCTTGAGTTTCCCAAATCAATTTGCAAAAATCAAAAGACCGAAAGAAGTTGTTGTGACAGCACTAGACAGGAATGGTAAAAAGGTCAAAATAATTGGAAGAGATTTGCTTGCACAAGCTCTAGCTCATGAAATAGACCATCTAAATGGAGAACTATTTATAGATAAGATAATTCCAGATACATTAGAAATTATAACTCCAGAAGAATGAGATAAAGATAGTTTAAAAAAAGAGAGGAAAAAAGTATGAAAGTTGTTTTTATGGGAACACCAGACTTTGCTAAAGAATCTTTAGAAGCTATTCATAAGTCAGGATATGAAATAGAAGCAGTTGTAACAAATCCAGACAAGCCAAGTGGCCGAGGATTGAAGTTAATTCCTAGCCCAGTAAAGGAATATGCTCTAAATGAGGGGCTTACTTTATATCAGCCAGAAAAAATAAGAAAAAATGAAGAATTTATACAAGAAATAAAAAAAATAAATCCAGATGTTATTTGTGTGGTCGCATATGGGAAAATACTTCCTAAATGTATATTAGAAATACCAAAATTTGGCTGCATTAATGTGCATGGTTCTTTATTACCTAAATATAGAGGAGCTGCTCCAATTCAATGGGCTGTTTTAAATGGAGAGAAAAAAACACGGAATTACTACTATATATATGGATGAAGGAATGGACACGGGAGACATGATTTTAAAAGAAGAAGTCTTTATAGGTGAAGATGAAACAACTGGAGAAGTGTGGGAAAGACTATCAAAAGTTGGAGCAAAACTTTTAGTATCAACACTAAAAAGAATAGAAGACGGAACAGCCCCAAGAGAAAAGCAAGGCGAAGATTATACTATGGCGCCTATGCTAGAAAAAAGCATGGCAAAAATCGATTGGGAAAACAAAAGTGGAAAGGAACTTAAAAATTTAGTTCGCGGATTAAATCCTATTATGGGAGCTTACACATATTTAAGAGGGAAAAAGATAAAATTTTGGAAAGTTGATACTATGACCAAAGAAGAGTTTTTACTTATTTATGATGAGTTTCGAGAATATGATTATAAGTTTTCAGACATAGCACCAGGAACTGTACTATATGTAACAGAAAAACAAGGACTATATGTAAAAACCAAGGACGGAGTCTTAAGTGTATTACAAATACAAGGTGAAAACTCTAAAAAAATGTCAATTCAAGACTTCTTACGTGGAAATAAGATTGAAGCAACAGAAATGTTTGAATGAAATATGAAATATTTATGAAAAGTGTTGTAAAAAAAAGGATATATTGATATACTTATACCATAAAAATATAGGAGGTTTTATTATGGAAAATGAAAATAAAGAAGTAAATGAGCAAGCTTTAGCACAAGAGGTGTCCGAACAAACAGAAACAAATGAAATTAAAATTGCAGATGATGTAGTTGCTGTTATTGCTGGTGTAGCTGTATCAGAAGTGCCAGGAGTTTCTGGAATGAGTGGAAGCTTTGCGGGTGGAATTACAGAAGTACTAAGTGGAAAGAAAAACCTAGCTAAGGGAATTAAAGTAGAAGTAGGAGAAAAAGAAACAAAAATTGATGTTAATATTATTGTAGAATATGGTACAAGAATTCCAGATGTTGCATTTGAAATACAAAACAGAGTAAAAAAAGCAGTTGAAACTATGACAGGACTAAAAGTAATAGAAGTAAATGTAAATGTTCAAGGCGTTAATATTGTGTCAGAAAAAGATGAAAACAATGAAAACAACTAATGCAAGTTTCTTCTTGAAAAATGATAAAACTGATTATAAAGAAACTTAACTTTGTTATACAGGGAAATTTGGAAGATTTTCCTGTATAACAAGAAAGCCGTTTTACTAAGTGAGCTTTCGAAGTAAGTGCGAACTCATGTTACTTACTTTACCCAAGAGAATATAAAAAGCTTAATGTAAATAATATATGTATACAAAAAATAAAATACTACGTAAAATATAAGGAGGAAATAAATGAAAATTTTAGAGAGGACTGCTCTTATATTATTTTCTACCATTGTTTTAATTTTATCAATCATTATGGTCTTTCTAATGTTTGACTGGATGGAGACAACACTTGTAGAAGATGCTATTACATTTTTAATATCAAATAATGTGGCATCCAATATAACTTTGGGAGTTTGTACAGTATTTATCTTGCTTGCTATTAAATGTATCTTTTTTGATTCTAGTAGTCAAGACGAATATAGTGGAAAAGACGGTATCTTTCTTAAAAATGAAAATGGTAAATTATTAATTTCAAAAGATACATTAGAAAATCTTTCTAGTAGTGTTATAAAAAATTTTGAGGGTGTAGAAAACTCTACATCAAAAGCAATTATTGATAAAGAAAATAAAGTAAAAATAGAAATAATTCTATTTGTTCATCCAGATGCTGTATTAAAAGAATTATCAAATAATATACAAATAAAAATAAAAGAAGCTATAAAAAAGAGTTTGGATATAGAAGTAAATGAAATTAATATAAGAGTTAGAAATATTGCTACAAAAAAGAACGTGATACAATAATAAAATAAGCATTGTGGAGCAGTGCTTTACCATATGTGCAAAATTGCTCCACAATTATCGCACAAATATAGGAAACTTAAGTTTGTTACATACAGAAAAATTTGTGATTTTCCTATACAACAAAAAAGGAAGGGCGTGAAAATATGAACAGCTTTAAAGATTTTTTTATGGAATATAGAGGTGCTATTATTGGAGCAATTATAGCAATCTTAATATTATTTACACAGTTTTATAAACTTATTATTGGAATTATTTTAATTGGAATGGGAGCTTTTCTAGGTAATTATGTACAGCGAAATAAATTTGACGTAAAAGAAAAAATAAAAAATTTTATAGACAAATTGTAACTAGACCAGAAAGGGGGATATGCTAATTTTAGTTAGCATAAGCAAAAAATGAAGAGAACTGCAACGAGAGAACAAGCATTTAAACTATTATATTCTTTAGAGATTCAAAAAGACTATGAGCAAAAGCAAATTGATATATATATAGAACAAAATGAGATTATAGATGAAAATGCAAGAAATTACATAAGAAATACGATACATGGAATTATAAATCAACAAAAAGAAATACAAAAAACTATTTCCATGTACTTAAAAGAAGATTGGTCAATTGAAAGAATTTCAAAAGTCAATTTAGCAATTTTAGAAATTGCTATTTATGAAATAAAACAAGGAGAAACACCATATAAAGTTGTTATTAATGAAGCAGTGGAGTTAGCAAAAAAATATGGAGACACTGCGTCACAGGCATTTATAAATGGGATTTTAGCAAGTGTAGTACAGGAAAAACAGAATTAGAAACAGGAGAAAAATGATGAAACCAGAGCCTATATCTGTAACAGAATTAAATAAATATATAAAAAACAAAGTAGCAGCAGATGAATTTTTAAATAATGTATTTGTAAAAGGAGAAATATCAAATTTTAAGAATCATTATACCGGGCATATGTATTTTACATTAAAAGATGAGAACTCTTTAGTGAAATGTATTATGTTTAAGACATCAGCTGCTACTTTAAAATTTATGCCAAAAGATGGAATGAAGGTACAAGTATTTGGTACAGTAGCTGTTTTTGAAAGAGATGGTGTATATCAAATTTACTGTAAAGCTATGCAAGAAGATGGTGTAGGGAGCTTATATAGAGCTTATGAAGAGCTAAAAGCTAAATTACAAAAAGAAGGACTATTTGATACATCACATAAGCAAAAAATACCATATATGCCAAAAACAATTGGAATACTTACTTCACAAACAGGAGCTGTTATTCGAGATATCATTAATGTAGGTATAAGAAGAAATCCAAAAGTGCATTTAAGGTTATTACCTGTTCCAGTACAAGGGCCAGGAGCGGCAGAAAAGATTGCAAAAGCAATAGAAACGATGAATGAAAAAAAGTTAGCAGATGTCATCATTATTGCAAGAGGAGGAGGTTCATTAGAGGATCTTTGGCCTTTTAATGAAGAAATTGTAGCGTATAGCATTTATAATTCCAAAATACCAATTATTTCTGCTGTAGGGCACGAAACTGATTTTACTATAGCAGATTTTGTAGCAGACTTAAGGGCACCGACTCCATCTGCAGCAGCAGAACTAGCAGTAGGTAATCGCGAAGAAATTGTATCTAAATTAGACAATTATGTAAAAAGGCTAAAAATATCATTGAAACGTAAAACAGAACTTATGCGCTTGAGATATGAGAAGTGTATGACATCTAGGGTGTATACTAATCCACTTCAAAGAGTAAATGAGAACTACATAAAAATAGATATGCAGGTAAAAAAGCTGCAAAACAGTATAACAAATCAATTAGCGCAAAAGCAAAATAACTATGTAAAAATTGTTGCTAAATTAGATACGCTAAGCCCACTCAAAACATTAGGTAGAGGATTCTGTTTAGCAGAAGTAGAAGGAAAAATTGTAAAAAAGAGTAAAGAACTACAAACAGGAGATGTTTTGTCTTTAAAATTTCAAGACGGAACACAAAAAGCACAAATACTATAATTGTTTTATAAATAATTGGAGTTAACGAAAGGAGTAAAACATGAAGCGAAAAACTAAAATTATTATTTTTATTATTGTTATAATAGTAATTTTATTACCAATATATTTACTAGGTGAAGTTAATAAAAAAATAGAAGAAAAAAGCGAAAACAACAATCAGACAACAAATGAAACGCAAAATATGCAAGCTGATCAGGACATAAATAATACTACAAATGACTTGATAAACGGGATAGATGAGATAAATGAAACTAATAATACTGTAAATAATACAGAAGAAGAAAATAACATTACAAATACAAACACTAGCACTGATACAAATACAACATCTAATCAGCCATCAGAAGAAGTAAATATAAGCAATCCAGAGCAAAAAGCAATTGCCATTGCACAAAATAACTGGGGAGAAGATGATTCTGTGTATGCTAGTTTTGATGGAATAGAAAGTTCAACTGGTTATTATATTGTAGGAATTCGTGATAAGGAAACCACATATATAAGATGTTGGTACTATGTTAATGTACAGGATGGGACATTTACAGTAAAAAGATAAAATATATTTTATGGAAAAAATAACAAGAAAGGGGCAGTTAGAACATTCTAACGATAAAAATATGGAAGAAAATAAAACAGAAAATTTTGAAGAAATTATGAAAGAATTGGAGACAATAACAGAGGAATTAGAAAAAGGGAATGACAACTTAGACGAGGCTGTGAACAAATTTGAAAGAGGAATGAAGCTAGCAAAAAATGCTAGCAAAATATTAGAAAATGCAGAAAAGAAAATAACAATATTAATAGAGCAAGATGGAGAATTGACAGAAAAAGGATTTACAGCTGAATAGTGAAAAGCAAAAAGGGGATTGAAAAAACATGCAAATTTTAATAAGTATAGTTCAAAATAAATACATATATATACCTTTTGGATTATGGTTTTTTATTCAATTATTTAAAGTAATATATGATTTAGTAACAACTAAAAAATTTAATTTTAAAAGAATTTTAGGAGCAGGTGGTATGCCAAGCTCTCATTCTGCTGTAGTAGCAGGATTGGCTACTCTAGTTGGAAAAAATGAAGGCTGGGATACGCCTTTATTTGCACTTACACTTATATTTGCTTTTGTAGTTATGTATGATGCAGCCGGAGTAAGAAGAGCAGCAGGTAAGCAAGCTAAACTATTAAATAAAATTATAGAAACACCAGGATTAAAAGTAGAAGAAGTGCAAGAAAAATTAGTAGAAGTTTTAGGACATACTCCAAAGCAAGTTATTGTTGGGGCAGTTATAGGAATTGTCGCAGGAGCTTTACTATAAATATAAAAAATATTATCATGGGTTTTTATTAAGAATTTTGTTAGAGCATAAAATTGCTCGAATGGAGGTTTTTATGACAGATGTAGAAATTGCTAAAAGAATTCCACTAAAAAATATAAACGAAATAGCAACATCACTAGGAATTTCTGAAGCAATAGAACCTTATGGAAAATATAAAGCAAAAATAGGAAACATCGACGTAAAGAGTTTAGAAAATAAAACAAAAGGGAAACTGGTACTTATTACATCAATTAATCCTACACCATTAGGAGAAGGAAAAACTACAATTGCCATTGGATTGGCAGATGGTTTGAGAAAAATAGGTAAAAAATCCATATTAGCATTAAGAGAACCATCATTAGGTCCAGTTTTTGGAATTAAAGGAGGAGCTACTGGTGGAGGATATGCCCAAGTAGCTCCAATGGATGAAATTAATTTGCATTTTACGGGAGATATTCATGCAATTACTGCTGCAAATAATTTATTGTCTGCACTTATTGATAATCACATATACCATGGAAATGAATTGAAAATCAAAGAAGTAACATGGAAAAGATGCTTAGATATGAACGATAGAGCACTTAGATGCGTAGAAATCGGATTAAATGATAAAAAAACGTCACCAAGAAAAGACGGATTTGATATATCAGTTGCTTCAGAAATTATGGCAATATTTTGCTTAAGTAAAGACTTAAAAGATTTAAAAAGGCGATTAGGAAATATTATAATCGGGTATAATGAGAGTGATGAACCTATAACGGCAAAAGATTTAAAAGCAGATGGTGCTATGCTTGCTCTTTTAAAAGAAGCTTTTAAACCCAATTTAGTACAAACCTTAGAACACACACCTGCTATTATTCATGGAGGACCATTTGCAAACATTGCGCATGGATGTAACAGTATAGTAGCAACTAATATGGCATTGAGATTAGGAGATTATGTAATTACAGAAGCTGGATTTGGGGCAGATTTGGGAGCTGAAAAATTTATAGACATTAAGTCAAGAATAGCATGTATAAAACCTGATGTAGCAGTTTGCGTAGCGACTATAAAAGCACTCAAATATCATGGCGGAGTAAATAAAGAAGAGGTGTCTATTCCGAATGTAGAAGCATTAAAAGTAGGAATAGAAAATTTATTAAAACATGTGCAAAACTTAAAGGAAGTATTTGGACTAAATACTATTGTAGCAATTAACCGATACAAACAAGACACAAAAGAAGAAATAGAAATGCTTATTAGCACTATGAAAGAAAAAAATATTCCTATTTCATTAGCAGAAGTATGGGAAAATGGCGGGAATGGAGCCATAGAATTAGCAGAAGAAGTAGCTAAACTAGCAGAAAAAGAAAGCGATATGCATTATGCTTATCTATCAGAGGACAGTATTATAGAAAAAATAGAAAAAGTGGCTACTAAAATTTATGGTGCTGTAGGAGTAGAATATACTAATGAAAGTTTAGAAAAAATAAAAAAAATAGAAAATATGGGATACACAAATTTACCAGTTTGCATTGCTAAAACACAATATTCTCTTTCAGATGATGCACACAACTTAGAATGCAAAGAACCGTTTACAATTCATATTAAAGATGTAATTTTAAAAGCAGGGGCAGAATTCGTTGTTGTTTTAACAGGAAATATTTTTACTATGCCAGGTTTACCAAAAACACCAGCTGCAGAGATGATAGACCTAGATTATGATGGAAATATAATAGGAATTTTTTAAATTAAAAAAGGAGAGTTTCAAATGGTTGTAGATATGGGCTACTGGACAAAAGTTTTAAAAAGGATTGCTATTTTTATTGGAACTATTATCGGAATGTATTTTGCTTTTAAACTAGCTATATTTTACATGCCATTTGTTATAGCGTTTTTAATTGCTGCTGTATTAGAGCCAATTATTAGAAAACTAATGAGAAAGACAAAACTTGGAAGGAAAAAGAGTGCTATTTTAATAATGATTGTAGCATCTTTAATTATTGTTGGACTAATTGTATGGGGAATTACTAGTCTTATTTCAGAAGGATCTAATTTATTGCAAAGTTTAAACACCTATTTTGAAAAGGCCTATACACAAATACAATATATTATAGAAGCTATTGAATTTGATAAAATACAGATTTCAGATCAAGTAGCAGAAGCATTGCAAAATTCTGCGCTTGAATTTTTGGGATTTATTACGGAAAAAGTAAAAGAGTTTTTGACTTCAATGTTACAGATAGTAACTTCTTTACCTGCAATAGGAATTTATGTAGGAATTACATTAATGGCAACGTATTTTGTATGTATTGATAGAATTTATATGCTAGACCAAGTAGAACACCATTTCCCTAAAACATGGGTTAAAAAGTTTTCTTTGCATACCAAGGAAATTCTAATTGAACTTGGTTGTTATTTAAAAGCAGAATTAACATTAGTTCTTATTTCTTTTGTGATTACTTTGATCGGACTATTTGCTTTATCTTTTCTAGGATTTAACGTAAATTATCCATTAATAGCGGCTCTAGCTATAGGGTTTGTAGATGCATTACCTATTCTTGGATCAGGTACAGTGCTAGTTCCATGGGCTGTAATAGTAGCTATTAATGGTGATATAAAACTTGCTATTGCACTTTTAGCATTGCTTGCTATCATATCTATTGTAAGGCAACTAATGGAACCTAAAATAGTTAGTAAAAACATAGGAATTCATCCAATTTTTACATTGATTGCCATGTATACAGGATTTAAATTTATAGGAGTGATTGGTTTATTACTAGGGCCAATTCTACTAATTATATTTAAGAACATATTTGGTTCTTTAATAGATAAAGGAGTTGTAAAAACTATTTTTGATAGAAAATAAAACCTTGAATTTGTTAAACCTGTCATTGGTTTACAAAAATAGTTTACAAATGCAATGAATCGTGATAAAATAGGAGTACAGTTTTTGTACATATCTCAATGAGCATTTCTAGATTTTGCTTATCATATATTTATGAAAGCATATTTAGAAAATCTTTCTACTTGAGAATATGTGCCAAGAATAACGATAAGGAGGAATACCAATGTTTCAACAGGAAGAATGCAATGCTATGATTATCGGTACTCTGAAAGAAATCACGCAATCCTTTAAAATCAAAAGCCGAAATATGTATCGTGCAATGGTATATATTGCACGGAAGAGTGATGTGGAAGACCATATCTGGGTAATAATACCAGAAGATGTCATATCTAAAAAATATGACATTAACTCACTGATTGGCAAGAAGATAGAGGTGAAAGGAAAACTACGTTCTAGGAAAGAAGAAGGAGGAGATAGGCAGGTACATTCAATATTATATGTACTTGCAGAATCCATTAGAATTTGCACGGAAAGTGAACCAGATGAAAACTACGTCAACTTAAGAGGGGACCTTTGCAAAGACGTGGTTTTCAGGTATACTCCATTTGGAAAGAAAATAACAGAATTGCTTGTTTGCGTAAAAAGAAATCACAATCAAAGTTCTGCTATCCCGTGTATTGCTTGGGGAAGAGGTGCAGATTATACGAAAAAGTTGGTACGAGGTGATAACGTTATTTTGTGGGGAAGACTACAAAGTAGGAACTATTCTAAAGAGATAAACAATAAAGCTTATATAGTGGAGACTTTTGAAGTGTCTATCTATGAAATAATATAATCAAGTAGGAAGAAAAAAGAGGAACATTGCTGTTCCTCTTTTTGTTGAATAGGAAAAAGTAATCTTCCCTATTCAACAAAATCTTCATAAATATAATTAAAATAGTACTGAAGTAGGAATATAGGAGTCATCTGGAGGATAAACAAATTCATCTGATGGCTTTTCTATTTGTTTTAATTCTGTAACATAAATTATAGGAATTTCAGAATGATATGTTCCCTTTTTTATAGTACCAGTAATTTCTACCCATGCATTATTAGGAATATTAGAAACCTTATCTGAATGACATAGAAATCCAACAATTAAAGTTTCAGAGTTAGAACTTACAATCATATCTCTTGCTAAAACAAATTCTTCTTCTGTAAAATCAATAGCACGGTAAATGTAACCACTAAAACAAATTTTTTGACCAATATAATTGTCTAAGTTTTCATGAACGGCTTTTAATATATCTGTATAATTATCTGCAGTGATTTGAGTTATAGAAGGCAGATTTAATTTATCATTTACTTTTTCAAAATGGCTTTCATGAAAAATTTTCCAAGTAATAAATACAAATAAAAAAGCAACTAAAATAGCTATAACCAGTACAAAAATTTTAAAAACTCTACTGCCATTTACTTTTATATTACAAATAAACATATTTTTTCCTCCTTAAGGAAGCGATTACTAAAAATAAAATGTTCCTTTTCTTTTTACAGTCTATGATGTAAATGTGTAAATATGCTTGATTTGTACAAAAAATAATGATATAGTTATAAAGATTAGAATAATTAGCTTAAGTATCTTTTAATGAACAATTAAATTGCTTAAATGGAGGGTTTTATGGGATTACTTAATAAAATATTTGGAGATTATAGCGAAAGAGAAATAAAAAGAATTAAACCTTTAGTGGAAAAAATAAACAGCTTAGAGCCAGAGATGAAGAATTTGTCTGATGCACAATTACAAGCTAAAACAGCAGAATTCAAAGAACGTTTAGGTCAAGGAGAAACTTTAGATCAATTGCTACCAGAAGCCTTTGCAACGGTTAGAGAAGCTGGTGTAAGAGTACTTGGACAAAGAGCTTTTGATGTACAATTACTAGGAGCAATTGTATTACACCAAGGAAGAATTGCAGAAATGAAAACAGGAGAAGGAAAAACCTTAACCGCTACATTTCCTTTATATTTAAATGCCTTAGAAGGAAAAGGTGTTCATTTAGTTACTGTTAACGATTACCTAGCAAAAATGCAAGGAGAATGGATGGGAAAACTTTATAAGTTTCTAGGCTTATCAGTAGGACTTGTGTTAAGTAGAATGAATCCAGAAGATAAGAAATTGGCCTATAACGCAGACATAACTTATGGAACCAATAATGAATATGGTTTTGACTATCTAAGAGACAATATGGTTATTTACAAAGAACAAATGGTTCAAAGAGAACTTCACTATGCTATTGTTGATGAGATTGATAGTATTTTAATAGATGAAGCACGTACTCCTTTAATTATTTCAGGAAGTGCAAATGAATCTTCAGATTTATATAAAAAAGCAGATGAGTTTGTAAGAAGACTAAAAGCTAAAACATTAGTAGAAGAAGACATAAAGAACTATGAACAAACACAAGATAATGAAAACTATGACTATATTATAGATTTGAAAGCAAAATCTGCTAGTCTTACGGGAAAAGGAATAAAAAAAGCAGAAGAATATTTCAAATTAGATAATTTAAATGATCTAGATAATTCAGAGATTGTGCATCATATTAATCAGGCACTACGTGCACATGGGATTATGAAAAAAGACACAGATTATATTCTAAAAGATGGAGAAGTACTTATCGTTGACGAATTCACAGGAAGAATTATGTATGGAAGAAGATATAACAATGGATTACACCAAGCCATTGAAGCAAAAGAACATGTAAAAATTGCAAATGAATCTAAAACTTTAGCTACGATTACTTTCCAAAATTACTTTAGAATGTATAAAAAATTAGCAGGAATGACAGGTACTGCCAAAACAGAGGAAAATGAATTTAGAGAAATTTATAATTTAGATGTTATTGAAATTCCTACTAACAAACCAGTAATCCGTGTAGACAATAATGACATTATTTACAAAAATGAAAATGCTAAATTTAGGGCAATTGTAGAAGACATTAAAAAAAGTCATGCAAAAGGACAGCCAGTTCTTGTGGGAACAATTTCCATCGAAAAATCTGAAAAATTAAGTAATATTTTGAAAAAAGAGGGAATTCCTCATACTGTATTAAATGCAAAATACCATGAAAAAGAAGCTGAAATCATTGCTCAAGCTGGTAAATATGGTGCAGTTACTATTGCTACAAATATGGCAGGACGTGGTACAGACATTATGCTTGGTGGAAACAGTGAATTCCTAGCAAAACAAGAAATGAAAAAATTAGGATATTCAGATGATTTGATTGGAAAAGCTTCAACATTTAATGAAACACAAGATGAGGAAGTATTAGCAGCAAGAGGAAAATTTAGAGAATTAGAAGAAAAATACGAACAAACAATCCAAGAAGAGAAGAAAAAGGTAATTGAGGCAGGAGGATTAAAGATTATTGGTACAGAAAGGCATGAGTCTAGGAGAATTGACAACCAGTTACGTGGGCGTAGTGGACGTCAGGGAGATATAGGAGAATCTAGATTTTATATTGGATTAGACGATGACCTAATGAAAATCTTTGGAGGAGATATTGCAACTAGAGTATATGAATCTTTAAATGCAGATGAAAATATACCAATTGAATTAAAAATCCTTTCAAGTGCTGTAGAAAATGCGCAGAAAAGAGTAGAAGGTAGACACTTTAGCATGAGAAAACATGTATTGCAATATGATGATGTTATGAATACACAAAGAGAAATTATATATGCTCAAAGACGTCAAGTATTAAACGGAGAAAACTTAAAAGAAAACATTATGAATATGATTTCTTCTGTAGCTACTAGCATAGTTAATAGTTATACAGCAGGAGTAGAAAAGAAAGAACATCTAAATCAAAAAGGACTACTAAATGAGATTCGTATGATTTTCGGAATAGAAAATTTAGAAACATTAAAATCAGAACATGTAATGCCAGAAAAAATAATAGAAGAATTACAAGAAAAAGCTTTTGCAAAATATGCAGAAAAAGAAAAAGAAATTGGAGAGCAAGAAATAAGAGAACTCGAAAGAGTTATTATGCTAAGAGTAGTAGATCAAAAATGGATGGATCACATTGACAACATGGATGAATTGAAAGATGGAATTGGACTTCGAGCATATGGACAAAAAGATCCAGTTGCTTTATATAGAATTGAAGGATTTGACATGTTTGACCAAATGGTAGAAGATGTAAAACAAGACGTGGTTAAATTACTTATGAATGTACAAAAACCAAAAGAAATAAAAAGAACACAAACAGTAAAAATTATGACAGAAAAATTACAGGGAGTTCCTAAAACAACAGGTAGTGATAAAGCCAATAATGTAGAAACAGAATCTAAAACGCCAATTGTAAATAATGGACCCAAAGTAGGAAGAAACGATCCATGTCCATGTGGAAGTGGCAAAAAGTACAAAAACTGTTGTGGTAAAAATGCGTAAAACCCTTATAAAATAAGGATTTATAAAAAT
>CAWVME010000123.1:0-15207 GCA_963930325.1 Bacillota bacterium | reverse complement strand
GTTCTATGCCATACTTATCTGCATACACTAAAGGCACATCTGCTGTTACAAAGCATTCTACTGTATGTTTCTTTTTTTCTATCTCTAAAGCTAAATTTTCTTGCGTTTTTTTTACCAATTCTCCTAAATCAAATTCCGTTTTTTCCCATTTTACTTGATTATTGTCATATCTTGATAATGTTAATAAATCTTGTACTAGTCTTGACATTCTTTTACTTTCCGTTTCGATTACATGTAAGAATTTATCTTGAGTTTGTTTATCATATTCTCCTTCTACTAATGTTTCTGCATAACCCATAATAGAAGTAATTGGTGTTTTTAGTTCATGTGATACATTCGCTACAAATTCCTTTCTCATGTTGTCTAGTTTTACATGTTCTGTAATATCTTGAATAACTACAATTACTCCTGCAATTAAATCATTTTCATCTTTAAATGGTGCAAAAAATAAATTTACATATTTTTCTTTTAAATCTACTTTTTGCTCTGAAGAAGTCCAGTCATCTAAATAAACTACTTTTTCCATATTAATATCAACACCAATTTTTTTAAATATTTTATCAAATGTGTCATCTTCTTTTTGAATTTTTAACATTTCTTTTGCAGCTGGATTAATGTGAAGAATTTTTCCATCCATGTTAAAAGCTATAATTCCATCTGTCATGTGAACCAAGATTGTTTCTATCTGCTTTTTTTGTCTCGTTGCTTCTTTTAAATTTTCTTGTAATTCACTTGTCATAATACTAAATGCCTTTACCAAGTCGTCAATTTCGCTTTTATTATTTGTTTCTTTTAAGTATTTTATATCAATACTTTCTCCTGATGCAATTCGTTCTGCACTCTTAATAATTTTGGAAATTGGCCCTATAATTACTTTTACTACGAAAAAACCAACTATAATAGAAATAACTCCAAATATTCCTATTGAGTAAATTGTTATAGTTCGAATTTGAGATATCTCTTCTTGCATAATTCGTTCAACTGATTCATTTGGTATCCCTTCTATGTATTGTATTTTATCTTCTAATCGCTCTACTTGCTTTGTAAAAAAAGTTCCTAAAGCGGTAATAATTACAATACCCAATACTAAAAAAATTAATACTATTTTTATCTGTATACTTCTTAACATATTCGTTCTCCTTATAAAACGGCACATTGCTTTTAGCTAATGTGCCGTTTTCATTTTTTGTTGTATAAGAAAAAGCGATTTTTCCTATACAATAACAAATTAAGCAATTTATCCTGCTATATAATAGCCTACACCTCTTTTGGTAATTAGTATTTTCGGAACAGAAGTATCTTTTTCTATTTTTTCTCTAATTCTCCTTACTGTTACATCAACAGTTCTAATGTCTCCATAGTACTCATATCCCCAAACCTTTTCTAGAAGCAATTCTCTTGTAACTACCTGTCCCGGCTGTGTCGCTAAATATCTTAATACTTCAAACTCTCTTAGTGTCAAATCAATTAGTTCTCCTTTTACTCTCACTTCAAATTTATCTAAATCTAAGCTTAAATCTCCTACTACAATTCTATTTCCGTCTGAAATATTTTTTTCTTCATTGCTTGTACTTGTAGTATCTATCTTCCTTAAATTAGCTTTAATTCTTGCCATTAGTTCTCTTACACTAAATGGTTTTGTAATATAATCATCCGCACCTAGCTCTAATCCTAAAATTTTATCAATTTCTTCGCTCTTTGCTGTTAACATCAAAATTGGTATATTCAATGCATGGCGAATTTTTTTACATACGGTTAATCCATCCATTTTTGGTAACATGATATCTAATAATACCAAATCTGGCTTTTTACTTAAAGCAAGTTCTACTCCAGTTACCCCGTCATTTGCTTCTAATGTGTTATATCCTTCTTTTTTTAAATTATAGACCAGTAAGTCAACGATTGATTGTTCGTCATCTACAATAAGTATCGTCTTTTTTTCTTTCCCTTCGATATTATCCATTTTAATATCATTCCTTCCATTATGCTTTCTTTTATTATATACCATATTCTTTTGTTTTGTACAAGATTTTTTAAAAATTTTTTTAAAATGAGTTAATTAGGCAGGTACAAGACCTGCCTCTACAATTTTTACAGCAAAAATTTTTAAATAATTACTTCTATTTCTTTAATTCCTGCATTTTCTTCTAAACGAATTTGTTTGTTTTCTGCTTCTTTTCCATTTATCAGCATTTTACTTATTCCTATATTTTTCCCATTTGGATTTTTTACTTTTATATTGTATATTGTACCTTTATGTCTATATCTCATAGAATATTCTTTCCAATCTTTTGGAATACATGGCTCTATTTTTAAATTTCCTTTTTCTATTTTTAATCCTAGAATATTTTCTATTCCTACCTTATAATACCAACTACTAGAGCCCGTATACCATGTCCATCCACCTCTTCCTGTCAAATTTCCTGCACCATACACATCTCCTGGTAGCACATATGGTTCTACTTTATATTTTTTAGCCGCGTCTTTAGTTCTTGCATGCTCAACTGGGGTAATCATTCTATAATATTCTATTGCTTTGTCTCCTAACCCCAATATAGTTTCTGCTAAAATTACCCATATGGCTGCATGTGTGTATTGTCCTCCGTTTTCTCTTACTCCCGGCATATATGCTTTAATATACCCTGGTTCTATTTTTCCTTTATCAAAAGGTGGATCTAATAATTTAATAATCCCATTTTCTTTGTCTACTAAATGATTTTCTAAGCTTTCTAAACTGATATATTTTTTGTCATTGTCACCTGCTCCAGATATAGTTGCCCAGCTCTGTGAAATGCTGTCAATTCTACATTCTTCATTTTCAATACTTCCAAGAGCATCTCCTTCATCTGTATAAGCCCTTTTATACCATCTGCCGTCCCATCCAACTGTATTTAAAACTCTTTTTAGTTTTTCTTTATATTCTTCCCATTTTTTCTTTGCAGTTTCTCCTTCTCTTTTCTCACAAAGTGGAATCCATTTTTCTAAAATAGCATACAAGAAAAAGCCTAGCCATACACTTGTTCCTTTTCCTTGATTTCCGACTGTACTAAATCCATCATTCCAATCTCCAGAGCCAATCTTTGGAAGTCCATTTTCTCCTAATTCTACTTTTTCTAGTGCCTTTATACAATGTTCAAATAAGCTTCCTTTTTGTTTTGATATTACATGCACATCATATTTTTCATCTTCACCTTCTTTTAATGTTTCTCCTAATCTATATTCCACTATTGTATCTAAAAAGCTTTCATCTCCTGTTGCTTCTATATATTCACAAGTTAAATAAACAAGCCATAACAAATCGTCTGAAAATCTAGTTCGAATTCCCATTTTAGTTTCTTCATGCCACCAGTGTTCTACATCACCTTCTATAAATTGATGAGAGGCTGCTTTTATAATTTGGTTTTTCATAAATTCTGTAGAAATGTTTTTTAATCCTAAGGTATCCTGCAATTGGTCTCTAAATCCAGTTGCTCCACCAGATTGATAATATCCTGACTTTGCCCACAGTCTACATACAATCGTTTGATACACAGCCCATCCATTTAACAAAATATTCATAGATTCTAATGGGGTTTTTACTTTAATTGTATTTAGTAGTTCATACCAAAATTTCTTTACATTAGCCAATTCTTCTTTGCTATTTGCTATTTTAGCATATTTATATGCAACATTCTTGGCATCTAATTTATTGCTTTCAGAGCCAAAATACACCGTAATTTCTTTATTTTCATATGCTTCTAGTTCTATTTTTATTTCAATTGCCACACAAGAATTACCTGCAATTCCATTTTCCTTATCTAAACTTACTTTGCTTAAGCAATCTGGATTACTAATACTTCCTTTACCTATAAAGCTATCTTTATTCCCTGTGAAAGAAGTAATTTCTTCACTGCTACCAACATACAATATTTCTTCTTTAAAGTTAGTGCGATACAGGTTTTTAGTTAACACGAGATTTCCTTCTTTGCTCACATAAAGATATCCGTTACTTTTTATTTCATCTTCTTCTAATACAGGTTTTATATAATAGATTAATTTTAGCTCTTTTTTTGTTCCTTCTGTGTTTTTAAGTCGTATTAAATTAACCTTTATTTTATCTTTTCTTGGAACAAATACTTGTACCTCTTGTAAAATTCCATCCCATTTATGTTCATATATAGCATATCCAAATCCATACGTAACTTCATACTTTGTTTCATTTGGTATAACATTTGCTCCTAGGCTCCATGCTTTTCCATTTTTTATATCCTTTATATAGAAAATTTCTGAGGGGATATCTAGGCTTGGTATATTATTCCAGCTCGTTAAGCGATTCAATCTACTATTTTTACTCCAAGTATATCCACCCATATTTTCTGTTACAATAGTACCAAAATTTTCATTTCCAATTGCATGACTCCATACAGTTGGCAGTTTATTTTCTTTAGTTATCTTTAGTTTGTATTCCCTTCCATCTTTTGAAAATCCGCCGAATTCATTATAATATTGTAACTCTACAAGCTTATCATTTCCAGCGTCTTCTACTGGTTCTTGTCTATAATTATTGTTTGCATATTCTCCTATATTTTTTATAGAATTTATATATTCTTCTTCCATTTCTTCTAACTGTGTTTTTACATCACCATTACCTTCATAAAAAACTAATTTTGACACAAATTGAAGTAGTTGTTTATCTTCTTTTGAAACATCACTGGCGCCCAACACAAAAATTCCTGCTTTAGTATTTTTTAAATAAGCCAAGTGTTTATTTAAAATAATGCTCTCGATTTGTTCTTTTACATATTGTTCATACACGTTTTCCTCTTCATTTAAAATTACTAAATCCATTTGAATATTTTTAACTCTTAAAAAATCATATGCTTTAATTAAATCTTCTACCACATATGCGTCATTTACTTCTTTAATCCTTACAAGCACAATTGGAATATCTCCAGATATCCCATATTTCCAAAGCTCTGCTTGACTGTATATTCTTTCTCCATTCGTCCATTTTTTCATTGGATTTCCAAAGACTAGATATGTCATAATTTTTTGATAAATATCAATTTCTTTCCCTTTTAAATCTAAATAACGAATTTCTGCCTCAGTTCTTGCTTTTGAAATTTCATAAGTTTTACTAATTGTCTCATAATGACTATATTCATTTAGTTTATTTATTGCTTCTTGTTTTTCGCTTGAAACACATAGTAATAAATCTAATGTTACCTTTCCTTTAGGCTCTATTTTTATAGTTTTTCTCATAGCAACACATGGTTCTGTAACTAACCCTAAATTTTTTGATAATGGCTTTGATTCTTTAACCATTTTAGGAATATTTAAGTTTGCTCTGCCTATAAATTTTTCCTTGTTAATTTCGTATTCTAATTCACCTATAGTTTCGTTTTCTGTTAATAATTTTACTCCTAGATAGAGTTCTTTCTCGTCTTTCCCTCTAGGTCTTCTTTTTATAAGCATTATATCTTCTATCATTTCAAAAGTTAGGAATAAATTGTTAAAAGCTGGATGTGCATAATCTTGTTCTTTTTTCGATAAAATTGGTTCTAGAAAACTAGTTACTTCCAATATTTCTTCTTGATTTCCTATGTTTTTTAACTCTATCCTTCTAATTTCCATTGGTTCGTTTGGAACAATCGTAGTTTTTGTAGTTGTTTCAATGCTTCCATCTACACGGCTAATTTTATCTACATCAGGAGCAAAACTTACATTATATCTATCCGCTTTTGTTAGAGTTCTTATATTTCCAGAAGACCAAATTCGCTTATTTTTAATATTTTTAATATAAAACAAAATTCCTTGCGGTAAGTCTGCTGTTGGTTTATAACGATGAATAAAAATATCTTTATATTTGCTAAATCCTTCCCCATGTTCATCCATACAAATAGTATAATTTTCACTTGAAATTACATTAGCATTTGGTAAATACTGATTTTGCTTTGTATATACTCTTTCTGTATAAGTTTCATAATCTGCATATTTTAATTTTTCTACCTTTTCTTTGTTTTCTTTTGTAATTACAGGCTTGTCTGGCATTCTTTCTTGCAACAAAATATCTACTGCTTCTATTTCAGGATTAGCAAAAAAACGTTTTTGTAGAATATTATTATTAAATAAATTGTTTATAGATAAAAGAATAAGTCCTTGGTGGTGAGACATGTAAGTTTTTACACACGCATATTTTTCTCCATATTGCAAATGTGAAGGAGTATAATCAATAGATTCATAAAATCCATATTGATCATACATATTTTGTTTTTCAAGTAATTTTATATTTTCTATAACTGCATGTGGATCATCTGTTAATGCTAAAATACTACCATAAGGAGCTACTACCATTTCATCTGCTAGACCTCTTTTTAAACCTATCCAAGGTATTCCAAATGCCTTGTATTGATAATTTAAGTTTAGGTCTTTTAAATTAAACGCTGCCTCTGTAATTCCCCATGGAATTCCCAATTTTTTTGCATATTCTTTTTGACTCATGAGCATGAATTTGCAAGACTCATCTAATAAACTTCCTTCATAGCGTTTTATATTAATATTAGGCATAAAGTATTCAAAAGCGGTCCCTGACCATGATATAAGGCCTTTATAGTGATTTAAGCTAGTTAGATTTCGACTTAGACTATTCCAGTGTTTTACAGGAACATCTTTTTTAGCTATGGCCACTAAGCTAGTTTGTCTTGCTTCTGAGGCAAGCAAATCGTAATAGGAATCTGTTAATTTATTTTCTTCTATGTTAAATCCAATAGAAAATAACCTGTTTTTAGGATTGTATAAATAAGAAAAATCTGTATTTACTATTAGAAGTTCGATTCTTTGTATTAAAGAATTAATCTCCTCTTCCTTGCTTCCCTTCAGTTCTAGTAAAAATTGCTTTACTACATATAAATATCCAACAAAATTTCCACTATCAACACTCGAGACGTATCTTGGTATTAATGGTTCTAAAGTTTTTGTATTATACCAATTATATAAATGACCGTTCCATTTTTGTAGTTTTTCAATAGAACTTACTATCTTTTCTAGTCTGTCTAATACATATTCTAAATTTTCTTCTCCTAAGTCATAACTACTAATTAATGCAAGCATTCCTAATCCTATATTGGTTGGTGAAGTTCTTTGGGCTATTTTCATAGTTCTGTCTTCTTGATAATTATCTGGTGGCAAATAATTATTTTCTTCATTCATGTAGTTTTTAAAAAAGCTCCATGTTCTTCTTGCTACTTCTTTTATATACTCTTTTTCTTGTTCAGACAGTTCTTCTACTGGGTTTACCATATTTATTTCTTTACTAATATACCAAGCAATCCCTGGTCCTAAAATAAATAAAAATCCTAAAGCTCCTAGCAGAATTTTTCCTAGTAATGTAAAGAATAAACTACTTAAGACAAGACAAATAATTCCTGCAAGAGTGTTTGTAAACATAGTTTTATAATAACTTACTATGTCTGTTTTTGCTTGTTTTTCCGCTTCTTCTGCAGTCATCCATTCTAGCATGTGTTGCTTTGAGATATTCATTCTGTATATTGTTTTTGAAATAGCATTAAAATAAATATATGCTTTATGTGCTAAAAATGCGATTTCTAATATGCCTATTAGAATACTTGATGCAATTCCATGGATTCCCTTTGCAAAACTTTTTCCTGCCACAATATATTCTTTTCCAATTTCTTCTTTAAACACAATCAAATTAATAAGGTCTAATAAAGTTGGTGCTATTATTCCCGCAATGGTTACTGTCATACTAATTCCAATTGGTGCATTTTGAACAATTTTTATTCCAAGCAGGAAAAATATAAGCACAAATGTGCTAATAGGCAACAAACTTCTTCTTAAGTTATCTAAAATTTTAAATTTAGATAAATAGTTTAAAGGGTTTAAAATTATTTTTCCATCTTTATTTATAATTTTTCTTTTTAACCATTTTGCAATTTGCCAATCGCCTCTAATCCAGCGATGTGTTCTTGTCATAAAGCTATTAAATTTTGCAGGGTAACCATCCAATAGCAAAATATCACTTACCAGACCACATCGCAAATAGCATCCTTCTAGCAAATCGTGACTGAGTACTGTATTTTCTGGCACTGCATATTTCAGCACTTGAGAAAATGTACTTAAATCATAAATTCCTTTTCCAGTAAAAATTCCTTCTCCAAAATTATCTTGATACACATCAGAAATTGCGTTTGTATAACAATCTGTGCCTCCTAGTCCCGCATATATTCTTGTAAACAGGCTCTTTTTACTAACTTCTAATTCAATTCCAACCCTTGGTTGCATAATACCATAACCGTCAATTACGATATTTTTATTTTCATCTATTATAGGTTTATTTAAAATATGTGCCATAGCACCTATTAATTCCAAACCGCTATTAACTGGTAGAATTGTATCTGCGTCTAGAGTGATAATATATTTTATTTTAGGAATTATATTCTCTTCATTATTATCTAACCAATTTTGTATAGTATTAAATTTGAAGTCATTTTTTTGATTTCCAAGCAAGTACTCGTTAAATTGGTTTAATAAACCTCTTTTTCTTTCCCATCCCAAATAGCTTTTTTCAGATGTATTCCATTTTCTTTTTCGATATAAAAAATGAAAAATTGGGAAATCGTCTTTTTTATATTTCTTATTTAAAGATTGTACTGCTTCAAATCCTGAATGAATTACCTCGTCATCATATTCTTCATTTTCTTCCTGACTTGCAGCTGCATCTCCTAACAATGCAAAATACAAATTTTCACTTTTATTGGCAATATAATATACTTCTAGCTTCTTTACAATCTCTTGTACTCTTTCTCCTTTTTTTACAATAGTTGGTACAACAATAAAACTAGCTAGTTCTTCAGGCACACCACTGCTAAAATCCATTTTAGGGATTAGTTTTGGCTTAATACTTTTTCCTAAAATATAGTTACATAGTTTCATATAAATTTCTGTGATAGGAATGTATATTAAAATCGCTGTAATTACTCCTGTTCCTATCGATTTGCTTGCAATGACTGAAATAAAACCAAAAAGAATAGCCAAAATAAGTGGTATTATAATATTACTTAGAATATATCCTTTTGCCTTTTCTTCTCTGTTTTGCATTAAATTATATTTTGTTTCTAATTTATAGCCAAGTTCTTTTCTTCCATCTCCAATCAAGTAGTACCCAATGTGACTTTGCTTTTTGTTTTCTTTTTTTTGAATAGTTGCATTTTTGGCCAGTTCTAAGCTTTTCTTCGCAATATATGTCTCTGATATTTTTGTTTTTTCTGCAATTTCTTGAATGGCATTTCGATAATAAATTTTTGTTTTATAATCCATATTCTCATAAACTTGTGCTGGGTCTTGTTTTAAAATTTCTTCTACTCCATTAATTTTTTCGAAAATTTCTAAAAAGTCCATTCTTAATATTTCTTTTAAACTTTTTATGCTATTTTCAATAAGCACTTTTTGCATGGCTATTTCGAAATGTTCTTTTTTAATAATTTCTTCTACTGAGCTTCCTGTTTTTTGCGTTTCTTCTTCTAAAATTTGCAAGTATCCATATGCTTGTTTTCCATATTTTTTTAGTCTGTAAGACATATATTCTACAAATGGATATTTCATTTCTTTATATCCAATATTACCACTTCCCTTTATGGTGCCATTATATTTTTGATTTTTCTTATCATTTTTTTCTATTAATCTTTCTATAATACTCTCTACTTTATACTTTTGTATCTGGCTTGCATAAATTTTTTCACAAATTTCTCTAATATTTTTAATAATTGCAATTTGCATAAAAAGTTGAATGCTCCAAATTTCTTCCATACTTAAATATTTTTTTGTTTGATATGCAATTAAAAAGTCTTTCAAACTCTCTGCATCGATTTTATTATCTGTGTATGCAATGATTTCTGAAGCGAGCACATAAATTCTCGCATAGCCTTGGTATGGTCCATTTTCCAATCCAATTAAATTTCTATATTTTTTTAAGGTTAGCTCTTTACTTACAGTTTTTACTGTTTCTTCGATAATATAATAATTATCTAATAACCATTCTCCTGCTGGATGAATTGGAATTTTTAAATTAATATGTTCATCTAATAAACGGTATGTTTTTGTAATAAGTTCAAAATTTTCTTTTAGCGCATTAATTGGAAAAGTATTTTTATTTGAATTTTGGGTAATGTTATGATTTGACGCAATCTTTTCTAAATATCTTTCCAATTGTTGTTTATCCAAAATCATCCCTTTGATATTAAGTTCCCTATCTAATTTCAAGTTTTTCACTCCTTAAATGTTAAAAACGAAAAGATTTAAATGTAGAATATATTTGATGAAATTAGTTTTTCCCAAAGTTTACAAAATATGTATTTTTAAAACCATAATTTTAAACAAAGAAACTTAATAGTTTACATGTATTTTACCTTATAAATGGTTCATTTATTTCCTCATTCATAAGTTCTTTATAAGCTTTTACTTTTCTAAATGTATTTCCCATCATTTCTCTTGAACGATAGTTACGCAATTTTCTTATATCAAAATCTGCATAAAATAGTTTTTCAGTTTTTGAGTCTGCCAGCACAATTTCATTATCTATACAGTTTCCGTCTTTATCCCAACAGATTGGAGAATAAGCACAAGAATTTCCTTTATTTTCTCCTGGTGGATTTGCCATAACAACACCAACCATATTTTCATATGCTCTTGTAGATAAGGCTTGTATTCTCGGTTTCATAGAAGCACAATCATTAGGGACTAATATTATCTCTGCTCCCTTTAGCATAAGTTCTCTTGCACTTTCTGGATATTCTCTATCATAACAAATCATTATTCCTAATTTAACACCTTCAAAATCACATACAAAAAATTCATCTCCACTCTCCAAGCACTTTTCATCTGCGAAATCACAAGTATGTACTTTATTATATTTCATAAGAATATTTCCATGTTTGTCAATAACATAAGCACTATTTCGTGGTCGAGTTCTTCCTTTAGTAAATGCTGTAGCAACTACTCCAATTTCTGATTTTTTTGCCATTTCCGAAATTCGTAAAATATATTTGCTGTTGTCGTCAATTGCTTCTTTATTTTTTATTGGCAAATCATATCCTGTAATAAAACATTCTGGTAATAATAAAATATCTGCTTTATTTTCTTTAGCTTCTTGCATTGCTTTTATTATACTTTCTGTATTTTCTTGATACATATGTTTAGTTGATTTTTCTTGTAATATAGCAATACGAAAAATATTATTTATCATTTATAATTCCTCCTATAATTATTTTTAAGGCAAAACAATTTTCTTATATAATAATTGTCCCCCAGTTAAACTGGGGGATAGTTGTTTAAAAAACATAATCTATTGTTTCTGAAAATTCTGTTTCGTTTCCAATTTCTATGTAAACACGTATTCCTTCTTTTCCATTTACACTGTTTTCTGTAAAAATACATTTTTTTATGTTTTCGCAAATTTTCATTTTATTTTTATAAATAGCATTATCGTTTTCTACATATGTATATGTTTCTCCACTTGTAAATGTCACAGAGTTTTCATTTATCTGAGCTATATGATTATCTTTCTTTTTTGTTTCTTCTAAAAAGTACATATTAAATTTATTAAATTCTGCCAAGTTTTGCGAGTTTTCATCTATTTGAATTACATTTTGATAAAAAAATATTCCAATTGTAGCAATGATTCCAATTACTATTAGCATTACAATAATATAAATTGTTAATGAAATAAGTGTTATGCCCTTTTTGTTTTTCATATTTAATATCATTCCTTCCTTTATATTTTTATAATACTATACCTCTTTTTTATTGTCAATAAACATTAAGAAAGAAGCAGAAAAATCGGGCGAACAGTGTTCGCCCGATAAGGTTCTCTGCCATTTTATTTTTAGAAATAACAGTCTTTATGGGAAAAACGAGTCCGACCTTGTAAATTTTTTGCTTCTTCTACATTTTAGTGTGTTTCCTTATTTGTTTCTTTCTCTTTCTTTAACGCCTTGGAGGACGCAGGCTTTTCACATAATGCTGTTATTTTGCTTTTGTTCTAATAATTCATATAAAGAACGGGAGAACAATGTTCTCCCGTTCTTTTAGCTAATTTACTCCTTTTATTATTATTTATAAAAGTCAAATTTCGCTTATCTTTCCCACCATAAGATAGGGTAACCTCCGTTTATACTACTTGAATCTGTTACAAATGGTCTTCTGTTTGTTGGGAATGTTGGTATATCTGATGGCCAACCTGTTGTAGATTCACTGCTTCGTGTCCATGTAATAGCAGTTGATCTTAATGTGGATGCCGTTGTTTGACAGTCTTGTCCTCCTAAGCTAGATGATACACCTGCTACACATTCTTGTCCATTGCCTGCCATTCCACCTGTTCTTACCCACAAGTTGTTAGCAAATCTATATGTATTTCCTAATTGTGTTAATACTCCTCCTATACATACAGGAGTAGAGCCTCTAGAAACTCCTCCTACGGAATAACAATTATAAGCACCTACATTACTATTTCCTACAGTCCAATAGAAATGTCCTATTCCTCCTCCAAGTCCATAGCTTGTAACATCTGCTATATTATAGCAAAATTCTATTCTTGCTCCGAAGTTCATTCCTGAAATTCCACCTGCAGCATGGCCTACTCCATTTCCTGTTACTGATACATCTCCTCTATTATAGCAATATCTTATATATACAACCATATTATTTGGTCCTGTCTCATGTCCATGCTCTGCACCATTTACTTGTCCTATAACTCCACCTAAATAGCCATTGTCAGAGGTGACATTTGCTGTATTTCCACAGAACATAATGTCATTTGTTGAGGATGAACCATTATCCCTTTTATGGTATTGCCCTATAACTCCTCCTACAATATCATATCCTTGAATTGTACTTGCATTATTTATACAATGATATACTTTTGGTGCATTAGTTGCATATCCTACAACTCCTCCTACACCTTGTCTTCCTCCAACGTTTCCTGTATTTGTGCAAGATTTAATATACCCATTAGTAGTATTTGAATTTCCTACAATTCCTCCTACATTGTTTACAGCACCTAGCACTGTTCCTCTATTGTTACAACTTTGTACAGTTCCTCCGGTTCCTTCTAAAGCTCCAACAATTCCTCCTGCATTACTTTGTCCTACATTAATAGCTCCTGAATTAGTACATCCTGTAATTGTTATTTGACTTCCTTGTGACCATGCTAGAATTCCTCCTGCTGTATAGTGAGATGTTGTAATTGTTCCAGAGTTAGTACAATTTGATATCGTAGTTGACATTATATACTCTGGAATCCAAGCTACAATTCCGGCAGCATTCGAATAGCTTCCAGTTATCTTAATATTTCCTGTGTTTGAACAACCTGTTATTTTAACATTATTGTTATTAATTGTGCCTGCAATTCCTCCTGCATAATCTCCTGTTGAAGTTACTTTTCCCATATTTCTACAATTAGTTACATTAGCATAACATACCCCCATTATACCTCCTGTATATCCATTACCGCTAACACTCGCTTTATTAGTGCAATTTATCATAGTACCTGCGCCATCTCCTGCAAAAGCTCCACAAAACAAATTACCAGTAATTGAACCAGAAGCTATTGTTAAATTTCTTATTATTACTGTACTTCCAAGTTTTGCAAATAATGCACGATAATTTTTACTTGAGTCATTGATATTTAAATTATATATTGAGTAATTTCCTCCTTCATATGTTCCGGCAAAATTATAATTAGTGTTAATAGTTGGATCCCCAATTGGTGTAAAGCTTTGTGATAGAGTAACATTATTCTTTTGTGTTACAGTAATTCCACTAAATGTAGATGTTCCATTATTAGTGTATGTTGCTAAATTTCTTAAGTTTGTTTCATTATATACTTCATACCTTACTGTTAGTAATGCCGTACTAGTAGTAGTTGAACCATTAGAATTTGTTGCTACACAATAATAGTATCTTCCGGCTGCATTTCTTACATTTGTAAATCCAGATATAGAATATGTTCTACTTGTTGCACCACTAATTGCTGTTCCTCCTGAGTTGCTATTAGTGGTATTCCTATACCATTGATATCTTGTTACTGTTCCTGTTGCCGTTACTGAAAAGCTTACAGATGGATAAGTATAATCTAACATATTAATGTTTACACTAGTTGGATTTGTTAATGCTGGTCCTGCTACTTTCCATTGAGCATATAGCATTGTACTTTCAGTAAATTGATGTGTTGTTCCACTAGAATATGTATCGCCTGTTCCGTTTGAAAGTGTATTCCAATTTACAAAATTATATCCTGATCTGGTTGGTATTGTATTCGATATTGTGATAGAATCTATTTTTCTATACATTCCATCTTCTCCTGCGAAATATCTTACAGTTGCGCTCTGAGACTCTGGTGCTCCTGAACCACCATTTGCAGAATATAATATTGTAATTGTTTTTTGATGATATGAATAGAATGTTGTTAATGTTGTTGTTGCAGGTGTTACATATTCCCATACTCCAGAAGTATATGTATCGACCCATGCATAAAATGGAGTGCCTCTATATAGTCCTGGACTTGGCGTAGAACTTACACTAGATGAATAGCTACTTCCATTGCTTAAAAATCTTCTAGTTGCATTTGTCCTTGTATGTGCTGTTCCACTGTAATAATAATAAGTAATTCCTACTGTGTAATATGCATAATAGCTGGTATTTGCTGTACTAATTGATGTTGCTGCTGTTGTGCTAGAAGTAGATGTACTTACTCCTGCATATTTGGTAGCATAAGCTCCACTACTTCCTGTTACTGCACGTGGAACTGTTATATTTGACTCTATATAACTTCCTGCTGAATTCATATATCTAGTTCCACTTGCAGATGCATATGTTTGAGCTGAGCCATTGTAGTAGTAAAATCTTGCTGTTCTTGTTACTCTATAACTTGCATAATATGTTGTATTTGCTGTTGTTGGCGTTGTTGTTGTTGCATTGGCTGTATTACTTGTACTTACTCCTCTGTATGTATACGTAATTCCGTCTTTTGCTCTATTGGTTGATACTGCAGCTGGTATACTTATATTTGATTCTAAATAGCTTCCTGCTGAATTCATATATCTTGTTCCACTCGCTGTTGTACTTGTTTGTGCACTTCCACTCCAATAATAGAATCTTGCTGTTCTTGTTACTCTATAACTTGCATAATATGTTGTATTTGCTGTTGTTGGCGTT
>CAWVME010000122.1:0-9353 GCA_963930325.1 Bacillota bacterium | reverse complement strand
TGTTACAACTTAACAGGTAACCCAATAGAACTATGGGGGGAACACTGGATAAGTACTTCGGAGACTAGTGGAGGAGCAGGTTGCTATGACAGTTGTACTAAATTAAATGGATACGAAAATATTCCAGAATATTGGAGACAAATCGAGAAATAAAGAGCCTAAAGTACTTCTCTAAAGTTATAAGAAAAGTGGCTTTGCCACATGTGCATTTCGCTTCGCGAATATGCACAGCCAAAGTAACTTAACTTTGTTGCTCCAGAAAAATCTGACGATTTTTCCTATGCAATAAAAAATCCTAAGCATTGTTTATGTTTAGGATTTTTTGTAATATAGATAAAGTAACTATGTACAAAAAACTCTTACGATCTTTTGAAAATTTAAATAATTGTAGTTATATTAAAAAATATAGAAAAGCTCTCGTAAAAAGAGATATGTTCTTGTAATATATACTAATACAAAAAAATATATAGCAAAAAACACGAAAAATCTACAAAACCCCTTTAAAAATGGAAAAAAATATTATAGAATAAAAGGAAATTAGAATAGGAGAGAAAGATGAAGAAAAAATGGGAATTTTATGATATAGAAACAGAGAAAATTGAAAGATTAAGCGAAGAACTAAAAATATCACCATTACTTACAACGATTTTAACTAATCGAAATATAGAAAGCAAAGAAAAAATAGTTACTTTTTTAAAACCAACACGCAATGATTTTTATAATCCTTATTTATTTCAAGATATGGAAATAGCAGTTACTAGGATTATACAAGCAATTGAAAAAAAAGAGAAAATAGCTATTTATGGGGATTATGATGTCGATGGAATTACCAGTATAACTGTACTTAAAAAATATTTAGGAGAAATAGGAGCAAATGTTATTTATTATATTCCAAATCGTTTGGAAGAGGGTTATGGATTAAATAAACAAGCAATTGAAAAAATTGCTAAAGAGCATGTTTCATTAATGATCACTGTAGATTGTGGCATTTCAGGGATAGAAGATATTGACTATGCTAAAAAATTAGGAATAGAAACCATTGTAACAGATCACCATGAAACATTGGATATTCTGCCAAATGCATTAGCTGTTATTGATGCAAAAAGAAAAGATAACACATATCCATTTAGAGAATTAGCAGGAGTTGGAGTTGTATTTAAAGTTATTCAGGCTATTAGTATAAAATTAGGGCTTGATGAAAAAGAGTATTTAAAATATTTAGATATTGTTTGTGTAGGAACTATTTCAGACATTGTTCCACTAGTAGATGAAAACAGAGTAATTGCTAAATTAGGACTAAAGCTAATTAAGCAAACGAAAAATATAGGGTTGAGAGAGTTAGTAAAAGCCTGTGGCTATGCAAATGTAAATTCCAGTACGATTTCTTTTGGAGTAGCGCCAAGAATTAATGCATGTGGAAGGATGGGTAAACAAGAAGAAGCACTAAAATTATTTTTAAGTGAAGATTTAGAAGAAGTAAAACAAATTACACAAAAATTAAATAATTATAATACAGAAAGGCAAGACACAGAAAGAAAAATATTTGAGCAAGCGCTAAGTAAAATTCAAGAAGAAAATTTAGAGAGCAAAAGCAGTATTGTTTTAGGAGATGAAAGATGGCATCATGGAGTAATTGGCATTGTGGCATCTAAGGTTACAGAAATGTTTTTCAAGCCAAGCTTATTAATTTGCTTCGAGGGAGATATGGGAAAAGGCTCTGGAAGAAGTGTACCAGGATTTGATTTGCACGAAGCATTATTAAATACAAGTTCCTGGTTAGAAAAGTATGGCGGACACAGTATGGCAGTTGGACTAAGTTTAAAACGAGAAAATTTCGAAGGATTTAAGAAAGCTTTTGAAGAATTAGCTGATAAAAGCAATGTGAAAGAAATAGTACCAATAATTAAGATAGATAAGCAAATAACGGCCAAAGATATGACAAAGGAAAATGTAGAAGCTATTCAGCTATTAGAACCTTTTGGAGAAGGAAACAAAATTCCTATTTTTATGTATAAAGGACTAAAAATAGATTCTATTCGAGCATTGTCAGAAAATAAACACATAAAATTGACCTTAAGAGATGATAACATTATTTTGGATGCTATTGGATTTAATATGGGGTATTTAGCAGAAGAATATAGAATAGGAGATAAAATAGATGTAGTAGGAACACTAGAAGTAAATTCCTATAACGGATTAGAAAAAATACAAATTAACTTAAAAGACATGCGAAAATCATATTAATTGAGAGTATCAAGTTTTGAAAGAAAGGAGAACAAGTTATGGAAGAAGTTACAATAGAAAACATTATAAAAACAGCTAAAGCACATAATCCAAAGTCTAATATTGCTATGATAGAAAAGGCATATGAATATGCAAAGCTACATCATGGAGATCAATGTAGAAAATCTGGGGAGCCATATATTGTTCATCCGCTTAATGTAGCCTATACAATAGCTAAATTAGAGTTAGATGATGAAACCATATGTGCGGCACTTTTACACGACTTAGTAGAAGATACAGATGTAAAAAGGGAAGACATTGTTAATTTATTTGGAGAATCTGTAGCAGAAATGGTAGACGGAGTTACTAAACTAAGTCGTATTCAATATACGACTAAAGAGGAACAACAAATTGAAGATTATAGAAAAATGTTTTTAGCTATGGCAAAAGATATCCGAGTGGTTCTAATTAAATTGGCAGATAGATTGCACAATATGAGAACATTGAAATATTTAAGCAGAGAAAGACAAATTTTTAATGCACAGGAAACCATGGATTTGTTTGCACCACTTGCAAATAGATTAGGAATTTATTCAATTAAATGGGAACTAGAGGATTTGGCGTTTAGATATTTAAACCCAGAAGAATTTCGTGAATTAGTAAGAGAAATTGATAAAAAAAGAGAAGAAAGATTGGCTTTTATTGATAGCATTATTGAAGAAATTAGAGTAGCTTTGAAGAAAGAAAAAATTGAAGCAGAAATTACAGGTAGGGCAAAACATTTATACAGTATTTATAGAAAAATGCAAAGAGACAACAAAACATTAGATCAAATTTACGACTTGTTTGCTCTTCGCATTTTAGTTAATTCTGTAAAAGATTGCTATGCTGCTTTAGGTGTAGTTCATGATTTATATAATCCAATGCCAGGAAGATTTAAGGACTATATAGCTGTGCCGAAACCAAATATGTATCAATCTATACATACAACATTGTTGGGCCCAAAAGGAACACCTTTTGAAGTGCAAGTACGTACTTGGGATATGCATAGGGTTGCAGAATTTGGTATTGCAGCTCATTGGGCGTATAAAGAAGCTAATAATAGTAAAAATAAAAAATCGAATGTAACTGTAACAGATGATAAACTGGCATGGCTTAGAGAAACTTTAGAATGGCAAAAAGATATGCAAGATCCAGAAGAATTCATGAAAACTTTAAAAACAGAGCTTTTTGAAGATGAAGTCTATGTGTTTACACCCAAAGGAGACATAAAAGTATTGCCGAGTGGTAGTACTCCAATTGATTTTGCTTATAATATACATGCACAAATTGGTCACAAAATGGTAGGATGCAAAATTAATAATAAAATGATGCCAATTATAACAAAACTACAAAATGGAGATATTGTAGAAATTATTACTTCAGATACAAGTAAAGGACCAAGTAGAGACTGGCTAAAGTTCATCGTAAGTTCATCTGCGAAAAATAAAATACAACAATGGTTTAAAAAAGAGCAAAGAGAAGAAAACATTGAAAAAGGAAAAGATATTATTGAAAAGGAAATTAAAAAAATAGGTATGACATATAGCGAATTGTTTAGACCAGAATGGATACAAATAGCTTTGGACCGCTATAAGTTTAATTCGCTAGAAGATATGTATGCTAGTGTTGGTTTTGGAGCAATATCACCTGTAAAAATAATTGCTAGAATTCTAGAAGAATACAAAAAAGAGCATAAAGAAGAAGATGTAGAAGAGAAAATTCAAGAATTAGCGAGCATTAAACCTTCTAAAACTACTTCTAAAGCAGGTATTGTAGTAAAAGGAATTGACAATTGTTTAGTTAAACTTTCAAAATGTTGTAATCCATTGCCAGGAGATAGTATAATAGGATATGTAACTAAAGGAAGAGGAGTTACTGTTCATCGTACAGATTGCGTAAACATTAATGATTTGTTGTCAGAGAAAGATAGAATTATTGATGTTTATTGGCAAGAAGATGTTAAAGCTTCATATAGTGTAGATATAGAAATTTATGCTAATGATAGAAGTGGACTATTGGCAGATATTATTAAGGCTTTGTCAGAATCCAAAGCAAAACTTATGGCAGTAAATTCTAAAGCAAATCGTGAAAGAATTGCCTTAACAGAAATTACTATTGAAATTGAAAACTTAGATGAGTTAAACAAGGTGCTAAAATTGCTTAGAAAAGTAGACAGTGTTTATGAAGTAAAAAGAAGAAAATAGAAGGGGAATTACAAATGATATTAAAAGTAATAAAACTAAATACAGGATTGGGAGACCTAACTAATTGCTACATTGTAGCAGATGAAAAAACTAAAGAAGCATTTATTATAGACCCAGGAGCAGAAGCAGAGAAGATTATTGAAATGGTAAAAATATTGAAAGTGAAAGTGAAATACATTATTCTTACACATTGCCACGGAGACCATATAGGAGCATTAAATGAAATTAAAGAAAAGCTAGAAGGGCAAATATTAATACACAGAGCCGAAGCAGAAGGGTTATATAAAGAAGAGATTAATTTGTCATATTATATTGGAATGGATAGTCCAGAACTAGAAGCAGATTCTAGATTAGATGATAAAGATAAAATTCATTTAGGAGACATAGAATTTGAGATTATTCATACACCAGGGCATACAAAAGGTGGAATCTGTATTTATTGTAAGGAGCATAAAATGATTTTTACAGGAGATACTTTGTTTCGCGGAACTTGGGGTAGAACAGATTTGCCTACTGGAAGTTTTGAAGACATTATGCGTTCTATTACCAATAAAATTATGATATTACCAGAAGATACGATTGTTTATCCGGGTCATGGCAAGCCAACTATTATAAGAGAAGAAGAAAAAATATATTTAGATTTAAAGCCTAAAAAGGATTAAATGTTGTTTTAGGTTTGAAATTTTAAGATAGAAACTTAATTAAAAAATATTAGAGCTTTTAGTAGCTTAAATGGAGGTAAAAATGATACAAAGACCTAAAGGAACTAAAGATATTTTACCAGAGGAAAGTTATCAATGGCAATATATTGAAAGAGAAATAGAAAAATTATTTGAAAATTATAGCTTTAAAGAAATAAGAACTCCTGTATTTGAACACACAGAATTATTTCAAAGAGGTGTAGGAGATACAACTGATGTTGTACAAAAAGAAATGTATACTTTTGAAGATAAAGGCGGTAGAAGCATTACTTTAAGACCAGAAGGGACTGCCGGAGTTGTAAGAGCCTATATTGAAAATGGGATGGCGAGTAAACCATCTCCTATAAAGGTATGGTATAATATGGGAATGTACCGCTATGAAAATGTTCAAAAGGGGAGATTAAGAGAATTCCACCAAATAGGAGCAGAAGTAATAGGAGCAGATTCGTATTTGGCAGATGTAGAAATAATGAGTATGGCAAACGAAATATTTAAAGTGTTAAATATTCCAGATATTGAACTTACTATTAATAGTATAGGTTGTCCCGTGTGTAGAGAAAAGTATCAAAAAGCACTAAGAGAATTTATAAAGCCTAATTTAGAAAATTATTGCAAAACTTGCCAATCTAGATATGAAAAAAATCCAATGAGAATATTGGATTGCAAAGAAGAAAAATGCAAAGAATTTAACGTAAATGCACCTAGAATAATAGATTATTTATGTGAAGAATGTAGAACACATTTTGAAAATGTAAAATCAATGTTATCAGAACTTGGAATTTCTTATACCATAGATACTAATATTGTTCGAGGATTAGACTATTATACTAAAACAGTATTTGAGTTTATATCAAAAGAAGAAGGATACACAATTTTAGGTGGAGGAAGATATGATGGGCTAATTCAAGAGCTTGAAGGACAAGAAACCAAAGCATTAGGATTTGCTGTGGGATTAGAAAGACTAGTAGAAATATTTTTAAAATATAATAAACTAGAAGATGGAACTGTGCCATTACTTTATATTGCTAATATTGGAGATGAAGCAAGTAAAGTAGCAACAAAATTAACTCAAAATTTAAGAAGAATGGGTTTACATGTAGAAAAAGACATTCAAGGAAGAAGCATAAAAGCTCAATTTAAGTATGCAGACAAAATTGGAAGCCAATATGTTCTTACAATAGGAGATACAGAAATAAAAAATCAAACTGCTAAAATAAAAGAAATGAAAACAGGAGAAGAAATAGAAATTGACTTACTTCCCGAAAAAATAAAAGAGAAAATACAAAAATAAGTATAAATCTCGCTTCGAGAGAACTTTTCTCTACTTTTTATACAACAAAAAATTATATTGGCAATAGAGAATTAAATAAAAATTTATCATATTCTACAGGATGAAAAATATATATAGAAATATAAGTTTACAAAAGTAAGAGTTGCTTATTCTTTTAGACTATACTCAAGCTGTATTGTAAAATAATCTAAAAAATTTAATATAAGATTAATTTACATTACTAAAAGAAGTAACAGGAGAAAAATATGATAAATGTAGCGGTTATTAATTTAAAAGATATATTAAAATACCTAGTAAAAGCAATTCTAGTACTGGCTATTATTATTTGCTTTACTAGGTATTTTGCTATGCCTGATATACAAAAAAATCAAGGTGATTTAAAAGAAAATATTGAGGAAAATACAAAAAAGATTTCAGAATATGCTTACACCTATTGTCTTGATACGGTCCTACCAGAAGTTTTAGAAAATAGAGGAGAAGATGATGCGACTATTGAGCAAAACATAGGAGAAAAAATTTTGGGAATGGAGCTTAATTTAATTAATAATATTGTTCCAAAAGAGATGGAAGAAAATACTCCAGAACAAGCTAATACTGCAGAACAATTATCAGAAGAAAATGTGGAATTAGCGCAAGAAAATTTAAAAACAGAGGTAGTGGAGGAAAAGAACATGAAAGCCGCTTATACTAATAGCTATGGAAGTGTACAAATTAGGAATAAATCAGATTATGAATTAACAGAAGATATGTTGGTTCCAGATGTAGAAGTAAATAAAAATAAAATTTTGCTTTTACATACTCATACTTGTGAAAGCTATACTCCTACCGAGGAAAATCCGTATCAAGCTAGTGGAAATTATAGAACTACAGACTTAACTAAAAGTGTTGCTAGAGTTGGAACAGAACTGGAAAAGCAATTACAAGGATATGGATATCAGGTTATTCATGACATGACTTATCATGATTACCCTGCATACAGTGGTTCTTATGATCGTTCTGAAAAAACAATTCGAAATATATTAGAACAAAATAGTGATATACAAATTGTATTAGATCTTCACAGAGATGCAGTTGGAAGCGGTACTGATTATGGACCAAAAGTAAAAATTGGTGAAGAATATGCAGCACAATTAATGTTTGTTATTGGAACAGGGGCAGGAGGACTAGAACATCCAAATTGGTTACAAAATTTGAAATTTGCAATTAAAGTACAACAAAAAGCAGAAGAGCTATATCCAGGACTTTTTAGGCCAATTCTTCTTAATAATTATCGCTATAACCAAAATTTAACTACAGGTTCGGCTATTATTGAAGTGGGAGCAACAGCAAATACACTAGAAGAATGTATGACAAGTATGAAATATTTAGCAAAGATACTAGACGCCATGTAAATGAAGAGCATATTGTGAAAAGTTGATAAGGATTTTTTTTGTGGTATAGGAAAAATTACTTTCTTTCATACCACAAAAAATAACTATGCACAGAAAAAGTGTGTGGCAATTTTTTACGTTGATAAATCTAAATTTCCATATATACTATTGAAAAATAAAATCTTTTGTAATAAAATGAAACAAAAATAGAAATGATAACATATATCATATTAAAAGGAGGAATTATATGGAAAACTTAAAGGTAAATTTAGAGTACAGTGGAATTACAGAAAAAGAAATTATGAAATATAAAGATAAAGTAGAGAAAATTCATAAAGATTTACACAGCAAGGCTAATGATGAAAATGAATTCGTAGGTTGGATAGAACTTCCAACCAATTATGATAAAGCAGAATTTGGAAGAATTAAGAAAGCTGCAAAAAAAATTCGCAAAGACAGCGACATTCTTGTGGTTATTGGAATAGGAGGCTCTTACTTAGGCGCAAAAGCGGTAATAGAGGCACTTGGGCATAGTTTTCAGGATTTACTGTCAGCAGAAAAGAGAAAAGCGCCTATTATTTTATTTGCCGGAAATAACATCAGCTCTACATATATTAATGAATTAATTGATATTATAGGTGACAAAGATTTATCAATTAATGTTATATCAAAATCAGGAACAACAACAGAACCAGCAATTGCATTTCGCATTTTTAGAGAATTGTTAGAAACTAAATACGGCATTGAAGAAGCAAGAAAAAGAATTTATGTTACAACAGATAAAGAAAGAGGGGCATTAAAAAAATTATCAGAAGAAGAAAAATATGAGACTTTTGTTATTCCAGATAATGTTGGTGGAAGATATTCTGTATTAACTCCAGTAGGTTTGTTGCCTATTGCTGTAGCTGGTATTGACATTGATAAATTAATGGAAGGGGCTAAGTTAGCGCAAGACATTTATGCAGATGCAAACTTAAAATATAATGATTGTTATAAATTTGCCGTAGTAAGAAATATTTTATATAAATTATATAAAAATATAGAAATTTTAGTAAACTATGAACCTAAATTACATTTCTTCACTGAGTGGTGGAAACAACTATACGGAGAAAGTGAAGGAAAAGAACAAATGGGGATTTTTCCAGCAGGAGTAGATAATACAACTGACTTGCATTCTATGGGACAATATATTCAACAAGGTAGAAGAAATTTATTTGAAACAGTTATTAATATAGAAAAGCCAAAATCTGACATAAAAATAAAATTAGATGGAGACAATATTGATGGACTTAACTTTTTAGCTGGAAAAACAGTTGACTATGTAAATAAAAAAGCAATGCAAGGAACAATTGAAGCACATGTTTCTGGCGATGTGCCAAACATTGTTATTACTATAGAAAAATTAAATGAAGAATCATTAGGACAATTAATATATTTTTTTGAAAAATCATGTGCAATGTCTGGAAAAATTTTAGGAATTAATCCATTCAACCAACCAGGAGTAGAAGAATATAAAAAGAAT
>CAWVME010000121.1:0-11135 GCA_963930325.1 Bacillota bacterium | reverse complement strand
ATTACTAATTTAGTTAACATATTTCATTTGTTGATTAGTACTTTTATATATTATCATATTTGCGCTCTCATGTCAACACTTTTTTCCCTTTTTTTTCATGTTTTTTTTACCATTTCATTTTACTTTTTTGTAATCTCTCTGTTTTGAATTTTCTTATAGAATTTTTGCTTTTATTTTCCTACATAACTTTATGTTATGGCTTATTGAAAATATCCTACTTATGGCATTTCAATTAATATTACATCATTACCAATACATTTTATTTTTTCCCACGGGATTACAATATCTCCTCCTCCAGCGAAGAAATTAAGCACTTTTGTATTGCCCGGAACAATTATAGAAGTTATAACTCCAGTTTCTAAATTGGCTGTTACATCTTGTACATATCCTAATCTTTTGCCGTCTGTAATGTTAATCACTTCTTTGTGTTTAAAATCCAATCCCTGTTTGGCCATATGTATCATCTCCTTATTAATGTTTTAACATTTTTGACTAATTGCCTATTAGGAAATTTTTATTTTTCACTAACAGGCAATTATTTTTTCTACTATATAATATGTTTTTTTATCTTCCATATGTGCATTATTTATACATTTTCTTTATGTGATCTATGGCGCTTTTCTCTAATCTTGATACTTGTGCTTGTGATATTCCAATTTCTTCTGCTACTTCCATTTGAGTTCTTCCATTAAAAAATCTTTTTGCAATAATCATTTTTTCTCTATCATTCAATTTCTTCATAATTTCTGCTATTGTCAAATTTTCTGCCCAAGTTTCATCTGTGTTTTTCTTGTCACTTACTTGATCCATCACGTAAATACTATCTGATCCGTCATTATAAACCGGCTCTTGCAAAGATATCGGGTCTTGAATTGCATCTAGACTCATTACGACTTCCTCTTTTTCTACTCCTAATGTTTTTGCAATTTCTTCCACTGTTGGTTCTTTTTCCTTTTCTGTAATGTATTTTTCTTTTACTTGCAAAGCTTTATATGCTAAATCTCTTACTGAACGGCTTACTCGAATCGGATTATTATCTCTTAGATATCGTCTAATTTCTCCTATAATCATTGGTACAGCATAAGTAGAAAATTGTACATTTAAAGATAAATCAAAATTATCAATTGCTTTCATTAAGCCTACGCACCCAACTTGAAATAAATCATCCGCATTTTCTCCTCTTCCTCCAAATCTTTGTATCACACTAAGTACCAATCTTAAATTCCCTTTTGTAAATATTTCTCTTGCTTCTTTATCTCCTTTTTTAATGCGAGTTAATAGTTCGTTTTTTTCTTTATTTGTTAGCACAGGTAATTTCGCAGTATTAACACCGCAAATTTCCACCTTGTTAATCAAATAAAAACCCCCTTTTTCTTTCATAATGTTTATTTACATTATTTCCAAATTAAAGGTTTTTATTCTTTTGCATTTATTTTGCTCATCCCGTTTTGCTCATAATATCTTTTTTCATTTTGTTAATTATTTTCTTTTCCAGTCTTGAAATGTAGCTCTGAGATATACCAAGCATATCTGCTACTTCTTTTTGTGTTTTTTCTTTTCCATTTATAAAACCAAATCTCAATTCCATAATATTCTTTTCTCTTTTATTTAGTTTCTCGATTGAAGCTTTAAGCAATTTCTTATCTACTTCATCTTCAATTCCACGAGAAGTTATGTCTGGATCTGTTCCTAATATATCAGATAAAAGAAGTTCATTTCCATCTCCATCTTGATTTAAAGGTTCATCAATCGAAATTTCTCCCTTCATTTTATTATTTCTTCTTAAATACATTAAAATTTCATTTTCTATACAGCGAGACGCATATGTAGCAAGTTTAATGTTTTTATCTGTATTAAATGTGTTGATTGCTTTCATTAAGCCAATCGTCCCTATAGATATTAAGTCTTCAATTCCGACTCCTGTATTTTCAAATTTTTTTGCAATGTATACTACTAATCTCAAGTTTCTTTCAACAAGAGTTTGTCTAATTTCTATTTGTCCTTTGGCTAACTTTTTTAGTGCTTCTTCCTCTTCTTCCTGAGATAACGGAGGTGGCAAAATTTGACTACCTCCTATATAATACATTTCGCTTTCATCTTCTTTTTCAATGTATCTAATATAAATATTGTTGATACTAAGCTTTAACATCTGTAATAAATTCATTTATCCCTCCTTCTAGCATATCTAGTCCAATTAAGGCATGATATTGCTTACTTTTTGTTAATGGTTTGTTGTACATTCCAATCATTGCATTTTTTATTATTTGACTATTTTCTTCTTTCTTTATTATTACTTTATCTGCTTTCATTCCTAAAAGCAATCCATTTTGCTTTCCTAAAGAAGTGAATGGTATCATGCGAAATCTTAATATGTATTTATCTTCTATCCCTTTTAAATTGCCACTAATAATATTTTCTGTATTTTCAATAATATTTTCAGGCAATATTCCTTTCAATTCTTCTGTTTCTATAACAATTACAGGCAAACCAGTAATTGGCTCTTTTAGTAAATTTCCTGTATCTATCATGGCTTTTGTAGCTAGTTTTTTATCTTCTAATTGAATTTCTATATCACAAAACATATCTTTTTTGCTTAATTTGTTTTTAATACCTTTTGTAGCTAGTTGCAGAATAATAAATCCTATCATAGCGCCTAAAAAAGCAATTTTTATAGGATATGTACCTGTTAATACTCCATTTTTTATTAAAATGTCTTGTGGCTTAATAAAATAAAGTAATGCAAAAGCAGTTCCACCAAATGCGAAAGAAACCAAATAAAAAAGCATTAGCAATTTAAACAGTGTTTTTATTTTTTCTGGTCTAAATGCAATATACACCATAGCAATCGATAAAATGATTTTTAAAAATATGCTTGCATAAATTTTCATTCCTGTAGTAAAGGAAAGTATTGCATAAACTCCGCCTATAAGGCTTGAAAGCAGTAAATTTCTTACTCTTGTTCTTGCTTTATAAATAACTCCTGTGGCAAATAGAATAATATAATTCATTAGAATATTTTCTATTAATACAATGTCCAAATAAATAGTCATTTTTTCCCTTTCGTTTTTCTTCTATTATACTTTGTCTTTATTTAAAAATTTGTCATTTCGTGGAAAGCAAAAGAAGAAATCATCTACAAAAGTAGACGATTTCTTCTTTTTTTCATATATATTATCATTATTTCCCTAATCCTTTATTTTTTCTCAAAAAAGGTGGAATGTCCAAATCATTTTGTGAAGTAGATGTCTCTGGTGTTGAAGAAAAAGAATTAATTTTTTTGTCCCACGCTCGGCTTACAATGTTTTCTACTCCGCTAGATACGGGTTTTTCTTCGTTTTCAAATCCTGTTGCAATAACAGTAATTACAACCTCATCTTCTAAAGATTCATCCGTTACTGTTCCAAATATAATATTTGCTTCTGGATCTGCACTTCTTTGGACTAATTCGGCTGCAATATTTGCTTCGTGTAATCCTACATCACTTCCGCCCGCAATGCTTATAATAACACCTTTAGCTCCCTCAATAGATGTTTCTAATAATGGACTTTGAATTGCTTGTTTTGCTGCATCTTCTGCTCTATTTTCTCCTGTTGCTCTACCAATTCCCATATGAGCCATTCCTTTATCTAACATAATAGTTTTTACATCGGCAAAGTCTAAATTAATAAGTCCTGGCACAGCAATTAGGTCAGATATTCCTTGTACACCTTGCCTTAATACATCATCTGCCATTTTAAAAGCTTCTATAATAGATGTTTTTCTATCGATTACTTGCAATAATTTATCGTTTGGAATAACCACAAGTGTATCTACTTTTCCTTTTAAGCTTTCAATTCCTCTTTCTGCTTGTGCTAGTCTTTTTTTGCCTTCAAATGTAAATGGTTTTGTTACCACTCCAATAGTTAGTATCCCCATCTCTTTCGCTGCTTGTGCTACTATTGGTGCGGCTCCAGTTCCAGTTCCTCCTCCCATTCCAGCAGTTACAAACACCATATCTGCTCCCTTTAGGGCTTCTGTAATTTCTGATTTACTTTCTTCTGCTGCTTGAGCTCCTATGTCTGGATTTGCTCCAGCTCCTAATCCTCTTGTTATTTTTTCACCTATTTGAATTTTAGTTGGTGCTTTTGATAATACTAAAGCTTGTCTATCTGTATTAATTGCCACAAATTCTACATTTTTTATGCCAGAATCAATCATTCTATTTACTGCATTGTTTCCTGCTCCACCTACTCCTATTACTTTAATATCTGCAGTTCCGTCCATCATATAGTTGTTTAAATCCTCATAGTCCATCATAAAGTTTAATCCTCCTTAAATAATATATAAATTTAAAATTAATAACACTTATGTATAGAAAAAATCTTTTATTCTTTCTATAATTGTTCCTAATAATTTGCGCTCAGTTTTCGAGTCTATACTACTTGACACAGTCCTTGCAAATGGTTTTGATGCTACATATCGAACAAGTGCATAAGCTGTTCTATATCCTGCATGGATTGTACTAATTAGTCTTCCTGTAGCAATCTTCACCGGTATATTTAATATTATTTTTCCCGCTACATCACTCTTGTTTATGTTTGTAATTCCTTGTCCAGTTAATATGACATTATTAATTTTTGCTTTTATTCCTTGAGATGCAACATCTTTGTTTACTAAAGAAAAAATTTCTTCGATTCTTGCCTCAATAATTTCAATGAGTTCTGAACTTTTTATAGTTTTATTTCTTGTGTCCCCTTTATATGTATTTAATGCAATCGAATTATCGTTATCAATGAAAGAACGTAAAGCTAGTCCATATTGCCTTTTTAATCTTTCAGCTTCTTCTACAGATATATTAAGAACTAAAGCAATATCATTTGTTATGTTGTCACCGCCTAAAGGAATAGTATTTGTATATACAAATGTTGAGCCATCAAAAACTCCTATATCTGTATTACCTGCTCCAATGTCTAAAAGAAGTACATTATCATTTAGTTCATTAGTATCAAATACTAAATTTCTTTCTGCTAATGTTACTGGTACAAGTCCATCTATTTCAATATCAGCCTTTCTGAAAATAGAGTAGAGCTGTTTAACATAATCTCTGTCAGCTAAAATGATTTGTGCTTTTAATGTAAATGTAGAACTCAAACTTCCTACGGGGTCTTCTACAATTTGTCCATTATCTAATATAAACTTGTCAGGAACAATATCTATTAATATTTTATCTTCTGGTATTTCTATATCTTTTACTTGTCCTATTGCTGAAGATACATCTTTTGAAGAAACTCCAGCATACTTGTCTTTTACTTCTTTTGTAATACTATTTTGCACGATAGTAGCATATTTCCCTGGTATTGTAACATAAGCAGAATTAATTTTTAAACTTGCACTTTCTTCTGCTTCTTTAATTGTTCGAGAAATTCCTAAAACAATTTCTTCTTCATCAATTATCTTGGTCTTTTTCACTCCTTTACATTTATATTCTGTAGTGCAAATAACTTCAATTTGATTGAAATTGTTAACTTCTCCGACAACCGTACTTACCTTAGATGTGCCAATATCAATGCCTACGATTATATCTCCGACTGCCAAGTTTATTCCTCCATTTTTATTAAATTTGTTCTAATAAAGAATATATTATTTTATTTAGATTGTCAATAGAATTTTGTAATATTTTTGTAATAATTTTGTAATAATTGTAATATATTTTCTGTGCTACTCTTCTATGGAAATTAATTATAATTATATTCTGTTCTATGTAGCATTTTGAGTCTTTGTCTCTTCAATATTCTTGTTTTTTTGTTCTACTTTTTTCGACCACTTTTCTATATAATGTCTACGAATAATAGAAAGATTTGTAAACATTCTTCCAACAAACACAACAATAGCAGCCAAATAAATGTCTACATTTAGTTTAATTCCCAAGTATGTAAGAAGTATCGCTGTTATTGCATTTCCAAAGAAACCAGAAACAAAAATTTTAAAATCAAAATTTCCATTCATAACTGCTACTATTCCTCCAAAAATCGAATCAATAGCTGCTACAATAGCAATGGCCAAATAATTCGAATATGTATAAGGAATTGTTGGAGCACTAATTCCGTATTAGCGCACCTGCAATAGACCCAATTAGTATTGCTATAAATACCATAAATAAAACCTCCATTTCATTTTTTACTCTGCATATTGTAATTTCATTTCTCCAGCATATTTCAAAATTTTTATATCATCTTGCCTTTCTACTGTAGCTGTTTTGTCATAGGCTTTAATAACCCTATCAATATATCCATAATCTTTGGTGGTCAAGCCACTCTCTAAATAAGTTTGATTTCCTATTGCTTTAATAACATATGGAGAAGTAATTCTTTTTCCATCAACAACAATGTACATTGAATTTACCTCTTTAATATCTGTTGTAGCAATAATCCTTTCATCATTAATGCTAATTGCTTCTGCCCCCGCCAATTTTAATTCATTTATTAATTGTAAAATATCATAAATTTCTATTTTTCTCTCTCTGTTATCACTCAGAGTAACCACAATTCCTTCTCCTTGCACATCAGTTTTCCCAAGAAGCATGTTCGCCATTTCTAGCTCTTCTTGTAGTAGTTCTGAAGCTTCTTGGTTATTAGTTATTTTGTCTTCATAGTCTTTTATTGTTTTTGTTACTTCTTCGTATTTTTTATTAACCTCTTCGTATTTTGTTTTCCAGTTGGCAACTTCTGTTCTGAGTTCTGCTTCACGCATATTCTCAATTTCCGTAATGTCAGTTTCTTCTACAGTTTTAAATTGAACTAGCATAACATATAGGAGAACAGCGCACATAATTCCTATGGTGATAGTCATAGTTAACTTTCCCTTCATGATTACCTCCTTTTATCATTCTACATTTTTCATATATTCGTAATTATACGCTCCAGTATATTTAGGTATCGTTATATTATTAGATTTTTCTATCTTTGTTATAACACCATCTCTATTCAAGTATTGAATAAGTCCACCTGGCAAATTAAGTCCGCTTTCTAAATATTCTGGATAGCCAATAGCCTGTATTACATAAGGCGCACCAATTTTTTGATTATTAATTCTTATTACATTACCGTCACAAGTAATAGCTGTATTGCTGACAATTCTTTGTCCATTAATACTAATCGCTTCTGCTCCTGCATTTTTTAGTTCGTTAATCATTTCTATAATGTCACCATCATGAACTAAGTATCCTGTAATATTGGTAGTTTCTAATCCAACCGTTTTATTATCATCCAAAGTTACTATAACCCCTTTACCTTTTAGTTCTGTAAGTCCTAATAGTTGATTAGCCAATTTTAATTCTGCCTCTAGTTGGGCTGATTTCGAGTCGTTTTGCGTTATTTTACCTCTTAACTCCTCTAGTTTTATCTCTGCTTCTTCTAAATTAGCATAAATCGTATCATATCGTTCTTTCCATCTTAATACTTGATCTCTTAATTTGTTTTCTGTTTCTGTTTGTCCTGCAATATTATATGCCTCTCTAATTGTTTTAAGTTGCACACAAATAGCAAATGCTAGTAATGCGCAAACCAAACCTAATAATATTATAACTTGTTTGTTTTTCATCCTTGCCTCCTAATTTTATTGCACCAACAAAAATCCAAGAATTTTTATGGAGTGCAATATTAACTTTTCTTGTATTATACTTCTTCTCTCCAAACTGCTCTTTTTGAATTTACATCTTGATCTATAAAAATATCTCCTCGTATCCCCTTTTCCCTTTCAACTACTTCTTTTAAGTAAAGCATCCTTGTGTTAATGTTAGAAGCATCACCTAAATAAGCGGTTTTTCCTTCTCCTTCTAAAATAAGAATATAGTTGTATTCATTTTCTATATTAATTTTGGTAATCATTGTATTTAGCTCGTTGTTTTTAGCACTTTCCATAATTTTTAAAACCACTTCTAATTTCTTTAAATCTTCTACCTCTAATCTGTTTCCTGGAGATATATTTTCTATCAACGTTTGGTATCCTTGTATGATAGGTAAATTAATGTTTTGTTCTGAAATTTCTAATATATATCCTTGGTTATTTATATATGCATAAGATGCTCCCAGCTCTAACATGAAAGTGGCTTGTCTTTCTTTCACATTAATAATAATTGTGCTTGGTAGACTTCTTGTGATACTTACATCATCAATATATGGGTTCTCACAAATTGCTTTTTCAATTTGCGGTTTATAAATGTTAAAAATATTTTGTTCTATTTGCAATCCAGATAGACTTATAATTGTTTGTGAAGAAATTTTTTCGTTTCCCTCCACTTCAATATTGGTAATAGAAAATAGCGGTGACATCATAAAAAGTACAATAGCAGTTATTGTCATTGCAAGTAAAAATATTTTTTTAGTGATACTAGCAATTTTCTTTTTTCTTTTTGCCATTTGCTCTAGTTCTTGCTCCGTATATACTCTTGCTTTTTTTACAGTTGTCCTTTTATTTTTTGCAATTTTTTTTGTTTTTTTATTTTCCTGCTCATTTTTGCCCTTTTGTGCTTTTTTTCTTTGGTTTTTATTTTTCTGTTTTTCTTTATTTTTTTGTAAATCTATTTTTTCATTTTTTTTCTTAGTCCTTTTTATTTTATTTTTTGTTTTATTCTGTGTTTGGTTTTTCATTCCGATAATAAATTCTTTGTCAAAATCAAATACATCATCTTCCTCTTCTGGCTTTTTTTTCTTTTTACTAAGGGCAGTTTTCTTTCCTGCCCTTTGGCTTTGTGTTATATATTCATTTTTTCTCTTTTCCGCTACCTTTCTTGCCACTTATTCACCTTCTCTTTTTACTATTTTTGCTCCTAACGCTCGTAGTTTTTCATCTAAGTTTTCATATCCTCTTAATATATGTTCTATTTTATTTACAGTTGTTATCCCCTGAGCAGTTAAACCTGCAAGTACAAGTGCTGCTCCTCCTCTTAAGTCTGGAGAGTTTACATCTGCTCCAGATAATTTTTTAACGCCTTTAATAACAGCCATTTTCCCTTCTATAGTAATTTTAGCACCCATTCTTTTTAATTCGTTTGTATAGCGGTAACGATTTTCAAATATATTTTCTATTATAACAGATGTTCCCTTTGCTGTTGCAAGCATAGCTCCAAATACAGATTGCATATCTGTTGGAAATCCAGGATATGGCATAGTTTTTATTTCAGTTGCTCTTAATCGTTTATTTGCACATAGTTCAATTGTATTTTTTTGTATTTTCAGTTTTGCTCCACACTCTTCTAATTTTGAAAGAATTGGATTAATATGTTCTGAGATAGCATCTTCTAGTAATATTTCTCCTCCAGTCATAGCTACCGCACATAAGATAGTTCCTGCTTCTATTCTATCTGACATAATATTATAGCTTACTTCTTTTAAATCTTTTACTCCTGTAATTCTAATTACATTTGTTCCTGCTCCTATAATCTTAGCTCCCATTTTATTTAGCATGTTTTGTAAATCAACAATTTCTGGTTCCATAGCAGCATTTACAATTGTAGTCTCTCCCTCTGCTAATACCGCAGCTAGCATAAGATTTTCAGTTGCTCCTACACTTGGAAATGCCAGATGAATTTCTGCGCCTATTATTTTATCACAAGTGCACCTAATAAATCCAGCATTTTCTTCAATATTTATTCCTAACTTTTTAAAACCTTCTAAATGTAAGTCAATAGGCCTAGAGCCAATGTCACATCCACCCGGATATGAAAATATTGCTTTTTTAAATCTTCCTAAAATAGCTCCTGCTAAAATTACAGATGAGCGCATTTCTCTCATGAGCTTATCTGGAATTTCTTGTGTATTAATTCCAGAAGAATCTATAATAACTTTATCTTTTGTGTGCTTAATTTTACAACCTAATATTTTTAGTATTTCTAAAGTAAATTTAATATCGTATATATCTGGCACATTATATAATTTCGTTACTTTTCCATTTAGTATGCTTGCAGCTATAATAGGAAGAGATGCATTTTTAGAACCAGATACATTAGTCTTTCCATTTAGCTTTCTTCCTCCTTCTATTATGTAACTTGACATGTTTTTCTTCACCTTCCTTATGATAATATGTTATGTTTTCTTTACGTAAAATGTGAATTATATAAAAGGATGCTTGCAGCTAAAATGACTGAAAAGTTTTTCAATAAAAATATCAAACCTTTCAATCATTCAGTTAAAAAAGTAAAATTTAAAAGCTAATCTTCTTCCCCGTAAAACAGATCGTATTTCCATAATTTTTTTAATTGTTTCTTCGTATCCTCTTTGATAGCATTCTTTCATTTTATCAATAGCTAAAATTTTTACGTGCCCGACTTTAGGCTCAATCACATAGTCACTTTGTGAAATTGCCATTTCTGCAATTTTGTTTGTCATAATATCGATAGTTTTTAATGCAATATTATAAATTCCTCTTTTGTCATTATTTTCTTCTGAAATAAAATTTACTGCAATGATTTTCTTTATTCCCATTTTTTTTAGCTCTCCTACAGGAACATTATTTAGTACTCCACCATCTATAAAAGCATGTTTTTCATACTTGAATGGAGCAAATAATACAGGAAATGACGAACTAGCTCTAACTGCTTTTGCAATTTCTATTTCTTTTATATATTTGTCCTCTTTCAATTTATTGCTGTTTGTAAAAATATATTCTTTTCCGTTATTTATATCAACAGCAGGAATTACAATAGGAATATTTAGTTCCTGTATTTTACTCACACTTTTATATTTCCCAGCTTCTTTAAGTGCAATTTCTATATTTTCTCCGTGAACGCACACCATTAATTTCAAAGTTTTTGTTTTTCTTTATGCTAGTAAATAAAAATTTGTGATCTGCTCCTACAATTCCTTTAGCAAAATAATTAAATAAACTAAGCATTTCTTCCGCATTATATCCCATTGCATATAAAGCAGATACAATGCTTCCTGATGAAGCACCTCCTATCGCTTCAATTGTAATCCCATTTTCTTCTAATGCTTTTATAACTCCTATATGGGCTGCCCCTCTAACTCCACCACCAGCTAAAGCCAATCCTACTTTCAACAAAAGAATCCTCCTTTCAATGTTTTAGTTTAAAACTGCATGGTAATAGTTCTTCTATTGTGTATTCTTTTATTTTATTAAAGCCTTCTCCATAAACAATA
>CAWVME010000120.1:0-6656 GCA_963930325.1 Bacillota bacterium | reverse complement strand
GAAGATCCTATCGACATTTTACCATACTTTTGCCCGCATGGAAAGAGTGAAAAATGTAAACCCTTGGTGAAGCCCCGGTCAAAAAAGGAAACCCGGGAAGCCTTTCAGGCGCCTGCGGCTTTGTTTCGCAGCGCCTGCCCGCCCGGGCCCTCCAGCGGCCGATTCCCCGGGCAATGCCGAGCGGCGGGCCAGGGCAAAGGAAAAGGCCTGCAGGCAGTTAACAAAGTCACAAATCACTTATACACTGTTACGGGTGCCTTACCTTTCTCAGTGTATGTCATATATACAACTATTCCATTATTAGTAGGATATTCCTTATAGCCATATCCCGAAATATACTCTGCATATCCCACCGTCACATACCATGTGCCATGTTCTTCGGTTTCATACCAAGTATAAGTTTTCGTTTTTCTGCTGGCTCTGAAATGCTCGAAATCTCTGCATTTCTCTATCTCATTTGGCTTTCCTAAGATAGTGTAAGGCAAGTACTCTTCTCTCATACCAACATATGGATATACATTTGTATATTCTGCTCTTTTTCTTTCTTTTTCTAGCTCTTCTTTATACAATTCCGTACTTTTGTAATCATTATATACTTCTTCTCCATTTTTTTCTATCGTTCTTCTAGTTGTACTGCACACATAAACGTCTTCATTGCAGCTATACTGCAGGTCGTAATAAAGCGGCATATCATCGCTTAATTTTTCATCTATTTTTAGAATCTCTTCAAACGGCAAATCTTCCAAATTTCTGCATTCAATTGTATATGTTTTTGATATAATATCATGTTCTTCAACTAATACTTTAACGCCTTCGAGACCATTGATATATGCTCCTATCCAAAGTTTCACAGCCATAAAGTCAATTGCCTGATAAGCAATAATTCCAATTAAAACAGCTACTAACACACATATGGCTATCAGGCTATGAGGCAATTTTCTATTTTTTACTGCCACAGTCTCTATCTCATCTCCTAATTTCGATATAAAAAAACACAGAAGGTTTTAACCTTCTGTGTTTCAGTGCTTAATGCACTTGGCGGAGACGGTGGGATTCGAACCCACGTGCCCTTTACAGGACTACCTGATTTCGAGTCAGGCTCGGTATGACCACTTCGATACATCTCCATTATATTATGGAATACCTTCAAAGAAAGTTTCTTTGAAGGTATTTAGAAAAAGTTAGCCTTTTCTTCTTACTATTTCTACATTGTCTAGTATAATCGCAGGAATATGTCGTATTTGTATTCTTCTTGCGAACATAAAAACTCTCAATCCATCTAATAAAAAGCCATTTCTATCAACAACAATAGGCTTTCTTAGATTTTTATATGTTTTGTAAAACTGTTCCACTAGTTCTATATTAACGTCTTTCGGTATTCGTCCCAAATTAACTTCTTCAAGTGGAATTATCTCTCCCCAATCTCTTGGTAAAATAAAACCTCTCTCATGCTTAATTTTTTCATGTCTTAAGTATAAGTCTCTCATGAAATTAGTTTTGTCAGATTTACTCATTTTCTGATAAACCGTATATTCTTCCATAGTCATGTTCGCTTTGTCGGAATTGCATTTACAACAAGTAGGGTTTAGATTAGTAGTTATGGTTGGTCCTCCTAAATCTTTTGGCCATATATGATCTAATGTTATCTTCTCCTTTTGTAAATATTGACCACAGTATTTGCAATAGCGTTTACCTTTCATCCGGTAAGTTAATGCATACATTAAGTTGTTAAATGAAGTTCCTTCATTCACCTCCAACACGGATTCCCTTATTCTTGCAATACTCCGCCCTGTCTTACTTGCATTGTAGTGATAGCTATCAGGCAAATCAATAAACATTCATTTGCCCCCTTTCTATAAATTATATTTTAGTTATATATCATTCTATAGCAAATGTCAACACGGTAATACTTCTTTTAATACTTTTTTCCAATTTTCTCCCATAATTTTATTAATTTCTTTTTTTGAAAATCCTCTTTTTTCTAGTTGTTCTTTTATGTTATGTATATCTTCTAATATATGTATGTCACATGGTTCATTTTGTTTATCTATGCCATCAAAATCACTTCCTAATCCCACATAGTCCACACCTGCTAAATTACTAATATGTTGTATATGGTTAGCAATATTACTAGAAGAAGCATTTCCATCTTGGCTTAAAAATGTATTACAATAATTAACCCCTATAATTCCATTACTTTTAGCTATTTCTTTTATTTGTTCGTCACTTAAATTTCTTTTATGATTACATAAGCTTTTGCAACATGAATGGCTCGCAATTATGGGTGTGGTAATTATTTTACTAACATCCCAAAAGCTTCTTTCTGACAAATGGGATACATCAATTCCAATTTTTTTCCTTTCTAGTTTTCTTACATATGCTTTCCCGAGTTTGCTTAGTCCTGTATCTACACTTGTAAAAGCTCCACAGCCCAAACTATTTTTTCCATTCCATGTAATAGACATCATCCTTACACCCATATTGTAAAATATATCTATATTTTCTAATTTATCGTCTATAGCACCTCCATTTTCAATAGTTAATATTACTCCCCACTTTTTTTCTAGTTCTTTGCTTTCTAATTGACCTTTCTTCATAATGACCTGCATTTCCGTTCTATACTTTTCGTATTCTTTATAAAAGTATTCTAAAATATCCTTTGCTCTTTTAAAACCTCGCTTTTGCTTTACATAGGAATCATGAACAAAAGCCGCCAAGCATTGTATGTATGGCAGATTTCGATTTGCTTGTTTTAAATTAATACTAAGGTTTGCGTTTTCTAAATTTGTTTTTAAGTCTAGCATCTTTTCGATTGTATCACAGTGTCCATCTATTAACACATTATTTTCCATTGTTATCACCTTATCATAATTGTATGCTTGTTCTTAAAAAACATGTTAATAGAAACAACTTCATTATAAAGTTATTACTGCCTACTATGCCTATCTATAATATCAAAACTCTTTTTATTTGTTAAAAATTCGTTTAAAATCATTCGTATAAGGTTAAGACTATTTCTCTGTGCAATACTAGATTGTATATCAGATATTTCATTTATTTTATTTAATAATCGTTCTGCACTTTCTCCGTCGTTTTCAAAAAATCGTATTCTGTTTTCAGTATTATATATTAAATTTAATTGTCGCCCAAAGTTCCTAATGTCTTTTACCTTTGCATTTTTTAATATTTCTCCTAAATTTTCAATATCCAGCATTTTTAAAAATTCTGTTTCTTCTTTAAAATTAATTCTGTTACAATATTCTAGTAGCTTCATTCCCCAGCCATTTCCTGTATTTATAATTTCATTTATGGCAATTTTATTTTTCGTTTTTTTATTAAGTTGCAGTTCTCTTTTTATCTTTTCTATATTTTCTTCATATTCACGCTCCTCTATTTTGTTTTCAAAATAAAATTCGAACTTCGTGTCGTAATTTATTTCTATATCTTCTTCTCTGTTTCGTATATTTTCTTTCATTCTTTCTACTATTTTTGCCATGTTAAAATATTTTTCTCCAAATCCCGCATTTTTAATTTTTATAAAAAGCATTATTATTTTCGCATATTCCCCTATTTCATATTGATTTTTTCTCAATTTTGTAAGAACATTATTTATGTTTTCTATTATCTCTTCGTCTTCCATCTCTGCCCAATAATTATTTAATCGCTGTAATGATTCTTGTTTTTTTGTCTTTTCTATGTTACTTCTTAGTTCCCTTATGTTTTCTTGCTTTTGTATGTCTGAATATATCTTATATAAATTACGTAGTTGTGCTATATTGACATTATAAAGGAAGTATGAATCTACAATTCTTCGTACTATATCTTCTTTTTTTTCTTCTATATCAACTAGTTGCATATTTATATTTATCGTTCTACTTTGTTCTTTGTTTTCTTTTTTCTCTTCTAAAAGTTGATTATATTTATCTTCTAGTTTATTTAAATAAATTTTATCATTAATCTCACTTATAATAGCAATACTCATCAAAGTAATATTTAATGCAACAGTTTCATCTTCTACGTATAATTTAGTTAGCATTTCTCTTGCAAATTTATTTGCTTTTTGAATAGTTCTTAAATTTTCAATATTATTTTTATATATAAAATTTAATATTTTCTGTTTATCATTTTCGTCCATTGGTATATTTTTGAACATTAATTCTTTTACCGCATCTTTATCACATCCTTCTATGTGATATACTTTATCAATTATTTTTTCCTTGAATTTTTCAAACTCGTTTCTCTGCTTTATTTTAGTTTCATCCGCAACTATAACTACTTTATAGCCTAAATTTTTCAAGTTTTCTATTAGTCCTAGCAATTCATCTATATGTATTTGTTCATTTATTCTTTCCCAATCATCTAATATTATAGCTTGTGGTTCTTTTATTTTTTTAAATTTCAAGAAATAGTTTCCAAAATTTTCTTTTGTTATAATAAATCCAAAACATACAGTTATTACAAATGATACCATTTTCATTAGGTAATATGAAAATGTATAAAAAGAAATTCCATCTTTTAGTTTTTCTAAAATTTCTGATGGAAAAATGTCATTCGCTTTTATTGGTAAAACTTCTAAAGATGCAAAAATAAATAAACCTATAAGAAATAGTATATAAATAAGTCTTCCCCTAACAGAATGATAGATTTCTTTTCTTATATCTTCAATATTTTTTCTCCCAAATAAACTTATAATTGCAATTTTTTTATTTAATAACTTTTTTATTTGAGTTATTTGGTATGTTTTTCCAATACCCCATTTTCCATTTATTAAAATACAATCATAATATTTAAAATCATTTTCTAGTTCTGCTTTTATATTATTAATTTTCATACTACCCCGCCTTATATAATATTTTCTTACAAATTATAGCATATTTATTCTAAAATGTATATATTCTAGCCTATTCAGTGAATTTAGAGCAATAAAAAATAGTAGATATTTTTGTACTCTTATGAAATATTGTAAGCCTAATTCTCTCATAAGTTTTGAAACTGTTTTATGATTTATATGAATGCCCCTATTATGAAGTTCCATAGTTATTCTTCGGTATCCATATCTTCCTTTATTTTCGTGATAAATAGCTATAATTCCTTCTTTTATTTTTTTATATTTATCTGGAATCTATTTAATTGATAATAGAATGTGCTTCTCGTTAGTTCTGCATATTTCAACAAAGCCTCTAATTTAAATTCATTTGAATATTTTGCCATAAAAATGAAACCTCCTTATTAAACTTTTTTGTCTAATAATTTTGGTTCACTTCATTTTCTATTATCTACTGTTTTTATTAATTATCACTCTTTAAATCCTTTATTTCATCTTTGGGTTATTTTCACTTATACTTGCATGGTTTCAAAATTCATAATTATTAATTATAATAATTCTCAACATCTGGGACCAATTCAAAATATACACTACCAATTTTTTTATTCAACTGTTCTGAACATAATATTGTTCTTTCTTTTAATTGTTTTATGTCTACTGTGTTGCTAGAAGTTTTAAAATATATAGATATCCAAACTTTTCTTCCAGTCTTTATAATATCATAATGTAAAACTTCCATATCTGTGTTCGACAAATTTTCTTTTACTACATTTTTTATTTCATCAACTAAATCATCATTTGGTGCAAACAGCAAAACACTTGTTATATTTTCTTTCAAAATTTTAAACAAATCTGGTAACATTATAATACTACTAATAATAACTACGATCTGGTCAAAATAAAGAATAACATTTCTAAAATTTGTTCCTCTAAAAAACTGTATTACAAAAAACACAACTGCTAATCCAAAACTATAAAGCATATCAAATTTCCAAGCTAATACTTCTGCCTTTATTGTTGGAGAATTTATTTTATTATTAATATGTTTTATTATTAGCCATGTAATTAGATTTCCTATAAACAATATAAACTGAAAAACCGATATGGTTGTAGGATTTATCTCTTTTCCTCCATTTACAATCAAAATCATAGCATTTATAATTATACTTATGTTAAGTGCTAAAATCATAAAGGTTTTAAGTAATATAAAGAACGATTCTAACTGAAAAAATCCAAATGGTTTTTTTTCTGATATTGGCCTATGATATAGGTTAATTAAAAGCAATGTTAAAATAACAATTACTATATCTATTGAATCATACAAAGCATCCATCAGCATTGCTTGAGAATTTGTATTTATAGACATTACTATACCTATACAAAGCAAAAATATTCCAGCTAATAGTGAAAACAAAATTGTTCTCTTTTCTGTTTTTTTCATAGTATACCTCTTCGTTTTTTATAATTAACATATAAATTTACTTTTTGTACTATATTAGCATAATAAGAAAAGCATTGTCAATTATAATAGTATGTCTTTTTTCGTTAAATTGATTATTTCCGTATTCAAACTTTTTATGTTTTTCGCAACAAATATCATATTTTCTCTTGTTGGACTCGGCAAGCCGCGTCCTAAAAACAGTCCACTGGACTGTTTTTGCCTTCACTTCATTCGGCACGTCCTTTTCGAGTCCATCAATTTAAAATGCAAAACAAAAAAGCCCATAAAAATGGGCTTTTTGTTTTGGCTCCTCTTGTTGGACTCGAACCAACGACCTATCGGTTAACAGCCGAGCGCTCTACCAACTGAGCTAAAGAGGAATATAAAAAC
>CAWVME010000119.1:0-3540 GCA_963930325.1 Bacillota bacterium | reverse complement strand
AAAATTTGTAGAGAAATGTAGGGGCGAACAGTGTTCGCCCGCAAAAGAAATTAACACAAATATAAATATTACAGAAAAAAACGTATTACTAATAATATTTGGTATTGTAGAGGAATGTAGGGGCGGCTAGTAGCCGTCCGCGCACCAAAGGAATTGCTGAAACAAAGCAAAAAATGTAATAGTGGAGGAAGAAATGAGTAAAGGAAAAGTTCTGCTTGGAATGAGCGGAGGAGTAGATAGTTCTGTTGCAGCTATACTATTAAAAGAACAAGGATATGAAGTAGTTGGTGCTACCATGAAATTATGGGAAGCGGAAGAAGATAAAATAGAAGGAGATTGCAGAAGCCTTTCTTTTGCTTATGATGCAAAAAAAGTTTGCGATTATTTAAATATTCCACACTATGTGTTTGACTTTAAAGAAGAATTTAAAAAAAACGTTATTCAAAATTTTATTGAATCTTATAGAAACGGAAAAACACCAAACCCATGCATTGAATGCAATAAACACATGAAATTCAACTTGTTTTATCAAAAAGCAATAGAAATAGGGTGTGAATACATAGCCACAGGACATTATGCAAAAACAGAATATAGCGAAAAATATAAACAATATGTATTAAAAAAATCAGAAACAGAGGGAAAAGACCAAAGCTATGTGCTATATAATATTCCAAAAGAAATTATTGGAAAAATATTATTTCCATTAGGAAACTTTAAAACAAAGGAAGAAATTAGAAAAATTGCTAAAAAATATAATTTACAAACAGCAAATAAGCCAGATAGCCAAGAAATATGTTTTATACCAGATAATAACTACGGAAAATTTTTAGAAACAAGACTAAACCCTAACCATTGTATCAATTGTACAGAAAAAATGTTAACACCACGGCAAAATTGTAGATAAAAAAGGAAATATTTTAGGAATGCATAAAGGACTAATTCACTATACAATAGGACAACGTAAAGGCTTACGGAATAGCCAATTCCACGCCATTATATGTAATTCAATTAAACATTAAAAACAATGAATTAGTAGTAGGAGATGAAAAAGATATTTTTTCAAATGAGCTAGAAATGGTAGAAGAAAATATACTTGTACCTGAATTAATAAAAAATGGAGAAAATATACTAGCCAAAATTCGCTACACTGCAAAAGAATCACAAGCAATTTTAAAAATAGAAGGAAACAACAAAAAAGTATCATTCAAAGAAAAACAAAGAGCAATTACACCAGGGCAATCAGTAGTACTTTATAAAGACAATATAATTATAGCAGGAGGAAAAATAAAATAACATAAAAACCAAATACCCGTAAGAAAAAAAGGCAAAAATTGATGAAATATGACAAAAATGTTATAAAAATGTAATATATTTGCTATAAATATCTAAAAAGAAGTTCCCTAAATGTTTAGGGGCTTGTTTTTTTTTGAAGCTAAAAGCCTAATTGATTTTAGAAAAAACACAGATTAAAATAAGAATATACTATTATAATGTAGATAGGAGAAAATTTGTATGAGAAAAGAACAAGGCAAAAAACAAAAAGGTGTAACACTAATATCATTAACTATTTATATAATTGTTATGCTAATTGTAGTAACAATTATAGCAGGAATATCGCTATTTTTTTATAACAATGTTATTACTGTTGACAATGATTCACAAAACTTAGCAGAATTTAACAAATTCAACATGTATTTTCTAGAAGAAACAAAGAAAGTAGGAAATCAAGTTGCAAGTGCAATGGGGGAAACTTCTAATACAATTACATTTTCTAGTGGAGTAATGTATACATATGTGGAAAAAGATAGTGCAATTTATAGAGATAAGACCAAAATATGTGAAAATGTAAAAGAATGTACCTTTACATCAGACTTAGTTAATGGAAAAGAAATAGTAGAAGTAACACTAGTAATAGGTAACGAAACTGAGTTTAAAGAAACAATTAGGTACGTAGTAGAGAACCCAGATGGCAATACAAGTGGTAATACAAGACCATCTGAAGATGACCCTAGTGTACCACCAGTTACGTCTGAAATGACAATTACATTCATGCCAAATGGAAATAAAAAATATGAACAACTTTTATCTACAAGAATTACAATTACAAATGGAGAAGCAGAAATTGATGAGTCTAGTTTAAGATATATTATAAAAACAGACAAAAACTTACCAACAGAAGAAGATTTTTTACAAAATGGAGAGAAATTTAATAACGAAGCAACTATTAACAAGACAGGACTTAATGGAGAATACTATATATATGCAATAGGAAAAGACATTAACGGAGAAACTGTAGTTGCTGGAAGTAACGTATTTTATTTAGATAGTACTCCACCTGAAATGAACTTAACTCTAGAAACAGAAAATGCAAGCATAGATGGAAATACAATAGCAGGACAAGAAGGAACTACAATAGACTGCACAGACATACCTAGTTCAGATATAATTACAATAGAAGGAATTGCAACAGATAATACAGAACTAGAAAGTGTTACATGCTATGTAAAAAAAGAAAATGGAACATATACAGAGATAGAAACTACTAAAGTAAGTGGAACAAGCAGTAATGTTGATTACACTATAACTTTACCAAGCGAAAATGGAACTTACAGTATTAAAGTAGAAGTTATAGACCAAGCAGGAAACAAAAAGTACATTGAATTTAATAATATAGAAAAAAAGAATAATATAACTCATACTGTAACATATGATTATTTAACAAATGGTGGAAATGGAGCTACCCAAGAAAGCATTAGCGTTGCAGAAGGAGAAAACATTGATTTAACACCAGTAGCAACAAAAGAAGGATATACTTTTATTGGATGGAACACAGACAAAAATGCAATAAGAAAATTAGACAATTTAACTATGGGAACAGAAGACATAACACTATATGCTATTTATGAAAAGGTTCTAACACTTACAATTAAACTTTATAATGGCACTATGGAAATTCCTTTACCAATATACAATAATACTACAGAAGCAACTTATACATTACCAGAAGTAGATGAAATAGATATAGATGGAAAAACTTATACTATAGCTGGATATGCAGATGAAGGAAGTGATACAATTTCTTATGCACCAAATAGTAGTATAACAATTTCAGGAAATAAAGAGTTAGTAAGCATTTACCAAGGAGAAATTGAAGCAACATTCTACTATTACAATGGAACTGAACAGGCTACAAAAACAGACGAAGTAGTTAAGTATATAATAGCAGGACAAGAAGTAGAAGAAGCAAGCATAGCTATTCCACAAGAGGTAACTCAGAGTGCAGGACCAAATGGAACATCTTATGTTGGAGTAAGCTTAAATCCTGAAAGCACAGAAAAGGCAGAAGTATCTACTGCCAATACAACATATTATGCATATTACCAAGTAGATGTAACATTACATTACTATAATGGAACTTCTAACACTAGTGATGTAATTACAAGAAATGCAACTAGCAATGGAAGCAATTATGTAACAACACCAGCAAGCACTCTTCCAACACCAAGTACTTATGATGGAGCAGAATATAAAGGCTGGACA
>CAWVME010000118.1:0-16243 GCA_963930325.1 Bacillota bacterium | reverse complement strand
GTTTTTATCATAAGTATAACGTCTAATTTCTTTTGAATTTTGAGCATTTTCATCATAATATTGACTAGTATCACATAAAATTCCGCTTTCTTTTACACTTTCATAATCTAACCCGAACTTTTGTATATATTTTCTAAAAGAAGCATCATCTAAAGCTCGTATGCTTAAATATATAAATTCCTCTCCAATAGGTTCTAACTCTCCTGTTGTCTCATTTAATATATTATCTCTAGAAAGGGAAATATAAGGAATTTCTCTAATTTTACTTTTGTCGGTAATTTTTATTCCATTATCTCTGTAGTCATAAAGCATAAAATAGTCTTCAATTGATTCTAAAGACAATATTTTGTCTAGGTTCTCTATATTATTAGAATCTAGCCCATAAACGGTTACATTATAATCATAATCTGTGTAATAGTTTGTAGTAAAATCAAACATATTGGTAATGAATGCATTCATTGTAATAAAAATAAATATACTTACTGCTAAAGAAATAACTGTAGTTCTATATTTCTTTTTGCTTCTTTTTAAGTTCTTATAAGCTAACGCTCCTCCTGTTTTAAGCATTTTTTCTATAATTTTGGGAGTTTTTAAACTTTTGCTTTTTATTTTTATACTGTCTGCAACTCTTATTCCTTCTATAGGACTTACTTTGCTTGCTTTTCTAGCCGAGGAAATTGCAGATAAATAGATTGTAATAGCTCCTAAAATGATAGATAATATAATTGGCAATATAGATATATTAAATACAATTCCGTCAATATTCGCAAATAGAAAATCACCTAAAATAGCATTTACAATTTTTATTAATACAAATACTGCTAGTATTCCAGATAAAATTCCCATAGGAATTCCTACTACTCCCAACATTAGAGCTTCTGTAATTACATTTTTTCTGATTTGTTTCTTCGTAGCACCAACACTGGCAAGCATTCCATACATTTTGATTTTTTCTGTAGTTGCTATTGAAAAAGAGTTTCTAATACAAAATACACTAGTAAATACAATAATAAATAAGACTACTCCCATAACAGCGTATAGCATGCTGATAGTAGAGTCGCTAAAAGCGAATGCCTCCCAACGTAAAAGTTCCGTATTGATAAAATAATCTTTGTATTTAGTATCTAGTTCAGGGAATGTTTGAAGTTGACTATAATTATCCACGCCCAAAAGCTCTGCAATAGCTTTTTCATATTTGCTAGGATTTTTCAAAGAGCAATAAGCAATCATGTCTCCATCTACATCTTTAGAGCTTATTCCATAATATATATGACTTGTATTATATTTGGAAATTATTCCTACAATAGTATAAGTCTTTTTTGTCGTATTTACCAGTTTTTCTATTAAACTATGAGTTGGATTTGTAGTATTTAATTCATAGTCATCTATAGTTTTCCTTTCACCTACTTCTAATTCTATTGTATCTCCTATTTTATAATTTGAATTATCAAGAACGCTCTGACTAATTGCAATTTCATTTTCATTTTTTGGAGCTCTTCCCTCTAATAAATTATATGATAAATCATTTAAGTCAATATTTCCAAGAGAATATATATGAATATATGGGTTATCTTCTTCTTGTTCTTTTTGGTTAAAATATGAATATCCATTATCATATAGAAGTTTAATGTCTTTTATATTTCGATTATCTTGTAAGTTTTTTATATCATCTTCTTTTAAATCTGAAATATAAATATGATAATAACCAGTCTGATTAATGGCATTTTGAACTAGGGTTTCTTGAAAGCTACTGACAAGTCCAGAAGCGGCACAAATAAGTGCAACTGAAAGAATAATTCCGATAATTGTACTAATAGTCCTTTTTTTATTTAACATTAAATTTTTAAAAGACAACTTACTTAGAACCTTCACTTTCTATTCCTCCTTTTTGACTTTGCCATCTTCTAATTTTATAATTCTATCTGCTATTTTGGCAATTTCCATATTATGAGTAATCATAATAATAGTTTGATTATAATTCTTATTAGACTTTCTTAAAAGTTCTACAATTTCATAACTAGATTTAGAATCTAAATTTCCTGTTGGTTCATCTGCTAAAATAATAGCAGGATCTGTAATCATAGCTCTTCCAATTGAAACCCTTTGTTGCTGACCACCTGATAGTTCATTTGGCAAGTGGCTTTTTCTTGTCTCTAATCCTAATAGTTGAATTAACTCATTTAACTTTTCAGTATCAACATCGTGATTATCCAAATCTAATGGAAGAGTGATATTTTCTTCTACATTTAAAATAGGAATTAAATTATAGAATTGATAAATAAGTCCTACTTTTCTTCTTCTGAATATAGCCAATTCATCATCATTGTATTTATAAATATCTTTTCCATCAATATACACTTTTCCGCTAGATGGCCTATCTACTCCTCCAATCAAATGTAAAAGTGTAGACTTGCCACTTCCAGAAGCTCCAACAATTGCAATAAATTCTCCTTTCTGAACAGAAAAAGAAACATTATCTAAGGCAACTACTTTGGTAGTGCCTTTTCCATAAACTTTACTTAAATTTTCTACTCTCAAAATTTCCATAAAAATATACATTCCTTTCCAAATCATTTTTCTTTATTATACATCACTCAAAACATTAAATAGCTAATTTTAAGAAAATCTTCAGAATAAATCTCGCTTTGCGAGAGCTTTCCGCTACTTTTCTAATATAACTACATATATTTAAGTTCTTAAAGAAGCGTAAAGATTTGTTGACGCAAAAAATTGCTATACAATTTTTCTGTACATTGTCATTTTTTATTGAATAGGGAAAAGCAATTTTCCCTATTTAACAAAAAAAAGAAATTTTCATTTAGTTATAAGTTTTACTAAACAAAAATTTCGACTTTTGTTACTATTTCTATTAATATTTTTTTCTTATTTTAATAAAAGAAATATTATAGAAAAAATTAATCTACTTTTCCAAAATCATTTAGTGGCCAAAAACGCAAAATAACACTTCCTTCGATTTTAGAAATTGGAATACATCCAAAAGTTCTACTATCTATGCTATCTTTTCGGTTGTCTCCCATAACAAAAACAGAGTCCTTTGGAACCACAAAGTGATTGAGTTCCTCGTTTTGCAAAGAAGTAGTTACTCCATCTATAAGGTAGCTTTCTTCTAGTTCTTCACCATTAATATAGACTTTCCCATTTTCTATTTTGACTTCTTCCCCTGGTAAGCCAATGACTCTTTTAATATAGCTTTGTTTATTAATTTCTAAAACGTAATAACAGAATTTCATCCAAAGTCCTGTTGGCTCATTCTCATATGTTGCCATTGGATTTTCATTAGAAATAGATTTATATGAAGTAGGAGCCTCAAATGTAATAATTTCTCCTCTTTCTGGTGTTTTTTTAGCAGTTCTTATAAATCTGTTTAATAGTAGTCTTTGATTGTGTACTAAAGTTGGATACATAGATGTTTGTTGGACAATAGTTGGAGTAATTAAAAAGAATTTAATTAGTAAGGCAATTACTACAGCAACAACGATGCAAACAGCCCATTCTATAATCTCTTTTATAATAAATTTTTTATTCATTTTAAGCTCCTCTTTTCTTCTTTTGATTTTATTTAAAAATTAAAAATAATTTTGGTAAAAATATAATTCCTGCTATAATTACAGAAATAACAGCTGAAACAAAAACAGCTGATGCAGCTATATCCTTAGCTTGCTTAGCTAAGGGATTTATTTCAGGAGAAACTAAATCTACTACACTTTCAATAGCTGTATTAATGAGCTCTGATATTAATACAATCCCAAATAGTAAAACACAAATAATCCATTCTATGCTAGACAATTTTAGTAAAACACCCACAAATAGCACGAAAAAAATAGCAATTAAATGAATCTTCAAGTTTCTCTCTTGTTTGAATGCAGAAAATAGTCCTTGAATTGCATAACCAAAACTATGGAATAAATTTTTGCTTTTATGTAATTTCATATTTTTCTTCTCCTTTTTTTATTATTACAAAGTTTATACTTGTAAATAATAAAAGATAGCAATAAATAAATTATTTTAAAAAACCTTTTATAATTTCTTCTTCTGCTTGTTTTTCATTAAGGCCTAAAGTCATAAGTTTAATAAGCTGTTCACCAGCAATCTTTCCAATAGCAGCTTCATGAATTAAGTTGGCCTCTACGTTATTAGCTGTAATTTCTGGTATGGCTTGTACAGTTCCGTTATCTTTAATTATTGCATCACATTCTACATGTGCAAAACATTTATTATTTCCAAAAATTTTAGAAGAAAACTTTTGTTTTGAATTTTCTACTGCTACAGAACGTGAAGTAACATGTGTACTAGCATTTTCCCCATTTAAATTAACTTCAAAAGAAGTTTCTGCAATTTGGTCTCCATGAGTCATAATTTTTTCACCAACAACTAAATTGGTATTAGCATATAGAGTACCTAAAGTTGTTCTTATAGTAGAATCCACTCCCTTAATTTGCACAGTTTCCATTTCCATGCTGGCTCCTTCTTTTAGGGTAACTTCTGTTACAGGATTTAAAATTTTTTTACCTGTTCCAACTCCTTCTCCATAATGTTTTTCTATATAACGAACTTTTGCCCCTTCTTCTAAAAAGAATCGATGAATTCCATCGTGTTGTGAGTTTTCATGATGATCATTATGAATTCCGCAACCAGCAATAATGGTAACATTTGCATTTTTTCCTATATAAAAATCATTGTAAACTATATCGTGTAGTCCACTTTGTGTTAAAATAACTGGAATATGTATAATTTCAAACGGAGTATTTTCTTTTACATAAATATCTATACCAGAAAGTTCTTGTTTAGTTACAATATTAACATTTTCTGTTACTTGACGTTCTATCCCCTTCCCATTTTTACGTATGTTATAAGCTCCTTTAAAGGAAGATATGCTATCTGAAATCTCTTTTAATAAATCTTGTTCTAGTTTATCCATTGTCTACTCCTCCTTTTAGTTTACAACATACAGAGTCTTGTACTACTCTTTTTAAAATTTCATCTTTACTAGTCACTTGTTCAATTTTTCCATTATTCATTAGAATAACCTTATCTGCAATATTTAAAATTCTTTCTTGATGCGAAATAATCAATGTGGTTCCGCTTTACTATTTTTCGCATAGCTTCAAAAACTTGAATTAGGTTAGAAAAGCTCCACAAATCAATTCCTGCTTCTGGTTCATCAAAAATTGTAAGTTTTGAATTTCTAGCAACAACAGAAGCAATTTCAATTCTTTTTAGCTCTCCGCCTGAAAGAGAAGCGTTAATTTCTCTATCCACATATTCTTTAGCACATAGTCCTACTTTTGATAAAATATCGCATGCTTCCATTTTAGTCATGTTTTTTCCTGCTGATAAACGAATTATATCATATACTGTAATTCCTTTAAACCTTACTGGTTGCTGAAAAGCAAAACCAATCCCCTCTTTCGCTCTTTCGTCAATAGATAAATTCGTAATATCCTTGCTATCAAATAATACTTGCCCTTTATCTGGTTTTTCAATTCCTATAATAATTTTAGCTAGAGTAGATTTTCCAGAACCATTTGGACCTGTTATAACTACAAATTTGTCTGTATCTATTTTTAAATTAATATGATTTAATATTTTTTTGTTATCGCGTGTAAAACATATATCTTTTAACTCTAACATTTTTCCTCCTCTACTTGTTATTAATGTACAACAAGCATATTTATTATAGTATTTGTTTTAACTTATGTCAAATAAATACAAAAAAATAAGGGAAAATACTTTTCACCTTGATTCGCATGTAAATTTCTCCATGTGTAGCAAGATTAGCTTTTTTATTTTCCCTTATTTTTAATAACTATAATTATTCTTGTGGACCATTTGTACTTTGTGTATAAGTAGAAAGATCTGGTAGAGCAATATCTTCATCTGTTACACAATTTATTTCCAAAGTATAGAATGTTGTAGGAACTGTGCTTTCATTACTATATGTAGCTTCTCCAATAGTCCTATATGTTTCTTTGTCTATCCATACTTTAGCCAAATCATCTCTTAAAGTATAATATTCTTTTCCTTCATATACTTCTGTATCTAAAATAATCCCCTCTTTAAAGAAATAAACATATTGATCAAATACATTTTCAGAAATTGTTAACAGATTTGGAAGTGAAACTACACTATAATTTGTATAGTAATCGTCTTCGATTGGTACATAAGACTTCTCATTTACATTAACAATCATTTTTTGTCCTTCTGCTTCATTCTGCCACAAATAATAATGTTCATCTGAAGTGATAGTTTCTACTTTTCCAATTCCGTCTTTGTAATAAGTTTTTGAAATATTACCATTACTAGAATTTGTAACAGTAAGACAATAATTTTCCATTAAAACATCTGTATTTGCTTCCCATATTTTGTGAACAACATATAATTTGTAACCAAGTATTATCAGGAGTGCTATAAGAATAATAAGTACAAGTGCTATACTAATTCGTACTATGTTCTTTTTGTTTTTTTCAGCATTTTCCATATATATTACCTCCTTTTTTATATTATGATTTAGTTTAACTGTGTTGTTTGCATTATAACATAAATGTAAAAAATTGTCTACTTTTTTCACATTTTATTCTACAACAATTCTATTTATCTTGTTTGTATATACTTTATTCATAACAGAATCTGGATAATATTGGTCAAAAAATATGTCTATGTTATCTTGTGGCTTTATATTTTGCGCCCTTTCTTTTTGTCTTTCAGCAGCTAAGCACGAAAGTGATATGTTAATTGCCATAAATAAAGCAAATACAGTAGTTATATATCTAAATGAAATGCGGTTTAGAATATTTTCAATATAATTAATAAGTGGACAAATAAATTTAACAAATAAAACACCTGCTCCTCCCCAATAAACGCAATGAAGTAAACTAGTTCTTCCATTAATATTAAAAAGTAAATGGCTATAATCCCATGATACTGTTCCAAAACATTTTTCTTGAATATAAGAGCATAAATATTCTATTATTCCCCCCATAATCATACTAAATAAAAATATTTTCTTATATCCTTTTATTTTTGGAACTGTTAAATAATATAGCACTGCACCAATTCCATATACTTGAATAAACGGACCGTACAGTAAGCCTTTTCTTGAAACAATATGACCTTCTTGCACAAATGCAACAATCATCTCTACTACATATCCTATTATACTGCCAATTATAAAAATCCAAAAAATTTTAATTAAGTAATTTACTACATTTTCTTTTTTCATTTTTTAATTCTCCTTTTATTTTATCATACGATTTTTTACTGCAAGTTTCCATCGTTTTACCTTACAATTACATTACAAAATTGTAAGATGATTGTATTTTATAATAAAATTATTAAGGATTTATTTATAATTTATTTAGATTTTATTAATTTTAATAATTTTGAACAATTAATGTTCACTTAAAAAAACATTTTTTCAATAATTGTTTTTCTTGATAGATAATACTTTTTTTAGTATACTAATATCATTATGAATGATATGGAAAGATACAGACATTTAAATGAATATTTGAAAGAAAAATTTGGAGAACGAACTCTTAAAATTTGTGTTGATGGAGGCTTCACTTGCCCAAATCGTGATGGTGCTTTAGGTTATGGTGGGTGTATTTATTGTAGCGAAAAGGGATCTGGTGAATTAATAAACCCTATTCAAAACATCTCAGAACAAATTCGTTATTATTTTACAACTTATAGGGCTAAAAGGGCTAACAAATTTATTGTGTATTTTCAAAACTTTACAAACACTTATGATACAATTGAAAATTTAAAATCTAAATATAATGCAGCATTAATTGATAATAGAATTGTTGGATTAGCTATCGGTACAAGACCAGATTGTATTAATGAAGATGTAGTAAAATTATTAAAGTCTTATACTAATAAGTATTATGTATGTGTAGAATTGGGTTTGCAAACAAGTAATAACACAATAGGAAAAATTATTCATAGAGGTTATACAAGCGAGCAATTTACGCAAGCAGTAAAACTTTTAAATAAATACAATATAGATGTTGTAACTCATATTATGGTTGGGCTTCCTCAAGAAACAAAAAAAGATATAAAAAATACAGTAGATTTTATTAATAATCACAAATTGCAAGGAGTCAAAATTCATTGCACATATATAGTTGAAAATACTATCCTTGCAGACATGTATAGAAAAGGTGAATATACGCCTATAGAATTAGAAGACTATATAGAAACACTAATTTATATTATGACTCATTTAAATCCTAATTTAATTATTCATAGAATATCAGGAGATGCTCCAAAAAATATTTTAGTTGCGCCAGATTGGAATGTACATAAAATGTGGATTTTGCATGGTTTTGAGAAAAAATTTCGAGAAAGAGATTTATGGCAGGGTAAATTCTATAGTGGCATGCCAAAGCAATAACAGAATTCTTTAAGTATTTTATATTTAATTATCCATGTTATTTTGCGATATAATAAAATGCAACTGTTGAATTTATTTATAACAGTCGCATTCAAATTTTTCGTAATTTAGCAACAAAAAAACCTTCATATAAATTATTAGGGCAAACTCCTATTGTTCCTTTTATTTTTACTGGAAGAAGCGGAATTCCTTCTTTGGGCTCTAAATCTACAATCTGAGCTTGTCCTTCTTTTAATATTTCTTTTATAATTTGTTCATTTTCAGCTTCTAAAACAGAACAAGTAGAATATATCATTTCTTTTCCAGGTTTTAATAGTTTAATCGCCTTCTTTAGCAGAGCTTTTTGAGTTTTAACAGATTTTTCAATTAGTTTAGGTGTAAAATATTGATTTAATTTTGAATTTTGTATATCTATTGTTCCACTACCACTGCAAGGTGCATCTAACAAAATTTGGTCAAATGAAAAAAAATCGTTTATATTACGTGCATCTTTTAACATAACATAAACACTAGTTGCCCCTTGTTTTTCTATGTTAAACTTTAATCGTTCTGCACGAATTTTATTCATTTCACAAGCTGTAATATGAGCTTTATTATTAGTCATTGCAGCTATTTGTGTTGTTTTTCCTCCAGGAGCCGCTGCCATATCCAAAATATCTGCTTTTTCTCGTGGTTCTAAAAAAATGGGTGGCAACATAGAAGATAAACTTTGCAGATAAACTTTGCAGATAAACTTTACCACTTTTATAGATATCTAAATCTTGTATAGCTTTTTCTGTGATATGTTTTAAAATAAATGCAGTTTTACTCCAAGAAACTTTTTCCCATTCTATATTGTTTTTTTCTAGTTCCCTTTCTACTTCTCCTGGTTCTGCCTTAATTTCATTTATTCGAAATGTAACAGCTCTTTTTGAGTTATATCCATCAATAATTTTTTTGGTTATTTCTTCTCCATACTGATTTTCTAGTAATTCTAATAAAAATTGGGGTATCAATAATTTTCTTTCCTTTCTAATTAAACAATGTTTAAATTACATAAAATAAGATACAAAGAAAATGTAAAAGGGTTCCTATAAAACAGCAAATATGAAAAATAGAATGAACATATTTATGTTTTTTTCCAATTCCATAAAGGACCGCACCTAGAGTATAAATAAGCCCTCCTGCTACTAATAATATAAATCCTATATTACCTAGTAATTGTGGCAGAATTGAAATTTTAATAATAATACACCAGCCCATTACTAAATAGCAAATCATAGAAAATTTTTTATATTTTTTTATATCTATCGAATTAAAAATAATACCTATAATAGCCATTGCCCAAATTACTCCAAAAATAGTCCACCCTAGTTTAGCATCATATTCTCTTAAAACGCATAAAGTAAACGGTGTATAAGAACCTGCAATTAATAAAAAGATAGTACAATGGTCTAATACTTGGAATACTTTTTTACCATGTAGTTTTGGGCTTAATCCATGATAGATACTGGACATAGTATATAAGATAAGAATAGATACCCCAAATATTATTCCAGAAACTACACCATAGGCATTACTTGCAAAAATGCTACAAAGTACAATGGCAACTATGCCTAAAACACTACCAACAATATGAGAAACCATATTAAAAATTTCTTCTCCTTTTGTATAGGTTGGCAATTCTCTATCTTTTAATTTTGTTCTTGTCAAAATAAAATACCTCCACACGCAATCTAGTTTTCAAAACTAGATTATCACTTTTTAAATATCTTGTCAAGATTTTATTCTATTCCTACTACTTCATATCCTATTTCTTTAATAATATTTTTAATTTGTGTTTCTTCTATTTCTTGCTTTGCAATAATAAGTGCCATTTTAGCTTCCAAATTAACGGTTACCTCTTTTACTCCTTTTATTCCTTTCAAAGCTTCTTTCACTTTTTTTACACAGTGCATACAACTCATACCTTCAATTTTTACCGTCTTAATTATTTTTTCTTTGTTTCCAAACATCTTTTTTGCTCCTTTTCTATTACTTTTTTTAATCTTAACGCATTTAGTATTACTGTTAAACTGCTAATAACCATTGCAAATCCTGCTATCATAGGATTAATTGTAATCCCGATTTTAGTAAATAATCCCATAGCAATTGGAATCATAAAGCTATTATAGAAAAATGCCCAAAATAAATTCTGCTTTATATTTTGAATTGTTTTCTTGCTAATCATTATTAAATCTAATATTTTTTCTAAATCATTGTTAACTAAAATCACATCTGAAGAATCCATAGCAATATCAGTTCCACTGTTTACACTAATTCCAATATTACTATTCGCTAAAGCAGGACTATCATTAATTCCATCACCGCACATCGCCACAAATTTATTTTCTTTTCTTAATTGTTTTATTATATCTGCTTTTTGTGATGGTAATACATTTGCAATAATGTGATTTAATCCAACGCTATCTCCAATTGTTTGTGCGGTTTGTTCATTGTCTCCTGTAAGCATAATTACTTCTATTTTATTTTGCTTTAATCTTTCTATTACTTCTTTTACATTTTCTCTTACAATATCGTTTACACCTACTATAGCTTGTATTTGCTTTTCAATTACTACATAAACAATACTGTTTCCCATTTTGGTAAGCTCTTCTTCATCTTTTAAATGAATATTTTTTATATCATATTTTGCTAATATTTTTGAATTTCCTAAAATAATTTCTTGTTCTTGAACTGTTCCTATAATTCCATATCCACTAATATTTTGAAAATTCTCTACAGGTAAAATTTCTAATTTATTTTCTTTTACGTATTCTTCAAAAGCTTTTCCAATAGGATGTGTAGATTTAGATTCCAAACTTGCTACTAGCTGTAACAATTCCTTTTCTTTATATTCACTATAATTTATAATTTGTGATATTTTAAGTGTCCCATAAGTTAAAGTTCCTGTTTTGTCAAACACAACAGTATCAATTTTTTGTGCATTTTCTAGAGTTTCACTCTTTTTTACCAAAATCCCATGGCTTGCACATATTCCTTCACTAACAACAATGGCAAGCGGAGTAGCTAGACCTAAAGCACACGGACATGCAACCACTAAAACGGTGACAAATGTTTGAATAGCACTACTAAAAGGTTCTCCTGATAAAAGGTAAACAATTGCAGATAAAAAAGCTAATACAATAACTATAGGCACAAAGTATCCACTTACTTTATCTGCAACTTTTGCAATAGGTGCTTTTGTATTGGTTGCTTCTACTACTAATTGTACAATTTGTGAAATAGTAGAGTCTTTCCCTATTTTTTCAGCTGTATATTCTAAATATCCATCATAGTTAATAGCTCCTGCAATTACTTTATCTCCTGCTTTTTTACTTGTTGGTTTACTTTCTCCTGTCAAAAAAGTTTCATCTAGATGTGCATTTCCAAGAATAATTTCGCCATCTACAGATATTCTATCACCTGCATGGCTAATTACAATATCCCCTTTTTTTATTTCGTCAATAGTTACTTCTTTTTCTTTTCCATTTTCTTTAATAATAGCTTTATTAGGCGTAATTTGTACTAATTTTTGAATTGCCTCTTTTGTTTTATCTTTACTGATATTATCTACATATCTACCCAATTTAATAAAAAATATAACAATTGCTGCTGACTCAAAATAAAGATTTTCTACATAAGAAATTTTTCCATTAAATATCATTATTATGCCATAAATACTATAGACAATACTACTAATGACTCCAATAGCTACCAATGTATCCATATTTGGCATTCGATATAAAAGATTTTTACACCCATTTTTTATAATATCCCATCCATAAATAACAAATGCAATAGTTAATATAAATAATATAATAGCGTAATTTAAGGGATTAATATGCATGTTAATTATATTAAAAACTGGTAATCCAATCATATGTCCCATAGAAATATAAAGCAAAATAATTGCAAGTATGCCAAAAAAAATAAATTTAGATTTTTCTGTATTTTTTTTATTTTCTTCTAGTTTATTATTATAAATTCCTAAGCTTTTAAATCCTGCTTTTTTCACAAAACTTTCGAGTTTTTTTAAATCTAATATAGTTTCGTCATATTCGATAAGTGCATTTGCCATAACTAAATTAACACTTGCATTTATAACTCCAGATTGTTTTTTCAAATATTTTTCTAAGCCATTAGAACAAGCACTACAAGTCATTCCTTCTATTTTTAATATGATTTTTTTCAATTTTATCTCCCATCTAGAAATTGTTTTTATTGTTTTAGCAATGTTTCTAATTCTGCTGCGTTTTCGCTAATGAATAAATAAACATAGTTTCCATTAACACCAGTTTTTCTTTGCATTACCAGTTCGTATTGTTCTGGTAAATATTTTTCCCACATTTCTTCCTGCGTTAAAGCATATTGATCTACTTTTGATTTTACAGCATCTACGGAGTCTTCTTTAGCTTTTATTACTAAGTACATACTAGCCTGCACATTCATTAATGGCATTTTACCAATTACTTCTTCGACATCTTCAGCACTTATTTCATACAATGTTGTTAATGTTTCAATAGTAATGTCTGCTGTAACCATTTCATTAAATGGTGCTTTTTCTGAAATTGTTGTGTTTAATTGTTGTAAATCTATATTTACCTCCTTGTTGTTTTTTGTTGCAAAGAAAAAAACTCCTACAGCTACTGTTATAATTGCTATAATTATCAATATTACGTAAAATATTTTCTTTTTCATTTACATTCCCCTTTCTATTTATTATAAATATAGTCTATCACATGTAAAAAATTAAAACAAGTATAGCACAATATCATCTTATTGTCCTAATGTGAACATCATTTTTTATATTTGAAACATTATATAAAAATAATGTTTCTGTTATATTGTTTTCCTCTACATATTTAGAAATAGATTCTTTATAATATCTTGGATCTATAAAATGTACCTCTTCATAGTTTTGACATAAAAATTGTGCTATATTATGAGCATATGAATCTTTTATTACTAATAATTTCTTTCCATTGTTAATGTTTGTTTTTATTACAACTTTTGCGTTATTTCCATTTAAAAAATATGCATATTTGTCCTTACTATTCAAATACTCGGAATTATATATACTTTTCGTAGTTTCTTTATCATATATTACATTTTTCAAATTAGTGTTATTATCGTTTTTATATATAAATATTGTATCCTTTTCTTGATTATATATTTGTGCTTTTGAATCAAAAGTACCTAAAAACTCTTCCGAAACTATTTCTTTTTGTAATTCTTTTAGTTCTATAGGAGAAATGTTTAAAGCTTCACAATATTTTACATATATTAAATATGCTCCGAGACTTGTTGTGTGATGATCTGTTTTATAATACAAATATTGATCTTTGTTATCCTCCAAAATTTTAACAACATCTATGTTATTAGTATTGCATAATTTATACATTTCCTCTATTATTTCGTTTTGTGGGTATACTTCTACATTTTCTGGCAAATATTCTTTATTTATATAAATAGAGTTAGGAATCAGCATAAAATATGTCGGAATTTTTATTTCATTCACAAAATTATTAATTGCATTTGCTGCTTTTTTTAGGTTTTCTTTATCATCATTAGTAAATTCAAATTTTTCGAATAAATATCCATCTTTTCCAATATATACTCCGTTATTTTCTTGTTTGCCTGTTGCTACTTCCATAAATGATTTTATTTTTAACCATTTATCTCTAAATACAAAGTGATCATTTATATAATTATCTAATTTTTCTGCATACTCTCCGTTGACTAACTTTTCTATACTAAACGTAGGTATTTTCGCAAGCATTCTGTTTTCTTGTTCTGAGAATGTTTTTTTAGGCATTATAAAATTAATAAAAATGATAGCTAGCCATGTTATTATAAACATAAAAAAGAAAATAATGTTTTCTAATTTTGCCTTTTCCATATTTTTACCCCCAAATTTTGTTTTTTAATTTAAAATCTAAAATACAGGAATGGATTAAATGTATCACTTACCAAGCTAGCTGTACAAAGTAAAAATATAGCTAGATATATAATAGATACAAATACACTTGCGATTACTTTTCTTTGTTTGTTCTTTTGCTTATCTTTTATATATCTTATTATTGGAATAGAACATATAATTCCAATTACTATTATTAGAAAATAGTTTCTAAGATAATATAATGCTTCTGCATTGTATAGTTCTGCTTGGTTAATGCAAAACATCACTTTTATATATTCATATATTTTATTTAAATCTTCAAATGCAAAAATAACCCATCCTACAAGAATTAGTACTATTGAATATATATGTCCCAAAAATTTAGGTAGCTTCTCCAAAAGCTTTAGCAGAAATAGTTTTTCTAGTATTAATATTACGCCAAAATATACTCCCCATATAATAAAGTTCCATGAGGCTCCATGCCATGCCCCTGTTAAAAACCAGACAACAAGTAAGTTTATGATTTGTCTTTTAATTCCTTTTCTGTTTCCACCTAATGGAATATAAATATAATCTCTAAACCAATTACTTAATGTTATATGCCATCTTCTCCAAAAGTCTGTTATACTTTTAGCAATGTATGGATAATTAAAATTCTCATCAAATTTCATCCCAAATATTTGCGCTAGTCCTATTGCCATATCTGAATATCCGCTAAAATCAAAATATATTTGAAGTGCAAAGGCGATTATCCCTATCCATGCAAATAAAACAGTTAGTTCTCCATAACTCCCTTTTTCAATTACATTCCATAGCACCCCTACATTATTTGCAATTAATACTTTTTTCCCTAGTCCTATAATAAATCTTTTTGTTCCACTTGAAAAATTATCTATGCTTATGTTTTTTACTTCTAGTTCTTTGTCAACAGTTTCATATCTTACTATTGGTCCTGCTATTATTTGTGGGAATAGTGTAGTATATGCTAAATAATTATAAAAACTTTTCTCGCATTTTACTGTTCCTCTATATACATCAATAATGTATGATAATGATTGAAATGTATTAAATGAAACTCCTATTGGCAATGGTATGTTTAGTAATGGAATTTTTAACCCTGTTATCATATTTATATTGCCTATAATAAAATCTGCGTATTTAAAGAAAAATAATATAAGTAAATTTACTATTACATCTATTAATAAATATTTTCTCTTTTTCCTTTTATCATTCCAATATTTGTTAATTTTATTTCCACACCAAAAGTCCATTATAGCAAGTAATAGCATGATAAAAATATATCTAATTTCTCCCCATGCAAAGAATATTAAACTTGCTAATATCATTACTGCATTTTTCAACTTATTAGGTACGATAAAATATAAAAATAACATTATTGGTAGGAAGATGTATAAAAATACAATACTGCTAAATACCATTTTTCTCTCCATTCATTTTTCTATTAAAGTTTAAAAATAAAGTTTTTTAAATTATATCATAAATTCATTATTATGAAATATTATTTTTATTTTTTATAATCCAAAAATGTATATTAGTCAATGATGTGAAACAAATTTATATAAATGCTCAAATAGTATTATTAAATTTGCTTCTTTCATTCTATGCACACATTAACTCTGCTCTCATTTCCTCCATAATTTGTTAGATTATTTCTGACAAATCTATATATTTACCATTTGCTACTTCCATTAATAATTGGTATTTCTAGTCAGATGATATGGCTTTAACTTCATAGTTTTATTTCTTCCTTGACTCCAAATATAATCATTAATATCAATCGCACATACTTTATTTTCTATTTTCTTTTTTATTAAGTCAATTGCTACAAGCATATTAGCTCTTATCTCTACTTCATATTCTGAATTTACTTTTATTTGTTTTTTGTT
>CAWVME010000117.1:0-15289 GCA_963930325.1 Bacillota bacterium | reverse complement strand
TTTCCTCCATTTTTATCCTCCAAAGTCTCCTAATTCATACATAAGAATACTAGCTAAAGTAATAGAAACTGTTTCTGTACGTAAAATTCTTTTCCCTAAGCTTACTGCTTTTGCACCTCTTTCAATAAGTTCTTCCACTTCCTGTTTTTCTAGTCCTCCTTCAGGGCCAATAAGAATCGCAATTTTTATGTTTTTATTTTCTTTATATTCTTTAATCACTTCTTTCAAAGTTTGTTTTTTCTCTTCTTCATATGCCACTATTACTATATCATATTCTTCTAATATGTCAAATATATTTTTTACATTATGTATGCTATTTATCTTTGGGATTATGTTCCTCTTGCATTGTTTAGCTGCAGCAAGAGCAATTTTTTGCCATCTTTCTATTTTCTTTTTTTCTTCCTTTGCGTCTATTTTTGTTACACATCTTTTTAAATTAAGAGGTGTAAATTCTTTTACCCCTAGTTCTGTTCCTTTTTCAATAATTTGTTCCATTTTATCTGACTTAGGTAATCCTTGGACAATATGGAGATAAAATCCAGATTCTGCATCTTGTCCCATCTTCTCTATAACTTTGCAATATATTTCTGCTTTTTCTATATTTATAATTTCGCATAAAAATTGAGGAAGATCTTCTCCTATAATTTTAATTTCTATTTTGCTTCCTTCTTTATATCTTAGTACATTTTTTATATGGTTTACTTCTTCCCCTGTAATTATTATTCTATTTTCTTCTTTATTCCAGTTTTTTTCCTCTACAAAAATTTTCTGCATGTTTACTCCTATTACGTAATCTGCCCCTACAGATATTTTTTATCCATAGGGGCTATGACTTTTTCTTTTATTTTTCTCCTCTTCCTTCTGGCAACGCTGGCACTTCTATTACGATTCTCGCTCTCATAATATAACTAATTGCTCTTCCAATTTTGCTGTTTTTAATTCTCTGCCACAAGCTTGGTTTTACTTCTATGGTAGTTTCTTTGATATAATTTTCTTCTTCTGCTGTAGCTATGTTTTCTATCATTGTTTCTTCTGGCTCTTCTACTGGTGTTGGAATTACTTTTAAAGCTTCTGCAATTTCAATTCCTATATAACTTAAAGCCTTTGATTTATCTTCAATTCTTTCCATATCAATTTCAATATGTAAATTAGATTCTAGATTGCTAATTCTTGCATTAATTAATTTAATAGCATCTTGATAATTATCTGAGGTTTTAACTCTGCATCTTCCAATGAGTGATAATGTTTCTACCATATCTTCTGGTAGATTGTCAGATTCCGCTTTTAATGTTTCTTTCCAATTTTTTTCTTTGTTTTCCACAATTTTAAGTAGTTCTTTTAATTTTCCAGCAGTTGTTATGTTATTTTCTCTTTGTCTAATTAGTTCTTCAATTTGTTTTGTATTTTCTTCAAATTGTGTTGTAGCATATTCTACCAACTCATAAGCTGCGTTGTATACACTCTTTGGGAAATTTTTCTTTTTAGGATATTCTATTAAATAAGTCTTAATAGACTCTATTAAATCTTTAAAATATTCATCTTCATCTAATTGTACAATTTGTTTTTTACTATTTGGATTAATCATTTTCTGGATTTTATCAATATTTGACAAAATCTTTTCTTCCGTAATTACCATCTTTACGTTTACTATGCCAGATTTTCTGAATATAGACACGTAAACTTCCCTCCTTTGTCCTATGTGTTCTTAATTCCTATATCATATATTATTATACATTCTTTTACAAAAAACTACAATAGGATTTTTAAAAAAATATTTTTCATTTATGTTACAATTTTATTACAACGAGATTACAAAAGTCAATATATTTTTCTTATTTTTTTAATTATTTAGTCCAATATTATTTACAAATTTTTAATACTAATATAAAATATGCGTATACTAAAATATAAAGGTGAAATGCATGGATAAGTTTATATCAAATTCTGAAATAGACACTCTAAATTTTGCAAAAAAATTAGCTAGATATTTAAATAAAGGTGATATTCTTATTTTATCCGGAGATTTAGGAAGTGGAAAAACAAAATTCACACAAGGAATTTTAGAATTTTTTCATTTAGGAGATGAAATTTCTAGTCCTACTTTTACTATTGTAAATGAATACCTCCCTCAAAATGCCCCTCCAATTTATCACTTTGATGTATATAGATTATCTTCTGTTGACGAATTCTTTGCAATTGGTGGAGAAGAATACTTTTTAAATGGGATTTGTATCATTGAGTGGGGTGAATTGTTAGAAGATATTCTTCCTGATAATTATTTAAAAATTTGCTTTTTACGCCAAGAAAATAAAGAAGATGAGAGAATTTTAGAGTTTTATCCTTATGGAAATCATTATATGCATATTGTAAAGGAGGTTCTAAGTGAAAATTTTAAGCGTTGATACAGCAAGTTCTATCTGTAGTGTAGCAATACTTACAGATTCCAAATTAGAAAAAGAATTAAACATTGGTAATCAAAAAACACATTCTGAAAATTTAATGCCTCTTATACAAGAGCTGTTACAATCAAGTCAACTTTCTTTAAGTCAAATTGACTTGATTGTTTGTGATAAAGGCCCTGGCTCTTTTACTGGAATCCGTATCGGAATTGCTACTGTAAAAGCTTTAGCAGAAGTTCATAATATTCCTGTAGTTGGTGTTAGTTCTCTAGAAGCACTTGCTTATCAAGTAACTCCCACTAACGAATCATATATAGCTGCTTTAATTGATGCCAGAAATGACCAAGTATATTGCGGAATTTTTGATTCTTGTTATGCACTACAAGAGCCATATTTAGCAGATAATATTCAATTTGTTACTAAAACTTTGAAAAAATACTCTCCCATTTATCTTGTTGGGGATGGTGCTATCAAACATAGAGATTTGCTTAGTTCTTTTCACTCAGAAATTCTTACATTGCAAGAATTACATGCATATCATTTAGGTATTTGCGGTTTTAAAAAATGGTTACATGGTATCAGTGAAACTGCAGATACTTTGCTTCCTATGTATTTGCGTAAATCACAAGCCGAAAGAATGAGGGATTTACATGAAAATACAAATTAGCAATATGACAGAAGAAGATTTAAATTGTATATTGCCTATATGGGAGAAAGATTTTGACGAATTCTGGGATGCTTCTATTTTAATTTCAGAGTTTGAAAATCCTGATTCACTATGTTTTGTTGCAAAATATGAAAAACAAATTGTAGGATTTGCAAGTTTGTGGAAATCTGTTGATGATGTTCATATTACAAATATCGTCACTAAAAAACTTTTCCGTAAACAAGGTATTGGCAGTCAATTATTAGAATTTCTTATTGATACTGCAAGAAAGCTCCAATTTATTTCTATTACTTTAGAGGTAAATGAAAATAATACTGAAGCTATAAAATTATACCGCAATCACTGCTTTCAAGAGCTTGGCTTTCGAAAAAATTATTATCAGCATATAGAATCTGCTATCATCATGACATTATTTTTATCTTAATATAAAATTTATAAACATTTTAATTAAATAAAATTTAAAACTTCGAAGTTTGATGAAGTAAAATATATATTATAAAGGTGTTTTCACCTAGAAAGAGGGTAACAAATGAAAAAAAGTGTAGAACTTGGATACAAAGATTTGAAAAAAGTTTGCAATCCAGAAATTTTTAACTTTGAAAAAACAGATGAACTTGATTCAACTGATTTAATTTATGGACAATCTCGAGGTATTAAGGCTTTAGAATTCGGATTAAATATTGATGTAAAAGGTTACAATTTATATCTTGAAGGTCCTACTGGCGTCGGTAAAACCATGTACACGAAAAATTACTTAGATACTATTTCCAAAAAGGAAAAAGTTCCAAATGATTGGTGTTATATATATAATTTCGATAATCCCAATGAGCCAATTGCTGTCTCTCTTCCTGCAGGACAAGGAAAAGAATTTAAAAGTACAATGGCTGATTTTATCAAAGATATTAAACTAGATATAAAAAGAACCTTTGACAATGAAGATTTTGAAAAAGAAAAAACTCTCATTAGGCAAGAATATGAGGAAAAACGTAATATTTTACTAGAAAAATTAAACCAGAAATCAATGAAACATGGTTTTCAAGTAAAAACTGCTCAAAATGGCATTTATATGATGCCTGTTATTAATGGTACTACCATTAATGAAGAAGATTTTGAAAAATTATCTCCAGAAATAAAGAAACAATTCGAAGATAAGTCTAATATTGTACAAGAACAAATTATGGCTGCTATTAATGAAATTAAATCTATAGAAAAAGAAGCTGATAAAAAAATTGAAGAATGGCAATCAAATATTGCTCTTCTTACGGTAAGTGTTCACATTACTAACATTAAAAGTAAATTTAAAAGAAATAAAAAAATTAATAAATTTTTAGATAGCATAAAAAACGATATTTTAAAAAACATTCCTTTATTTCTTGCAGATGAACAGGATTTCAAAGCTTCTGCTGCTCCAAGGCAAGAAAGTCCGAAACCATGGCTTAATTATAGAGTTAATTTATTTGTGGACAATAGTACTTTAGAAGGTTCACCAGTAATTATGGACTCTAACTATTCTTATCATAACATTTTTGGTAGATTAGAATATGAAAATCACTATGGAGCTTTAAAAACTGATTATACCATGTTAAAGCCAGGCTTACTTCACAAAGCGAATGGAGGCTATATTTTATTACAAGCTAAAGATTTGGTCTCTAACCAAATTTGTTATGAATCTCTGAAAAAAGCTTTAAAAGTAAAGGAATTAAGTATAGAAAATACGGTTGATCAACGTTCTTCTATGGTGCTTGTTTCTTTAAAACCCGAACCAATTCCTTTAAATGTAAAAGTTCTACTTGTTGGAGATGCCAATTTATACTATACTCTTTTATCTTTAGATTCTGACTTTCGTAAACTTTTCAAAATTAAAGCTGAATTTGAAGAAACAGCTCCTAGAACAGAAGAAAATATATTAAAAATTGCTAAATTCGTAAATAGCTTTTGTGAAAAAGAAAATTTACTACCATTAGATAAATCTGCTACCGCTAAAATTGTTGAATTTTCTTCAAAGCTTGCTAATGACAAAGAAAAGCTTTCCACAAAATTTAATGAAATAGGAGAAATTATAGGAGAAGCTTCCACTTGGGCAAAATTTGCCAAACGAAAAATAGTTACTAAAGAATTTGTTCAAAAAGCTCTGGATGAAAGAATAGAAAGAATAAAAAAATATGATGAAAAATATTTAGAAATGATTAAAGAAGATACTCTGCTTATCTCTACAAGTGGTTCTAAAGTAGGAGAAATTAATGGGCTAACTGTTATGACAATTGGTGATTACTCTTTTGGAAAGCCATCTAAAATTACAGCTAATACTTATGTTGGAAAAAGCGGAATAGTTAACATCGAACGCGAAGTAGATATGTCAGGTTCTTCTCATTCTAAAGGAATTTTAATTTTGACCGGGTATTTAGGTGAAACTTTTGCACAAAACATGCCTCTTTCTTTGACTGCTAGTCTGTGCTTTGAGCAATTATATAATGGTGTTGATGGAGATAGCGCTTCTAGCGCAGAATTGTATGCCATTTTATCTAGCTTATCTGGTATTCCAATTAAGCAGTCTTTAGCAGTTACAGGTTCTGTCAATCAAAAAGGCGAAATTCAGCCAATTGGTGGAGTAAATGAAAAAATTGAAGGATTTTATCAAATTTGTAAAATGCGAGGTTTAGATGGCTCTCATGGAGTCATTATCCCCGTGCAAAATGTAAGAAATTTACATTTATCAGATGAACTTATTGAACAGGTAAAAAATAAGAAATTTCATATTTATGCTATTTCTAACATTGAAGAAGGAATCGAAATTTTAACTGGCGTTCCAGCTGGTACTGCTAACAAAGATGGTCTCTTCCCTGCTGGTACAGTTAACTATTTAGCATACGAAAAATTGAAAAAGTATGCTAAAAGCAGTGAAAAACAAAATTTAATTTAATTATGAGACTTAAAAAGCGAAGCTAAAATAAAATTTTAACTTCGCTTTTATTATTTTATCAATCCAATATCTTAGTCAATTTAAAATTTGTAAAATCCGAACTTAATAATAAAAATTCAATTCCATCTATTTTTCCTTGTATCGCATCATTATGTGCTATTCCATGTAAATGCCCATACAGACATTTTTCTACAGAGTAGTTTTTCATCGTTCCTAGTAAATCTGTGTCTTCTGTTTTCTCTCCGAACGGTGGATAATGCGTACAAACAATAATTTTTTTATCTTTTCCATATTTTTTTATTCCATCTTGAATAGATAATTCCAAACGAATTTTTTCTCTTTTTTTTACTTTTCTGTCTTCCTCCCTATCTTGATTAGACCATCCCCTTGTTCCTGCAATAATATAGTCCTTGTATAAGTAACTGTTATTATATAAAAATTCAATATTTCCTATTTGTTTTTCTTGTAAAAATTTTTTCATTTTATTAACAGTCGCCCACCAATAGTCATGGTTTCCTTTAAGCATAATTTTGGTTCCCGGAAGCGAATTTAAGTAATGGAAATCTTTTTCTGTTTCTTCTAAATAAGTGGCCCAAGAAAAGTCTCCAAGCAAAATTACAGTATCCTCTTCTTTCACATTTTCTTGCCAATTCTTCTTTAAAACTTCTTCATAGTTATCCCAATTTTCGCCAAATATATTCATTGGTTTATTAGTTCCAAAAGATAAGTGTAAATCTCCTATAGCATATAAACTCATTTATTTCCTCTTTCTAATCTGTTATTTTTAAATTTGGCACAGCATTTAATGTTAAGTCTGATATCTTTCCAGCTTTATATTTATAATATCCGAGCAGCACCTACCATAGCTGCATTATCTGTGCATAACGCAATTTCTGGGTAATATATACGTACTCCATATTCCTTTTCTAATTTAATGAATTCTTTACGTATATAACTATTAGCTGATACTCCTCCTGCCAAAACAATTTTTGATATATTCAATTGTTTGGTTGCTTTTAAAGTGTTCTCCACTAATATTTCTGTTGCTACCTTTTCAAAGCTAGCGCATAAATCTGCTTTACTAGTATTTGGTTCTTTATGATATAAATTTAAAATAGCTGTTTTTAGTCCACTAAAGCTAAAATCTAAATTATTAAAATGAGGTTTTGGTAAATTAATTATTGCCTTTCCTTCTAAAGCTAATTTATCTACTTTTGGTCCTCCTGGATATCCTAATCCAACTACTCTTGCCACTTTGTCAAAAGCCTCTCCAATAGCATCGTCTCTTGTTTTCCCTAAAATTTCAAATTCTGTATAATCTTTTACATATATTAGGTGTGTATGACCTCCAGAAATCACTAAACATATAAAAGGAGGTTCTAGTTCCATATGTGCAATATAATTTGCTGCAATATGCCCTTCTATATGATTTACTCCTACTAGTGGTTTGTTTAATGCAAAGCTTAATGCCTTTGCATATGACACACCTACAAGTAAAGCACCTACTAATCCTGGCCCATAAGCACATGCAACAGCATCTATATCTTTCCATGTTATATTTGCTTCGCTTAAGGCTTGTTTTGCTACCTGATTAATAACTTCTACATGACTTCTAGATGCTATTTCTGGTACCACGCCTCCATAAATTTCATGTATTTTTATCTGTGAATTTACCACATTAGAAAGAACCTCTCTGCCATTTTTCAAAACGGCTACAGAGGTTTCATCACAGCTAGATTCTATTCCTAGTATGATAGTATTTTTCATTTCTAGTCTCATTCCCCTTCCAATGTATAAAATAATTTAAAACAAGCTAAACAAGCTACTTACAATAAAATCCATTCCTGTAAGTACAGCATTAAAAATTGGTGTTAAAAGGCTTCCTGAAATTCCTGTTACCCAAATTAATAAAAACACAATATAAAATATTTTCTCATTTTCCCAAAACCATTGTCTACCATTATATGGTAAAAAATGGATTAATATTTTAGAACCATCTAGAGGTGGTAAAGGAATTAGATTAAAAACTCCCAGTCCAATGTTTATAACAATTGCATAGCTTAGTATAATTTGGATAATATAAGCAACCTGTCCTCCAAATCCTGGTATTCTTAAAAGAGCATAAGATAAAACTAAAAGTATAAAAGCCAAAATGAAATTCATAATTGGTCCAGCTGCTGCCACAATTGCTTCTGCTTTTGTTAAAGGCATATTTCTGTCAAAATTTCTACTGTTAATTTGAACTGGCTTTCCCCATCCAAATCCTGCTACTAATAAAAATACAAAGCCAATTGGATCAATATGCTTTAAAGGGTTCAAATTTAGTCTTCCTTGTGATCTTGGTGTAGTATCTCCTAATTTATCTGCTACATAAGCATGTGCAAATTCATGGAAAGTAATTGCGATCAATACTCCTGGTATTGTAAATAGTAATCCAAGTATTCCATTTTCACTTTGCAAAAATGTCATCAATCCCAATAGTAGCATAACAGCTACTATAATCCATACGGTTCTATTATCAAAAGTAAAGTTAAACAATAGTTACCTCCTAATTATATTCTTATTCTTGAAAGTTTTTTAGTTTATATAGCCTTTGTTATTATATCACATTTTTATAAAAATTCAAATTATTTCACAATTTTTTCAAATTAGTTAATTGTTTCATTTATGCATTATTACATAAAATATTGTTCCTATTATTTATTTTATATGTTCTTCACTTCCATATATTTACTAATTATGTAAGCTAATTTCATAATGTACATGACTCCGTATTATTTTTTGTAAAAAATTTAACTCTTACTATGTAAAAACTAGTAAGAGTTAAATTCTAAAATATCTGTTTATCTATTATAAATTCTTGTGTGCCCATATAGCCCGGTGCTATTTTATATTTTTCAAATACAATTACAACTTTCCCATCCTGATTAATATAAAAGTTTTGATATTCATCTTCAATTCCTTTAAATCCACCATCCTCTTCTGTAAAATATATATTATTTTCGTCTTTACTTCTTTTTTCTATCTCTTTATATATTGTTTCATTTACTATTTCTTTATAATCATTCCCAAACACATCTCTTAAATTTAGTTTTTTTCCATTTTCTATATCTATGTTGTAATAATACATTTCTGTATATGCACTTGCTAAAGTCTCTGATTTTAATATTATAAATGATACTATTTTGTCACTTGAATAACCTACTTTGTAATCTACTTGTATGTTTATCGGCTGATAGTCTTCATCTTTTCCACCTGTTTCAATAACAGCTTCTTTGTATTTTGCAGCTCTTTCCTCGGCTTCGTCTAATACCTCATTTATTTTTAACATTATTTCATAATTTATTCGTTTCTCTAATTCTGTATTTCCAGTATTTTCTAATGCTGGTATTTTAGCATTTATTAACTTTTCTCTATCTTCTTTATTATATTCTTTTATTGTAAATACTTTTGCTATATTTCCTATAATCGGTATTTCTGAAATATTAGCTGCAAAACTAGGATTTACATTAATCATAACTATAAAAGCACAGAACATACACGTCGCAGTTGATATCACATATTTTATGTATCTCGCCATATCCTTTTTCTTATTTTTTTCTTTTAATAGAGTTTTATTTATCACATAGTTTAACTGCTTCGGTGTTTTTATAGCCTTATAGATTTTTTTAGCTCTTTCAATTTCTTTCACATTTATCCCTTTCCTTCTATTAAACTTTAATTAACTTGTTCAATTCTTCCAATGCTTTGTATAGCCTTGATTTAACTGTATTTACATTAGTTTTAGTTATTCTAGCTATTTCATCTATTTTCATATCCTCAAAGAATCTTAATATTATAACTGTTTTTAATTTTGCATTTAAATTTTGAACATGTTCATATAATTTAATATCATCAATATTTATATCGTCATTCCATTCTATTTTATCTTCTATTTCTTGCAACTCGCATGTAATTATTCTTTTGTTCTTTTTTATATATTGTAAACATTCATTAATTAGTATTCTATAAAACCAAGTTTTTACATATTTTTCTTCTTTTAGTTTGCTTATATTTTTTAATGCTCTTGTTATTGCATCTTGAACAATATCTAATGCAGATTCTTCATTTTTCGAATAACTAAATGCGATTCTATATAATTTTTCTTGATTATCTTTTACATAATCTATTAATACTTCTTTTACATCTTGCACTTTTTTAACTTCCTTTATCCATTAATATATATATCTATTATCTCTTTTGCTTTGTCATAATCATTTGAAACACATAAAATTATATAATTCCCTCTAATTTCTAAATTATAATTTTCTAATTTATATACTTCTTTTGGTAAATAATTTTCAAAATCTATCTTCCTTTCTTCTATTTTTGTTTCTATGATTTTTTTCATTCTATTTATATCTTTTTGATCTGACAATTCTATTATTAGTATTTCTTCTGATGTAGCACCTGTTCCGACATATGAATTGATATTTTTAATATTTTCATCACTAAAATTATATTTTTTAATTACACTCTCCCTATCAATCTCACTCAAATCATCTTCAAATATTTGTGCATTAATTAATGCCTCCGCTAGTTTTGGCATGTCTACATTTATGTTATTGTTCTTATTTGTAAAAACAATTCCTATTCCTACAACAATTATTGCAATTACTATTGCTAGTAGTATTATCATACTTTTTCCCATTTTCTATTTCTCCTAATCAAGCTTTAATTATTTTTTAAATATTCTAACCATTTTAAACAATATTCTTTATTAAGATGTATTCCATCAGGACTTGCATTCTCTGGCAAATTGCCGTTTTCATCTGTTAGGATTGGAACTAAATCAATAAATTTAACTTTTTTTCTATTTGCCATTTCTTTAATCAAAGTATTATACTCTTTTATTCTATTATTATTATATATGCTGTCATTATCCGATTTTGTTTTCGTAACAGGTATAATCGATTGTAATATAACTTCGCAATCTGGTTTTATTTCCTTTATTTTATCTATTAACTCTTCATAATCTTTAATAAATATGCTACTGTACACCCAGCCTAATTCATTTACTCCAAGCATAATATATACTGTGTCAATATTTTTATATTTCAAATCTTCTAGTAACGTTATCTTTTCTCCATTACTATTTGTTACAATTTTTTTAGTAATAGCAGTATCTACCATAAGGCCTATGTTAGTATAATCTGTAACATTAGTTAATCCAGTATACATCAAAAAAGCTTGCGTTCTTGAATCTCCTATAAACGCTACATTTTCTTTAAATTCTCTAGTTTTATTATTGCTTGGCTTATTTACACTTTCTTTTGTACTTTCTTCTTTTATATCTATTTCTTTATCCGCTATATTATTTTGTGTCTCATTGGTATTTACTATTTCAATAATATTCTGTTCTATGGTTGTATTCTCAGTTTTTTTAGTATTCTCTATTATGGCACTTTCTTCTTTTATATCTATATTGTCTATTTTTTCTTTATTTAAGTTTGAAATTAAAATTTTTGTAAGACTAAGCGATATTAGTAATAAAATTATTGTAATTAATATTATTATAAAAATGAATATTTTAATATTTCCTTTTTTTACATTATCATTGGTTTTCATTTTGTTCCTCTTTTCTGTTACATTTATCATATTATTACTTTTTACATTTTTTATTTACATTTATTAGATTATTTATTGTTTTAAAAAGTTTAAAAATTCTAAAAATATATGTAAAAATTTTTCTTCTCATCGTTATTTCTTCGTTGTATAGAAAAAACAATTTTGCCCCTATACAAGAAAAAAGAGCTGATATCGGCTTCTGTTCAACTCTTTTTATCTGTATTTTATTAAACAATTTTGCAGACATCTACCCATTTTCTATAGTTAGATATTTTTTCTAATTCATCTATAGTTAATTTAATTGCACTATTTGAACTTCCACAAGCAGGATATATGACTTCAAATTGCTTTAGTGAATTGTCCAAATATATATCCACATTCTCGTTTACTCCAAATGGGCAGACTCCGCCAACTGCATGTCCTATCAACTTTTCTACATCATCGGCAGGAATCATTTTTGCTTTTACATGAAATTCCATTTTGTATTTAGCATTATCTATTTTTGAATTTCCAGAAACCACGATTAATATTGGTTTATTATCTACTATAAACGATAATGTCTTTGCAATTTCTTCTTCTCTACAGTTTATCGCTCTGGCTGCTTCTTCAACAGTAGCCGACGAAACGGAAAATTCCATTATATTATTTTCTAATCCATATTTTTGTATATACTCTTTTGCTTTTGATAATGGCATAACTTAAGTCCCCCTATAGTCTTTCGAAATTTTTCAAAATTAGTTAAATTAGTTCAAAGGTTTCATAGTTGGAAATAACAATACATCACGAATAGATGCAGAATCTGTTAAAAGCATAATTAGCCTGTCTACTCCAATTCCTAATCCACCTGTTGGTGGCATTCCATATTCTAAGGCCATAATAAAGTCATCATCCATCATACTAGCTTCTTCGTCTCCTGCTTCACGTGCTTCTACTTGTTTTAAAAATCTCCCATATTGATCAATTGGATCATTTAATTCTGAATATGCATTAGCGTATTCTCTAGCCCCAATAAACAATTCAAACCTTTCTGTTAGTCTCTTGTCTGATGGTTTCCTTTTAGTAAGTGGTGATACCTCTACTGGATAGTCGCATATAAAAGTTGGTTGAATAAGCGTTTCTTCTACTTTTGCTTCAAAAATTTGATTAATAATTTCTCCTCTTGTTGTTTTTATCGGATCTATTTCTACTCCCAACTTTTTAGCTACTTGCATTGCTTCTTCATCTGTATTAATTTCATTAAAGTCAACACCAGTTTCTTCTTTGATACTATCTATCATAGTAGTTCTTCTCCATCCAGGTGTTAAATCAATTTCTGTACCTTGATATGTAATCTTGGTTGTTCCTAATGCATTTTTTGCCATAGTAGAAATTATCTCTTCTGTTATATCCATCATGTCATGGTAGTCTTGATAAGCAGAATATAGTTCAATACAAGTAAATTCAGGATTATGCTTTATATCCATTCCTTCGTTTCTAAACATTCTTCCCATTTCATATACTTTTTCAAATCCACCAACAATCAGTCTTTTTAAATATAGTTCATTTGCAATTCTTAAATACATATCAATATCTAATGTGTTATGATGTGTAATAAATGGTCTTGCATTAGCACCACCAAGTATGGTGTTTAAAATAGGTGTTTCTACCTCTAAATATCCTTTTTCATCTAATATTCTTCTAATTTCTTTTATTAGTTTAGTTCTTAATAAAAATGTTTCTTTTACTTCTGGATTTACAATTAAATCCACATATCTTTGTCTATATCTTAAGTCAGTATCTTTTAACCCGTGGAATTTTTCTGGTAATGGTCTTAAAGATTTAGAAAGCAAACTTATTTTTTTTGCATGAACTGAAATTTCTTCTGTTTTAGTTTTAAACACAAATCCTGTAATTCCAACAATATCTCCTATGTCGTAAGTTTTAAATTCTTTATAGTTTTCTTCTCCTAAATCATTTGTGCTAACATAACATTGTATTTTACCTTGTTCATCCTGAATATGACAAAAAGAAGCTTTTCCCATAATTCTCTTTGCCATTAATCTTCCTGCAATGGTAACATCTTTTTGTTCTAAAGTTTCATAATTATTTCTTATATCTCCACTGCTATGTGTTTTAATAAATTTTGTAATTTCAAATGGATCTTTTCCTTGCTGTTGTAGCTCTTCTAACTTTTCTCTTCGAATTTTCATTAAATGATTCATATCTATTTCTTGTTCTTGTCTATTTTCTTCCATTTATATCATCCTTTCCCAACCAATACTAATAGTACTCTTAAAAATCAGTATTATTATATACTAATTTTATGTATCTGTAAAGCCTAATTGTTTTAATCTGTATGAAATATATTAACCTTTTTAAGCATTTATTCTTAATTGTCTTGCATGTTCTAGCGCTATTGATGTAAGCTCTCCTGTTGCAATTCTTGCAATTTCTTTAATTACTTCTTCTTCTTTTAAAGTTTCTATTTTAGTTTTAGTACTTCCATTTTCTTCTATTTTGTGAATGTAATAATTATGTTCTCCTTTAGCAACAATACTTGCCAAGTGAGTCACACATAGCACTTGGTGTTTTTTCGCGATTTCTTTCATTTTTTCAGCTACTCTACTAGCTGCTTTTCCACTAATTCCTGTGTCAATTTCGTCAAATACCAAAACTGGCACTTCATCTACATCAGCTAAAACTTTTTTTATTGCTAACATAATTCTAGATATTTCCCCTCCAGATGCAATTTTAGATAATGGCTTTGCAATCTCTCCCTTGTTTGAAATTATTTGAAATTCGATTTTTTCTTTTCCATTTATTGTAAATTCTTCTGTTTCTATTATTTGAACTAAAAAGCATGCATTTTTCATCTCTAAATCTTTTAGTTCTTCGTCTACTTTACTTTCTAATTCTTTAGCAGCACACTCTCTAAGTTGATGCAATATTTCACATTGTTCTTCCATTTTTTCTTCTTTTTCCTGCACCATCATCTTTAAGTTGCGTACATATTCTTCTGAGTTTTCTATTTTTTCTATTTCTTTTTTAATTTCATCTTTGTAATTTAAAATTTCTTCTATTGAATTTCCATATTTACTTTTTAATGAATAAATAGTGTCTATTCTTTCCTCGGTTTCTCGCTTTTCTTCTTCGTCAAATTCCATATCTTCTTTAAACTTACTAATATCCCTTGCTAATTCTTGCATTGTATAGTAAGTTTCTTGTAAAGTATTGTAAGAATTTTCGTATTCACTCCCAAATTGAGCAATTTTTTCTAAACTCTTAAGCCCTATTCCAATATAATTTAGTGCTTCTTCTCCAATTGTTTGATTTACTATATTCAAATTTTCTGCAATCTTTTCAGCGTGTGAAATTCTTTTCTTTTTTATGTCCAATTCATTTTCTTCTTCTAGTCTTAAATGTGCCATTTCAATTTCGTTTTTTTGATAAATAAGTAAATCTAATTTTCTCTTTTTTTCTTTTTCATCTCCATAGTTTTTTTCTATTTCTCTTTTCATTTCTTGTACTTTTTTGTAATTTTCTTGATATTTTTTCTTTATCTCTATTATTTCTTTCCCTGCAAATTCATCTAATAATTTTATATGAGAATTTGTGTTAAACAACGTTTGATTTTCATGTTGACCGTGTATATCTATTTTGTCTTCCATAAATGTTTTTAATTCATTTACAGTTACTAGTCTTCCATTAATTTTGCAT
>CAWVME010000116.1:0-3399 GCA_963930325.1 Bacillota bacterium | reverse complement strand
AATAATAAAGAAATTTGCGAATATTTTGAACAAAAATAAGTTATTAATATTTTAAAATTATAAATAAAAGACGTAGAAATACGTCTTATTTTTATGCCGTTTATTGTAGTTAGGCATTAAATAAAATAAACAAATTACCCATTTGCTTGTGGGAATACAAATAAAGCAACTTTTCGTACTGGTAGCACCAGAATAAAATAAGCTAGAAAGGTAGGGCCAATTATGGAATGGTTAAAGAAAATATTACAAGACGCAGGAGTAGAAAATGCAGAGGATTTAGAGGGAAAAATCTCTAAAGAATTACCAAAATATTTTAAACCTGCAAAAGACTTTAATGAAGTTAGTGAAAAATTAAAAACTGCAAATAAGGAAATTGAAACGCTAAAAACAACTAACACAAATATTCAAAATGAATATGAAAACTTCAAAAAAGGAGCTATAAGTCAAGCTGACTATGAGGCTAAGAAAAAAGAAATAGAAGATAAATCAAAAGCTGAAATAGAAAAAGTAAGACTAGATAGCAAAATAGATTTAGCAATCAATAATGCTAAAGCTAAAAATGTTAAATCGGTGAAAGCAAATCTTGATTTAGAGAAGATTAAACTAGATGGAGACAAGCTTTTAGGATTTGACGACCAAATAGAAGCATTAAAGAAAAGTGATGCTTATTTATTTGATATTGATAACACTTTAAATAAAGGTGTTGAAAATGATGGAGGAAATCCAAGAAAAAATGAAGGCGGAAGTTTAGACGATGATGAATTAGATAAGTTGTCAGACGAAGAATATTTCGCACTTCAAGAAAAAAATAATAAATAGAAGGAGGGCGTTTTATTATGCCAAATAAATTATTAAGTTGTCAAAGAATAGCAAGAGAGGCATTGCCTATATTAAAAAATAATTTAGTAGTGCCAGCTCTTTTTAGGACAGATTATTCAAAGGAATATGTAAAAGAAGGAGATACAATTCAAGTAAAAAAACCAGCTGTTTTTGAAGCAAAGGACTTTAAAGATGAGGTAACTATTCAAGAAATTAACCAAGATAAAGTGTTGGTAAAAATGGATAAGATAGCTGACGTTTCTACTGAAATTACATCAAAAGAATTAACAATGGATCCAGTAACATTTAGAGACGATGTTTTAGAACCAGCTATTGTAGCTATTGCAGAAAAAATAAATAAAGAGGGCTTAGGAATGTACAAACATGTTTATAAAACGTTAGGTACATCTGGAACAACTCCAAGTACAATTGATGTGATAGCAGAAGCGAGAGGGGTGTTAAATAAAGCTAAAGCACCGTTAAAAGATAGATATGGTGTATGGGATCCTGATGCAGATGTTAAATTTTCTGTGATAGATGCTATATTAAATGCTGAAAAATCAGGCTCAACACAAGCATTAAGAGAAGGTTCTATTGGTAGAATACAAGGATTGGAAAACTTTATGTCACAACAAGTCGCAGTACATAAAGCTGGTACTTTTACAGCAGTCGCAACATCAAAAGTAAATGCAAAAGCAGTAAAAGGAAGCGAAACTATTACTTTAAAAGGTGGCACAGCTTCTGAAACATTAGTTGCAGGGGATGTATTTATAGTAAATAATAAATCTTATGTTGTTACAGAAGATGCCACAGCAGCTACAGGTGTAATAACTGCAAAAGTTTATCCAGCAGTTGTAGAAGACATAGAAGCTGAAACAGAAGTCACATTTGCAGATAAAACAGCAGGCGGACATGTTGCTAATTTAGTGTTTAATAAAAATGCTTTTGCATTTGTTACAAGACCATTAGAGCTACCTGTAGGAAATCAAGATTCTTATGTTGTTTCTTATGGAGGTTTAAATTTAAGAGTAACATACGGATACGATATGAAAACAAAGAAAAATATGTTATCTATCGATACTATTTATGGTTTTGCACCATTATACCCATCATTAGCAGCAAGAGTATTGGGATAATAAAAGGCAGAGAAATCTGCCTTAATTTAATTATTAGGAGGTCTTATATATGAAATGTCCAAAATGTGGCAAAGAGTTTTCAGAGCCAATACTTCCCTTTCATATTGAAAGATGTGGAAAGCAGAAAAAAGTAGAAGAAAATAAAAATAAAAAAATTGAGCAAATGAATAAAGAAGAATTACTATCTAAAGCAAAAGAATTAGAAATAGTAATAGAAGATACAGAAAATACAACTAAAGCTCAAATTATAGAAATGATAAAAGCAAAAGAAATTCCACAAAACCCGCAAGAGTAGGTGATTTGATGGAATTATTAAAAAAAGTAAAAGAAAGGCTTGGTATAACAGATACAAGTCAGGATAAGCAAATACAAGGTTATATTGATGATATTACTAATAAAATAAAATCTATTTGCAATAGAATAGATTTTCCAGAAGAACTTGAGTATTTAATTATTAGATATGCAATGAACTGTACTGTATTCTACAAAAATGGATATGGCAAAGGAAAGCAAGTTGTATCCTCAATGACAGATGCTAATCAATCTGTATCATTTAAAGATGTAGGAGCGGTTACAGCAGATGATGTAAACATGGATAAATACATAGAGAAAAATAAAGATGAAATATCTATGTATGCATATATTCGCTGGTGAGGAGGTAGCCATGAAAATACCTGATGAATTTAAACAAGCAATAGCTGATACCTTTTATGACAAAGATATAGAAATATGGACAGAAGGAACTATAAAAGACGATGAAGGCTCGGTAATTGGAAACGGTAAACTAGAGAAGATTGATACCTTCAAAGGTAATTTCCAATTTAGCACAAGAGAATATATCCAGCAAGAGTATGGTAAAGAAATAGAAGCCAATGCAATAGTTACTTGTGATAAAACAGTAGCTGAAATTGGCAATATTCTTGTTTATAACGATAAAGAATATGAAATCAAAAGTCTAGTTCCTTCCGACAGCCATATTACTATTTTAGTAGAAGGTGGTAAAGATGGCTAGTATACAAGGACTAGATGAACTATTTTCTACACTATCTGGTTTAGGCGGGGATATAAAGCAGTCCTGTCTTAAAGGTGGTAGAAGAGGAATGAAAAAAGTACAGAAGAATGCTAAACTCTTATGCCCAGTTGATACAGGAGAATTAAGAAATTCTATAAAAGAAGATGGAGAAATAAATGGAAGCGAAATAAATTGCAAAACCTATACAAATTGTGACCACGCTATTTATCCAGAATTTCGGAACAGGACAAAGAGGAAGAGAAAGCAATATAGATAGGCCAGAACGGAATATCTTATAAAGGTGACTGGAAAGGACAAGCTGCGCAACCATACATGACTCCTGCTTATCTTCATGCTAAAAATACAGGAGAAGTAGAGCAAGAAGTAATAAAATCAATACAACAGGATATCAGAAAGTTAGGTGGTAAATAA
>CAWVME010000115.1:0-9603 GCA_963930325.1 Bacillota bacterium | reverse complement strand
TTATAACCTCCTTTATACTACTGCAAATGTTAATTCACCTTTTACAGCGATTTTGCTATTTACAGTGGCAATAGCTTCTCCTACTCCAATAGAACCTTTTCTTTTAATAATTTTCACCTCTAGTTTTAATACATCTCCTGGAACAACTTTCTCTTTAAAACGCAATTTATCTACTCCGCCAAATAATGCGTTCTTGCCTTTATATTCATCTAAGGAAAGGATTGCTACTGCTCCTGTTTGGGCTAAAGCTTCAATAATAAGAACTCCTGGCATAATTGGTTCTGAAGGAAAATGTCCTTGGAAATACCATTCATTGATGCAAACATTTTTATAAGCAATACAACTTTGTCCGCGGAATATATTCTTCTACCTTATCAATCATTAAAAATGGATGTCTTTGTGGAATGATTTCCATGATTTGTTTTATATTTAACATAATAAATACCTCTTTTCTATTTTTATTATTTATGTTATAATGGTAATACTATTTAAGATAGGAGGGAATATCCATGAAGCGAGAAGAGTTAGTGAAACTTTTTCCGCCACACAAGAAACCAAGAGCATTTGAACTTGCTAAAATTTTTTGGCTAGCTCTCAAAGATGAACCTGAAGAGGCAACTCTTGTCATACCAGAAGTTTATGGCAAATACAGCCATCGGTTAATCAAGTCAACTCTTCGAAAAATGGGTTATCAGTCCAGAACTTTGAAACCAGAACAATGTTTTAAAGTTTCCCGCATTCGATAATTCCCGTAGCTGTTGCTCTAAGAATGAGCGACAGCTATTTTTTTAAACGAAATAGTGGTTTCCCATAATCTACCATTTCATTTTCTTTTACAAGTATTTCTACTATTTCTCCATCATATTCAGATTCTATCTCATTCATAAGCTTCATTGCCTCTATAATGCAAAGCACATCTCCTTTTTTTACTTTACTTCCGACATGAACAAAAGTATCTTTGTCTGGTGCAGGTCTTGAATAAAATGTACCCACCATAGGAGATTTTACAATGTTTGTTTCTTCCACTTGTTCATTTGATTCTATAGGAGTTACTTTTTCTATTACCGTATTCGATACAGTTGTAGGAATAATTTGTGCAATATTAGAAGTATCCTTTTTCATGCTTAATTTAGTTCCGTCTGCAAATTCTAATTCTACTTCAGTTAATTTAGAATTTCCCATATCCTCCATTAATTTTTTTATTTGTTCGTATTCCATAATATCCTCCCTACTATCCAATATATTTTTTAAACAAAATACTACTGTTGTGACCACCAAATCCTAGAGAATTTGACATTGCATATAAAATCTCTTTATTTCTTCCTTTGTTTGGAACAATATCTAAATCACATTCTTCATCCGGTATTTTATAATTGATTGTTGGCGGAATAAAAGAATTTTCCAAAGCTTTTACACATGCAATTGCTTCTATGCCACCTGCTGCACCTAATAAATGTCCAGTATTACTCTTAGTAGAACTTACCATAACATTCTGAGTCGCTTTACCAAATACACTTTTTATAGCTAAAGTTTCACATTTATCGTTTAAATGAGTAGATGTACCATGTGCATTAATATAGTCTACTTGTTCTGGAGTAATTCCGGCATCTTTAATAGCATTTGACATAGCTCTTGCTCCTCCTTCACCATCAGGCGCAGGAGAAGTAATGTGATAAGCATCAGAAGTTGCACCATAACCTACTATTTCTGCATAAATTTTAGCGTCTCTTTTTCTAGCATGCTCTAACTCTTCTAGTATTAGAACGCCTGCACCTTCTCCCATAACAAATCCACTACGTTCTTTATCAAATGGAATGCTTGCTCTATTTTTATTAGTTTCCAAAGAAAGAGCTTTAATATTTGTAAATCCTGCAATTCCTATCGGAGTTATAGAAGCTTCTGTTCCACCTGCTAATATTATATCTTGATAACCATGTTTAATTAGTCTATATGCTTCTCCGATAGAATGTGTAGCCGAAGCACAAGCAGTTACAATAGAAAGACTTTCTCCTTTTGCTCCTATTTCAATGGCAATATTTCCTGCTGCCATATTTCCTATAGACATAGGAATAAACATTGGAGAAACTCTATCTGGACTTTTTTCTGTTAATATGTTAACTTGTTCTTCTATTGTAATAAGCCCTCCAATTCCACTGCCAACAACAACTCCAAATCTTTCTGCATTTTCTGTTTCCATATTAATATTACTATCTTTTAGTGCTTCTTTTGCTGCAATAATAGCATATTGAGAAAATTTGTCCAATCTTTTAGAGGCTTTTTTATCAAAGTAATTTTCAGGATTGTAGTTCTTTATCTCTCCTGCTAATTTCACTTTAAAATTTGTAGTATCAAAAGACTTTATTTCATCGATTCCACAAATTCCATTTTTAATTCCTTTCCAAAATTCTTCTACACTATTTCCAATTGGTGTAATAGCTCCCAAGCCTGTTACTACAACTCTATTCATTATATTCTTCCCCTTTCTTTTACATAACCATTCCGCCATCAACATGAATAACTTGCCCCGTAATATAAGAACTATCCTCAGAGCATAAAAATTTAACTACTTTTGCTACTTCTTTTGTTGTTCCCATTCTTTTAAGTGGTATTTGTTTAAAAATTTCTTCTTTTACATTATCTGATAATACATTAGTCATATCTGTTGCAATAAATCCAGGTGCGATTGCATTAACTAAAATGTTTCGACTAGCTACTTCCTTTGCTAAACTTTTGGTAAAGCCAATAATTCCTGCTTTTGAAGCAGCATAATTAGTTTGGCCAGCATTTCCTGCTACTCCTACAACAGAAGAAACATTAATGATTCTTCCTGCTTTTTGTTTTAGCATATAAGAAATAACATTTCTTGTCATATTAAAAGTACCAACTAAATTTATGTCTATAACTGAGTTAAAATCTTCTTCCTTCATTCTCATAATTAATCCATCTTTAGTAATACCAGCATTATTTACTAAAACATCGATTTTGCCAAATGCTTTTACAGTGTCTTCCACCATGTTTTTACATTCCTCAAAAGAAGAAACATCTCCTTGAACAAGTATGCAATTAGTTCCAACTGCTTCTATGTCAGATTTTAATTTTTCTAATTCTTCTCCATAAGTTCTATAATTTATTGCTATAGAATAGTTATTTAAAGCTAATTCAAAAGCAATTTCTTTTCCAATGCCTCTAGTTGCTCCAGTAATTAATGCTACTTTTTTTTCTTCCATTTTAATCCTCCTTTTTTAATGTTTGCATGACTTGAGTTAATGTTGTAACATCTGAAATATTAAATATTTGCACATCTTTGTTTATTTTTTTTATAAATCCAGATAGTACTTTTCCAGGTCCAATTTCAACAAATGTGTCTACACCTAAGTCCAGCATAGTTTGTATTGATTTACTAAACTGTACAGGATGTGTAACATGATTTGCTAATATTGTATAAATATCGTCTGAAGCTTTATAAGGAAGTCCATCTATATTTTTAATTACACGAGTTGCATTTTGTGGGTTAATATGCATTGTTTTAAGAGCATGTTTTAAACTTTCAGAAGCTTTTTGTAATTTTTCTGTGTGAAAAGGTCCACTAGTTTTTAATTCCATAGCTCTTTTAGCACCATAATTTTTAGCAAGCTCAATAACATCTAATACAGCATTTTTTTCTCCCGACACAACTACTTGCCCAGGGCAATTATAGTTGGCAGGAACAACAAAACCAGAAGTTATATTTGAGCATAAATCATTTACCCTATCGTCTTCTAATCCTAGTATAGCAGCCATGCTCCAATCTCCATAAGGTAATTCTTCTTGCATAAATGTTCCTCTTTTTTCCACTATTTTTAGTCCATCTTCTAAATTAATCGCTTGGCTATATATAAGTGCTGTGTATTCACCTAAACTAAGACCCGCACATAATTCTGCCTTTATTTTATTAGATTTTAATATTTCTAATATTCCTAAACTCATAGTTAAAATACAAATTTGTGTATTCTTTGTTTGAGACAATTCCTCTTCTGAAGAATCAAAAGTTAGTCTTGCTATATCCTTTCCAGTTATTGTACTAGCTTTATCATATAAAGTGCGTATTTCTTCATAAGTATCATATAAATCTTTTCCCATACCAACATATTGAGCACCTTGTCCAGGGAAAACAAATCCTAATTTCATTTTTTCCTCCTTAAATTTCACATAAAATACTTCCCAAGTTCAATCCTCCACCATAACCAAGAAAAATAACCTTATCTTTTTCATTTAACAATTTTCTTTCATACATTTCGGTTAAGGCAATAGGAATGCTTGCACAAAAAGTGTTTCCAACTCTTTCTAAATTTATATACATTTTTTCTATTGAAATATTTAATTTATTACACATACTTTCTAACATACGTTGATTAGATTGATGTGGAATAATATAGGCAATATCATCTAATTTTTCTCCTGTTATTTTTAATAATTGTTCTATATTTTCGACTGTTCTTGTAGTACCAAATTTATATATTTTTTTGCCATCCATAAAAATTTTTTTATCATTTGCACAAGTTAAAATTTCATTATCTTTCCAGTCACTTTCAATAAAAGCTGCATATTTTTTATTATTATTAGTTCTTCCTATAAGAGTAGCTCCTGCACCATCTCCTAGTAGAACAGCTGTATTAATATCTTTCTGGTCAAGATATTTTGAAAGCACTTCTGCGCCAATTACTAACCCGTATTTTACCTCTCCTAAAGCAATATATTTTCTAACAATATCAAATGCATTAATATATCCGCTGCAACCTGCTAATATATCTAAGCACAAACAATTGTCAATGGAAAAATATTTTTGAACTGCAAATGAAATACCTGGCATCAATTTCGAAGTAGAAGTAGTTGCAACAATGATAATCCCAACATCTTTTATAGAGAAACTTGTGTGTTCTAACAAATTTTTTACAGAACCAATAGCTAAATCTTCTATTTTTTCTTTTTCTATATAATATCTAGATTGAATTCCAGTTCTTTTATAAATCCAATTAGAATCAATTGAAAAAGTAGTATTTAATTCTTCATTTTCTATTTTATGTTTTGGCAGGCAATAACCATTACCTAGAATTTCAATTGAATACATTCTCTTTCTCCTGTTTTTAAACTTATATATTTATACAATAAAATCAGAAAAAAATCATTAGACTGACCGGTCAAGTCGAATAAGAAAAAACCTTTATAATTAGTCATTTTCTTGACAAAAAAAACTTTTATAGTATACTTAAAAACGAAGGTGAAAAAATGGATAATTTAGAAGAAATACAAAAATTAGCTAATATTTGTTTAAATTGTAAAACCAGACCATGCGTAAAAGGCTGCCCTCTTAATAATTCTATACCAGATTTTATACAAGCTGTAAAGCAAGGAGATATAGAGTTAGCATACAAAATTTTATCTGAAACAACTGTATTTCCTGCTATATGTGGAAGAATCTGCCCTCATAATAAACAATGCCAGGGAAGTTGTGTTAGAGGAATTAAAGGAGAACCTACTCCTATTGGAAAAATAGAAGCATTTGTAGGTGATTGGTCTATTAAAAACAATAGTAAATTAAAAAAATACTATGAAAGCTCTAACAAAAAAATTGCTATAATTGGTGGTGGACCAGCTGGTATTACATGTGCTGCTCGTTTAGCACAAAAGGGATTTTTGGTTACAATTTACGAAAAATCAGATCAATTAGGTGGATTACTTGTTCATGGAATTCCTAATTTTAGATTAGATAAAAAAGTCGTTAGAGCAACAATTCGAAAAATTACCGATTTAGGAATAAATGTAATTTTGAATGCAGAATTAGGTAAAAACATTTTTTTAGATTGCTTATGTAATCAATATGACGCTATTTTTCTAAGCTTTGGTGCTAATTGTTGTCAGGAGATGGGAATAAATGGAGAAAATTTGACAGGTGTTTTTAGTGGGAATGAATTATTAGAAACACGAAATCATCCTCAATATAAAAATAAGAAAGTTGCTGTAATTGGTGGCGGAAATGTAGCTATGGATACAGCTAGAACTATTAATCGTATGGGGGCAAAAGAAGTATTTGTTCTTTATCGTAGAGCAGAAAAACAAATGCCAGCAGAACCTAAAGAGATAGCAGATGCAAAGCAAGAAGGAATTAAGTTTTGTTTTCAAACTAATGTTGTGCAAATTCTTGGAGATGAAAATAAAATAGTAAAAAAAGTAGAATGCATAAAAACAGAGCTCGTAAAAGTAGAAGGTCAAGAAAGAGAAGTTCCAATAGATATTGAAAATAGTAATTTCTTTTTAGATATGGACTATGTAGTTATGGCAGTTGGCTCAAAACCTGAAAAAAGCGTAGTTGAATCCTTAGGATTAAAATTAGATAAAAGAGGTTATATTCAAATTGATGAAAATTATAAAACATCTATTGAAAAAGTATTTGCAGGAGGAGATATTGCAAAATGCACTTCAACTGTTGCTTGGGCAAGTCGTTCAGGAAAAAATGCAGCAGATAAAATAGAAGAATATTTGAATTCTAAGTAATTATTTATTTATCATTTTCTCATATTCTTTTTCAAATATTTTACAAAATTCCATTAGAATTTGTTCTCTACTAAATTCTACATGGAATTCTTTTTTTAAAGAAGTAGCTGTATTTTCTATTCCTTTCTCAAAAACTTCTTGGTTTATATTAATACCAATTCCAATAAGTAAATAAGAAATACTCTTACCAATAGTAGCACTTTCTGTTAATATTCCGCCCAACTTCTTCCCATGGTACATAATATCATTTGGGCTTTTAATTTCAAGATTATATCCATACAAATCATTCACAGTTTTTATAATGCTCTGTGCAATTTTGATAGTTAATTTTGTTAGATGTTCCATAGAGCACGTTGGATAAAGTAATATTGTAAAAGTTAAATTTTTTCCTCTTTCTGTATACCAAATTCGGTTTTTTGTCCCCTTGCCATTTGTTTGATTGTTAGCAAGAAAAATGCAGCCATTTGGCAATTTGCTTTGAACTAATCTTTTAGCTTCTATTTGGGTTGAATCTATTTCATCATAATAATAAATATGTTTTCCTATATAATTTGTGGAAATTGATTTTAATAATTCTAATTGCATATCTTAACCTATTAAACTTTCTAATTTTGAGTAAATTTCTGGAAATACTTTTTTGCAATTGATTGGTTTTAAATTTTTTCCAGCAATAGCATGTACTGTAGTTCCCGTATTAATTGGTTTATTTTCTCCTTCTCTATATACAGCATATTGAAATTCAATTTTTACTGGAGTAAGTTTTCCAATGCTTACTTTTATAATCAACTCATCTTCATAATAAGCAGGCTGCATGTATTTACAAGTCAAACCTACTAAAGGTGTCATGAGCCCAATTTCTTCCATTTTAGAATAGGTCAAGCCTGTCACTTTAACAAAATCAGTACGAGCTACTTCATACCAAATTGGATAAACTGAATGATGAACAATTCCCATTTTGTCTGTTTCTGCATATCTAACAATAATTTTACTGCTGGTTTCCACGTTCTTTTTTCTTCCTTTCGACTATAGATTTTAATTTTGGAAAGGCATTAACAAGCCTTCTATGTAATAAAGATTTACTTTTTAAGATTTCTTTTACTTTCTTTGTGATTTCTTCAGTATTGTCTTTTGGTTCTGGTACATCTTCTTCACCATTTTTTAATTTCATAGTTACATTTTTTAGGTTAAATATAATTTTAAAAGAAATAATATTATCGATAAAAAACAAAATGGCTAATATTATTGTAACAAAAGATGGAATATTGCTCAATATGCGTATAAAAAATGGATTTAATACTTGAATAATAAGTACTCCTAAAATTCCAAAAGGAACTAAAGTCTCTAAACAAATCCTTCCATTAATGTTATATTTCATATTACTGTAATCCCACCATCTAGCATGGAAAAGTTTTTCCATAATAAAACTTGTAAAATATTCTAGTAGTCCACAAATTAGAATAGCCATAGTAAACAAAACAATTAAGTTATTATAATATCTAGTTAAATTAAGTGTGATAGCAATGGCACCAAAGCCATAAATAGGACAATATGGTCCAATTAAAAATCCACGGTTGACAAATTTTTTATGTTTTATTAATTCTCCTACTACTTCTATAATCCATCCAATAAAAGAATAGACAAGGTAAAGTAAAAATAATGTTCCTATATATTCCATATTTACTATTTCTCCTTTAATTCATTTCCATTACTCCCCCGTAGTCATAAATTGGAAGGCCTTGGAAATGAATAAACCTTAAATGATATTTTTTTAAATGTGTTTCAATTTCTTTTAAATTAATTAGATTTTCTTTATCACCAAACAAAATAAACTTATTTTCTAATAATGCTGTAGCTCCTCCGATAAAGCCCTTCATATGGCTTTTATCTCCATTTTTATTAATTAAGCAAATATTAGGTTCTTCTATATACAAACAGTCTACCCCTATTTGTACTAATTTTTCATATATCTGCTTATCTGTTGTTATACATGAATTTTCTGAAGTAACAGCTATACTGCATTTAGTATAACCTTGTTTTACCAAGATTAATTTCATAGAATATTTATTAGCTATTTCTAGAATTTTTTTATCTGTATATTTATGATGTACAAGATAATTTCCTATACAACATACATTATAAGGAACACTTGCAGGGTACTTAGCTCCGATTTTTGTTAATCCTACCACACTATTATTTAAAATAAAATTACTATTCGGAGCCTGTACTAATAAATTTTGTATGCATGCTAGCTGTATGTCTGGATGAGCTGAAATTTCCTCATACAATTCGGGATGAGGTTGTATTAAAATTAAATTGTATCCTAAAGAAATTAAAATATCTTTTTCAATTTGCCTCATACGAGAGTCAATAATAAGTTTTTTCATAATTTTCCTTCTTTTTGCAAATTATATCATAAAGGAAATAAGAAATCTATATATAGATTAATTAAACATGTAATTATAAATATTATTTTATTTAAATATTTTCTTTTCGAATAGTCTCAATAGTATTTTGCTTATTAATTTTATTCATGCTATATTTCATAATAAAAAACACTAAAATAAATACAAAAATAATAGAAAGTAAAATTGGATACCATGGAATATATACTCCTTGATCTATTTTTATAGAAAATGCCTTATACAAAGCAAATGTTCCCAAAAGTCCAAGAATAATTCCATAAAATAATGCTTTTGTAGCATAAAATATAGTTTCTAAGTGTATCATTCGATTAAACTCTTTTTTTGTCATTCCGATACTTTTCAACATTGCAAATTCTTTTTGCCTCAACTCCATATTAGAAGTTATTGTATTGAAGATATTTGTTACACCTATTAAAGTAATTACTGCGATAAAACCATATAGGAAAATATTAATTACCAAAATCATTGCTTTTTGCTCTTTTACTTGTTCATCTATATTATAAGTAATAATTGAATTATCTATTTCTTCTATTTCATTTAACAATGTTTCTGGATTATTTGATTGTATCATAATATTTTCTAATTCTAAATCTATATCTGGATGTAAATCTTTATTAATGACCAGATAACCATCTGTATAGTAAGTATT
>CAWVME010000114.1:0-15025 GCA_963930325.1 Bacillota bacterium | reverse complement strand
CAAACATTAGTCCTGCGTCTATAGCAAAACTCGGAAAAGGTGCAAATGTGACCACAGATGTTCTTCTAAAAATATGTGAAGCATTAGGATGCAATCTTGAAGATATAATAGAAACTGTAAAAGAAAATAATAATAAAGAGGAGGAATAAAAAATGGCAGATATAAAAACGCATTTAAGGGAATTAAGTGTTGCAACAACAGTTGGATTATTAAAACAAGAAATACAATTTAAAAAAGAGGACTTATATAATTCTAAAAAATTTATGGAATATGCTAGAGAAGTAATATCTGGAGATATATCTAGTGCAAATAATATTGAAGATGTATCCATTTTTTCAAGTGAATTAAGAACAATTATAGATAATGGATATAAACTAGGAAAAACTATTTATGAAAGTACTTATTTTAAAATAGATAAAAATGATATTATTACATGGCAAGGAAACAATACACAAAAAGAAGACCCTATTGATATAACAATTGGTAATTATGCATTTTCTTTAAAAGAAGAAAGCTTTATCTTAGAAAATATGGTATTATACAAATTATTAAATTGTTATACTGGTTCTAATTATACGAAAAGGCATATTTTTAATGATTATGCAAGAAATGAATACGAAATATGGTTTGATACTACATGGCAAGAGCTATTAACCACATTAAAATCAAATAATTGTATATGGAGTTATGAAAATAAAGTTAAGCACAAAAATAGTCAAATTACTTTAAAAGATAATAATGTAATATTAGAGTATTTTCAAAACAGTAGTCTTATTGCTAAATCCATTTTACCAATTAATTGTACTTTAACAGATTTTGAAAATATAACATCTTCTAAAACCCGTGAACACGTATTCTCAAAATTTATAAATCAAAACCTTGAAAATAATATTAATTACAATAAAGCTAAAAAAAATTGTGCTATAGTTGCTTCTGATGCTTTAGCAGATGAATTAACTAAAAATTTAAACTATCATGCAGGGTTGCCACGATTTTTTAGAATACATACTCAAGAATATTATTATGCAAAAACTACAAATAGCGAGATAACAATTTTGAAAGTACCTAACATACAATCCTTTGGAAATGACATCATAATAGAATCTATAAAAGGATCCGTTCCAGATAAGCAAGCAAATATACTAACAACTATAAAAAATACTAAAACTAATCAAACACTAGTTATTAGGAATGAATGTCGTTTTAGTCACGGTCAATTTAACGGAACTCCAGAAGCGAAAATGTATTATGAACGTGGCGGATCTTTAGATATAATTTATGAAAGAATTATAATTGATGATACTACTACAGAATAATTTAAATAAAAAATGCTGAAAACAAATCAGCATTTTTTTATTCAAAATATTTATCCCAATTTTCAGCTAGTCTCATTGCGATATTATATCCCAAGATACATGGTACAGCATTTCCTATTATCTTATATGCTTCACTTGCACTAACCCCTTTATTATCAGCAGTTTTTGGTAAAATGAATTGATAATCATCTGGGATTGTTTGCAATCTCGCACACTCACGAATTGTTAAACGTCTTTGTTCTAATCCTAAATTTAATTCTTCTAAATGTTTTCCTCCATTTTCTTTATTTAATCTTCTAAATTCAATATTTCCATGATGTTCAGATCTTATTGTTGGCGAAATTGAATCTAATTTTATTTCAATATTTCCCTGTCCTTTTGGCATATACTTCGCCTTAGAATATTTAGTTTGTGATAAATCCGTTGCTCTATCTGGTTCTTCTAAATCATATAATGCATCTTTGCATGAAACAAAAGGATATAGATTTTTTCCTTCAATATTGTATGCATGAGTAGGAATAGGATATGGATCATATTCGTCTGATATTTTTATTTTTTGTAATTCATTTAATGCTTTTTTATTTAAATTTTTTCTTTTAAATCCATAAAATATTACACGTTCTCTAGACTGTGGTACACCATAATTTGCAGCTTGAAGTACTCTGGCTGGTATAACTAAATACCCCCCGTCTGCAGCATCTGCAAAATCATGTTCTATAATTTCCTTCGCATCCTCCAATGTTGTTAGCCCCTTAACATTTTCTGCTACAAACACCGATGGCTGAACAATACTAATTACCTCCTTCATCCACATATATAATTGTCCTCTACTTTCAACTGTTGGTTCATCAACTTCTAAATGTCCACCGTCATGACTTTTATCAGAGTTAAACCCCTTTCGTTTACCTGCAACCGAAAAATCCTGACAAGGAAATCCACCAGTAACTATATCTATATTTTCTGGAAATACCTTTTCTCCTGCCTTAGCTCTTTTTACAAGATTAACTATACTCTCAAGATGATATATATCATTAGCATATTTATTTTTTGATGAAAAATATGAAACCCATGCAGCTTTTGCATCAGGTCTAATGTCATTTGCAAATACTGTTTCAAATCCGGTATTTTTAGTTCTTATCCATTCTCCATTATCTTCTTCAATCCAATTTGGATGAATAATAGTATTTATTGATTTTTTTAAACATTTAAAATTTCCTTCAAATCCTATATCCATTCCACCGCAACCACTAAAAAGCGACAAAACTCTTTTATTTTTCATAAAACATTCTTCCTCCATTCAAAATTAATTTATTGATTTATATTAAGATGAACTAAATTAAATTTTCTTGTTTTTTTTCATTTTTTTCTGGTTTCAATACAAGGCTTTCATTAATTTTATCATAGTAAATTTGGAATTTAGTAATACCTTTTTCTATTTTCATATTTTTTAATACACTTTTAGGCAATCGGATTCTCATATCCTTTTGTAATACATAAGTATCCAAATAAATTAAATCTTTATCCATAAGCACCCTCCTAATTTTAGTCTAATTATATACTATTTTAGGCCTGTTATCAAGTTTTTAATTTGTAAATAATCATATATTTAATAAAAAATTTTAGCATACTATTTTTTTTTTATATTATTATAATCTAGTTCTAATAACATATAAAAATTTCGCTATTAAAATTCAAAGCCACCCTTCTTACATTTCCTAAATTTAGGCATAAAAAAATAGCCTTCTCTAAATCATTTTAAATTTAGAAAAGGCTATATTCCTATTGAAATCAAAGGTTTTATTGCAAATATACCTTTTAATCCTTGTATCATATTTGGAGTTGTTTGGTCAATGAAGAAAATTTTTAAGTCTTTTGGCATAGCTTTGCCAAATTGTAAGATTATGCAGAAAAAGAAAATAATTATTATTATTTTCTTTTTATTAACTTTATAAAGCCATCTTTTGAATCGGTTTTTGCATTTTAGTATTTTGTTTTGAAAACTAGATAATTTTGTTTTTTCTATGTGAGAAATAGAGTATAAATAATTAGAAGTAAATAAAAATATATAATATACACATATTAATATATAAGAAGGAGTTATAACATATATATTTAAAAATGGAATGCTAGCTGTTACTTCTGCCAATCTATTTAAAATAAAAAGTAATATAGAAAGAAAAAAACTTATAAAATTCGATAATGGAGCTAGTATAAATATATTAAAAAAGCCGAGAAAGATAATTGGTGCAACAAGAATTGTAGATAATGCAAAAGTAAATAAAAAGCTTAAATTCAATTGTCCAAATGTTATTACTGTTATTGGTAAAACCATAATTTGTACAGAAATAGTCATAGATAGAAGTGAAATTCCTTTTATCTTTTTATTTCTAATATATTTATTTATCTTTTTTTCTAGGTATTCTTTTATATTCTTAGAAAAAGCTATTATCCCGAATTGTTCCTAAATAGGAAAGTTGTAACCCTATATCAAATATGCTATACGGATTATAAGCTAAAATAAGACATAATGAAAAAGAAATACTAGTAAGCATGTCTACTTTTCTATAAAGAATTTTTGCAAATAGGCTTAATATTCCCATTATACAAGCTCTTACAACAGATGGGGTAAATCCTGTTAAGAACATAAAAAATAATAGAAACACGGAAGTAAAAATATAAATAGTCCTTTTCCCTAAATCTACTTTTCTCATCACAAACAATATCCCTAGTACTAAATAATTTACGTGCATGCCGTGAAACAGACAAAATATGTGCTAGACTACTTTTTCTAAAACTCTCTTTTGTATTTTCAGAAAGATTATTTGTATCTCCTAATAAAATTCCTAATAGCAGGCTTGCATTTTCTTCATTTAATTCTTTTCTTATTTTTATTTCTATAAAAGTCTTTAATTCATTCGCCCATTTTTGAATTCCCTGTATGGTATCTTTTTTTAATACTCTTATTTGATTTTTTTCTGCCTGAATTGTTCCATAGATTCCTTTACTTTTTAAATACAAGCTATAGTCAAATCCATAATAGTTCCTCTGCTCAGTTGGTATATTATAAGCTCCATTTACATAAATAAAGTCTCCATATTCTAAAAGATCATCCTGCTCTTTTTTGCTGATTTTTAGTAATAGCTTTTGCTTTGTTTCCAATTGTATCTGATATTCATAACTGTAAGTATCTTCTTTCGGGTTACTGGTTACAGTTGCTTTGCAAGTTATCTCCTTTTCCCTCTCGTAAAAAGTATTATACTTTTTTTCTAAATATTTAACTTGTATGTTTGAAAACAAATAGCACAATAAAAAAACAAGAATAACTTCTTTTTTTATAATCACTTTAATATAACGGACATATCTATTTCGTTTTACAAATCTACTCAAAAAAATCAAAACAATACTCGTAATAATAAAAGGGAGAATATTTTGAATATATATCCCCCCTATAATTCCTATACACATAAAAGAGCAAATAATTAGAATTGGTCTTTGAATTTTATTTCCCTCCTTATTTGCCCCTATTTGTATTTATTTTTCACACAATTCTTCTTGCACATACATAGCGTTTTAAGTAAGAGCCACTATTTAATTTGTCAGTTAAAATTCCCCTTTCTGGTGAAGAAGCATGAACAAAAGTTCCGTCTCCTACATAAATTCCAACATGTCCAATACTCGTATTAGCTACATTATTGAATATTAGTAAATCTCCTGGCTGTAAATTTTCTTTTGATATTTCTGTTCCGCTTTGTGCTTGTACTGAACATGAACGGCTCAAATTGTATCCACATTGATTATATACATAATACGTAAATCCCGTACAATCAGCTCCTGTATATGGATTTGTCCCTCCATATACATAAGGATATCCTACAAATTGTAAAGCAAATTCTGCAATTCTTTCTCCCTCTTTGTTGCTATCGAATGTTGTTTCTGAAATTCTTGATTCTTCACTATTTCTTGAAGAAGTCGTCGTAGTTACTTGTACTCTTTCATCTGATACATATTGCTTTGCTATATATCCCTCTTGTGAATTATATTCTACTTTATACCAATCATTTTCTTCTCCAATAATTTTTATTTCTGTATTTACCAATAAAGTATCTAATATATTCGAATTTGTAGTTGCTTCTTCTCTCAAGTTAACTCCACTTTGTGATCCAACGTAAGCAGTTCTTTCTTGATAGTTCCCTTCATTACTTATTTCTTCTGCTGCCGGAATATTTTCTTCTTGGTTGTCTCCCTCTGAAATGTTTTCTCCTACTTCTTGTCCAGTAGTTTCTGTAGAATTAGTTTGAGATATATTTTCCACTTTTTCTTTTATTACCCAGCCTGCTTTGTTTTCATATTGTATATATAGCCAATGGTTCATTTCTTTTACAATGTTTATTTGTTTTGTCACATCAATAGTATCTATAGCTTCTGAAAATATTGTTGGCACTATATGTACTTCAATTCCTGTAACTTCATTAGAAGAATTATTACTGTTGTCTTGTTCTTGATTACCAGTTGTTGGTTCTTCAAGCGTTGTTGATGTTTCATTGTTTGATCCCGCTGTTTCATTAGCACCATTTGCATCACTTGGTACCATGATATTATCATCTACAGCTAATAAATCTTTTCGTATATATCCTACAGTTTCATCATATTGTACTCTATACCAATCTCCTTCTTGATCTAGCAGAGTTACTTCGGCATCTCTATCTAGGTGAAGAACAATAGATGAATCGGTACTTGCTTCTTCTCTTACTCTTACTCCATTTGCATTTACTATTGCTGTAACTGCTTGTGTTTCATTTATTTCAATTATTAATGTAATAATTATCATTAGTATCATTACTGAGAATTTTTTTATTTTTTTCAATTTAACCAACCATTCCCTTCTGTCTTAATCCTTGTATAAAATAATACTAATTTATCTCATACTATAATATTTCATGCATAGTATATAATTAAATAAAAAATTTGTCAATGGCTGTATTAATTCTTTTAAAAGATAGAAATTTCTTTAGTATCTTAGAAAAATTTCTTTATAAAAAATAGAGGAAAAATTTTCCTCTATTTTTTATAAAATTTATTCTAATCAATTTTTCATTTATAAAACATATTACGTTTTATAAAAATGTTGATAATCTTTATTTCCGTTCCAGTTACCTCCCCATTTAAAGCCATAAGATATAAATAATTCATAGCATAAATCTCCTGGTCCTATCATATGCTCTAAGTTTCCATTAGTCCTATCTACATAAGCATATGAACTTACTGGCTCACATGTTCCATCAGCATATACATAAGGGTTTTGTTTCGGATTAATATCAATTGCTAATCCATAAGCATGTTTTGATAGTTTTGATGTAAATCCAACATTTCTATAATTAAAAGCAGAGGTATTATTATCTTCCATTGATTTCTCATCTGATGCTCCATATTCATCAACTAATCTCATTTTCTCAATTTGGTATCCCTCTTTATATAATATTTTAAATATTTCTAAAATATCATCTGCTATACTAACATTTACAATCAATTCCCCAACATAAACTTTCCCATCAAAACCATTGTGTAACAATTTTATATAGCGTAAATTGTCTAAAGAAATTCTCGCACTAGAAGAATATGATTTGCCATCTATTCTAGTATAGGTTTCATCTTGTATTTCATAAGAACAAAAGTATTCTTCTGTTTCTTCTTCTTTTATTAAACTTTTGTCTACTATATCTCCTGCTTTCATTTCATCTATACTTTTATTTTTCTTAGGAATTACAACATATATTTTTTCTTCTGTGCTTTCATTTAAGACAACTTTAATTAGCTCTTCTTCCATTGCTTCTTCTACTGGCTTTTCTACTTTAGCAATAGATGGTTTGGAATTTTCTCTTTCTGTATAATTTACAATCATAAAAGTCAATACGCATAATAAAAGAAATAGTAATATTGTAATAAAAGATATTTTTAAAATATTACATCCATTTTTTAATTTGCCACAATTGTTTTTCTTTATTTCGTATCTTTTTTGGTCAGTTACAAGAATTTGATTCATCATATGTCCTTCCTTTTAATAAGTTCATCTTAAATACATCCATTTTTATTATATACTATTTTTATTATTTTGTCTAGAAAATTATATTGGTTCAAAAAAACACTGACAAAATACTAAAAAATTTTATCAGTGTTTTTATTTTTTTATTATATTAAGCTAATTCTACAACAGCTCCTGCTTCTGTAAATTTTGTCTTTAATTCTTCTGCTTCTTCTTTTTTTACTTTTTCTTTTACTGTTTTTGGAGCTCCATCAACTAAATCTTTTGCTTCTTTTAGTCCTAATCCTGTTGCATCTCTAACAACTTTAATTACTGCAATTTTATTAGCTCCAGCTTCTTTTAATACAACATCAAATTCTGATTTTTCTTCTGCTGCTCCTGCTGCTCCTCCTCCAGCTACTGGTGCTGCAGTAGCTACTGCGGACACACCGTATTTTTCTTCAATTCCTTTCACTAATTCAGATAGTTCAATAACTGTTAAACTATCGATTTCTTCTAATAATTTTTCTATTTTTTCCATTTTCAAAATCCTTTCTTTTTTTAATTTTTAAACTTCTATGTATTCAGTCTCTTTAAGCTTCTTCTTTTTTGATCTTTACTTGGTCAAGCGCAATAGCAAGTTTGGTAATATTTCCAAGTAAACTTCCAGCAAGTTTTGCAAGTAGTACTTCTCTAGATGGAAGTTTTGCCAAAGTAATAATTTCTTCAGCAGGAACTACTTTTCCATCAATAACACCTGCTTTAATTTTATAGAATTCATTATCTTTTGAGTAAGAATATATTACTTTTGATGCTTCAAGATAATCTTCCTTGCCTATAATAACAGCTGTTGGTCCTTCTAAGAATTCATCTAATCCTTCAATTTTACATTCTGCTAATGCTCTTTTAGTTATGTTATTTTTTATAACACTATATTCTGCATTAATCGCTCTTAATTTGCTTCTTATGTTTGTTACATCAGACACATTAATTCCTCTGTAGTCTGTTAAAAGTATAAGTTTTGCTTCTTTCATTTTTTCTGCTAGCTTACTAACTTCCTCTTGCTTTTGTTTAATAACTTTCTCATTTGCCATTTTTCATTTTCACCTCCTTAAAAGAACAAATCTCGCTTCGTGATAACTTTCTTCTACTTTTTAATATAGCTACATATATTTAAGTTCTCAGAGAAGCATAAAGATTTATTGACGCAAAAAATTGCTTTATCCTATTCAATAAAAATAAACCCTAAATAAGCCACAAGGCATATTTAGAGTTTGTTCTCCTTATTATACCTCGGTAGGACTTATATATGCCTACTGTCTTTGGCTTATTTTATTATAATATATGTTTATTTTTGGTCTATAAAGATACCTGGTCCCATTGTAGTAGATATGGTTACTGTTCTAATATATTGTCCTTTTGCAGCTGATGGTTTTGCCTTAATAATAGCCTCCATAACTGTATTGTAGTTTTCTATTAGTTTTTCTGCTCCAAAAGAAACTTTCCCAAATCCTAAATGAATAATATTTGTTTTATCCAATCTGTATTCTACTTTACCAGATTTTATATCAGCTACAGCCTTTTTAACATCCATTGTTACTGTTCCTGATTTTGGATTAGGCATTAAGCCTTTTGGTCCTAAAACTTTTCCGAGTCTTCCTATAACGCCCATCATATCTGGCGTTGCAACAATTACATCATAATCAAACCAATTTTCTTTTTCTATTTTTGGAACTAATTCTTCTGCTCCTACAAAGTCAGCTCCTGCTGTCTCTGCTTCTTTCGCTTTATCTCCTTTTGCAAATACTAATACCTTTAGCGTTTTACCTGTTCCATTAGGAAGTACTACTGTACCTCTTACTTGTTGATCTGCTTGTTTTGAGTCTACTCCCAATTTTACATGTAACTCCAAAGTTTCGTCAAATTTTGCCTTTGGCATTTTTAACGCTAAATCTATAGCTTCTTCTATGCTATATTTTTTTCCAGCTTCTAAGAGTTTTTCAGCTTCTAGAAATCTTTTCCCTTTTTTCATATTTCCTCCTTTTGGTACAAACGGGATTTCTCCCTCCCACTAATATATTTATCAAATTTTATTGATAACTTATTTTGCTACAACAACACCCATAGAACGAGCAGTTCCTGCAACCATACTCATAGCTGCTTCTATTGATGCTGCATTTAAATCTTCCATCTTCTGCTCTGCAATTTGTCTTATTTGTTCTTGTGTAATAGTTGCGACTTTATCTTTGTTAGGTTTTCCAGAACCTTTTTCAATTTTTAGAGCTTTTCTAATTAAAACTGCAACTGGTGGAACTTTTGTAATGAATTCAAAAGATTTATCTGCATACACTGTAATAACAACTGGTATAATCATTCCAGGTTGATTGGCTGTTCTGTCGTTGAATTCCTTTACAAATTGCATAATATTTACACCGCTAGAACCCAAAGCTGGTCCTACTGGTGGAGCTGGTGTTGCTTTTCCAGCTTCTATTTGTAGTTTAATTACATTTTTCACTTCTTTTTCTGCCATTTTTATGGCCTCCTTTTTTTGAATAATTTTATTTTTCTATATTTTCTGAATTTGATTAAATTCCAATTCTACTGGTGTTTCTCTTCCAAACATAGAAATTAAAACTTTTACTTTATTTTTTTCTTTATTAATCTCCTGTACTACTCCAGTAAAATTTTCTAATGGTCCACTTAGTACTTTTATGTTATCGTTAACTTCATAATCGACATTTACAGTTGGCACTTCAAATCCCATGTTCCTGATTTCTTCTTCTGTTAATGGAATAGGATCTGTTCCAGAACCAACGAACCCTGTAACACCTCTTGTATTTCTAACAATATACCACGATTCTTCGGTTACAATCATCTTTACAAGAACATAACCAGGAAAAACTTTTTTTAAGTTTGTTACTCTTTTCCCTTCTTTGATTTCAATCTGTTCTTCCATAGGCACTACTATATCAAAAAAGAAATCTTCTAGTTCTCTATTTTTCACAGTCTTTTCCAAATCTGTTTTTACTTTGTTTTCATAACCAGAATATGTATGAACAACATACCATTTTGGCTCTATTTTTTCATCTGCTTGAGACATATTTTAGCCTCCTTAAAAATTATTCTTGTATTAGGTTAGTATCTTCTGATTGGCTTTCTTCATTTTCTGTACTTTCTGTATTTTCTACTTCTTCTACATTCTCCTCTTCTAATGTGTTTCCATCTGTTTGCACCTCTTCACTGTTTTCTTCTGAACTATTATCAATATCTTCTGATATTGATGTATTTTCTTCGGCAGGTACAATATCTCTTAGCTTATTAATTCCATATATATTAAGAGCTTCAAAAGCTAAGTCTAATACAAGTACAATAATAGCTGTAACAATTACAATGGTAATAACTGCAATTGTATTATTTACAATTTGTTTTGGTGTTGGCCAAATAACTTTTTTCAATTCTGCTTTAAAATCTTTAAAAAAATGTTTTTTTTCTTTATTTTTTTTTGTTTCGTTAGCCATTTTTCTCCTCCTAAAAGGTTATTTTGTTTCTTTGTGTGCTGTACGTTTTTTGCAGAATTTACAGTATTTTGTAATTTCTAATCTATCTGTATTATTTCTTTTATTTTTTTCTGTCATATAATTTCTTCTCTTGCATTCTGTACATTCTAATGTTATTGATTCTCTTGGTCCTTTTGAAGCCATTTTAACTACACCTCCATTTTAGTTTTTGAAGCTATTTATTTAAACCGATGTGATTGAATTTTTAAATTCATGCTATAATACTTTATCACAATTTCCAATGTTTGTCAACGTTTATGGCTTTTTTTCTTGTAAAATATTAAATTTATATTAAGTTTAAATAATATAGAATATTTATAAAAACAAATTTAATATTTCATGTATCTAAAAGTTATGTTGTAGACACATTATGTTTAATTGTTTTTAGAATCTTTTTCAGTTTATCGAGCTAATAAGTCAAATATAAGCTGATTTTTTAGAGCAATAAAAATAGAAAGCAATAAATAACTATCGCTTCCTATTTTTTGTTTATTCGTCTCCTTGTTCTCTTTGCTCCATTTGCTTTTCTTTCATTTTTATAAGCCAAGGAGCTACATCATAAGGAATATATGGTTCTATTTTCTCCTCTTCTTCTATCAAGTCTCCAACAAACGAAACACCTTTCATTACCTGATATTTTTTTATTCTTTCTACATCTAGTAATTTATTCCATACGGCTTTTTTATACATTGGGTCTTCCTTCATTCTATAAAAGTCAATTTCTCCTGCAATAACAATTCTTTTATAATATGCTCCTCCTCCAATTCGGTATAATTTAAATGTTTCTTTGCCATAAGATGCTTCTCCTATTTCTGTAAGTTTTTTTCGTCCGCCACCAAAGTAAGTTCTATGATGTTTCAACTCTTTATCTTGCATATCACCATCTTGTATCAAAAGTCCTTGATTCGCTCTTAAACTATGTAGTATATTTTCCTTGCCAAAAGCTCCTGCAAATACAATTCCAGGATTTCTTCTCATCTCTTCTATATAATCTTTTTCAGAATACAATTCATAATCCATTTTCATTCCTTCATATTCAGTTCTTATTTTATATTCATAAAAAGTAGTAAAAAACCAATCTTGGGGTTTCTTTTCCATGATACTGTCTGGTTCTTTAACTACAGTAACTTTTTCTCCATCATTTCTCATATAATGAATCGTATGCTCTTTTCTATAAGCTTCTGCCTTTGCTTTTTTTTGTCTTTCCTTTTCTTCTTCGTTTATTCTCCTCTCTTCTTCTGTCATGTTATGCTTTATTTCGTCTTGCTCTCGCATTCGTATATATCGTAAATCTTCATCTATTTTTTCTTTATCTTTTTCCAGTTCTGAACTAATTCCATTTAGTATTGCCATAATTTCTCCATTTTTTTCCTTTTGTTTCTCATCTACGTATAAATCAGGATGATATATGCTAGATATCCTTCTCATTACAGCTCTAATTATTTTTATATCACAATATTCTTCCACATTTTCTTTACACTTTTTTGCATATTTTGGATTATTTCTCTTATAATAATTATCTAAAATTCTAAAAATGTCATAATAAGATAATGTTCTTCCATACTTTGTTGCTTTTTCTAGTGCTTCTTGGTCAATACACTGTATATGATTTTTTAAACTTTCTATATCTTGCATATTTTTTCTCCTTTCTTAGAAATTTTTATTTTTTCTTTACAGAATATCCAAATTTTCCTATTTTTTTTCCTAATTTATAATAATTGCCATTAGCATATGAGATAAGATTACATTGATTAATATCAAAACTACCTCTTGCATTGATATACTTATTATCAAGATCAATGCATAATACCTCTCCTACAAACATGTGGTGACTTCCGAAAGGAATAATTTCTTTTACTTTGCATTCAATCGATACAGGACTTTCCTTTAAAAGAGGGCATTTCACGTGTTTTGCCTTTTCTTTATGCAGATGTAGTTCCTTAAACTTATTTACTTTAGCTCCACTTTTCACTCCACACCAATCTGTTGCATAACATAATGATTCATTTGTAAGATTAATTACAAATTCTCTGGTTTCTTTAATAATATTGTAGGAATATCTTTCTGGTTTTATCGACACATATGCCATAGCAGGATTTGTATTTAAAGTTCCTGTCCAAGCTACTGTAATCAAGTTCGCATGTTCTTGGCTTCCACAAGAAACTAAAACTACTGGCACTGGATAAATAAAATTGCCTGATTTCCATTCTATTTTCATAATTATTCTCCTTATATTTCTTGTTCCTCTGGGAAATCCTTTTCAATCTTTCCTTTTTTTTGGCTTGATTTCTTTTTTATTCTTTCTAAATCCCATTCAATACGAGATTGTGCAATAAATTTATTTTTGTCTTTTGAAAAAGAAATTGCATTCATCCCTGCAATTAATTCCAAAATTGTTGACTCCAAATTAGAAATCTGACTTTCTAATTTTCTATCTGGATTCATACCTGTAGAAAATCCTATTCCTCTATTTTTTGGTCCTGCTCTCTGAATTCCAATATAAAGTAAATTGTCTCCTCGATTTGCCAAATCCAAATACTTTCTGTCCATAAATACATCTGCCACATAATTTCTTTTCGCCTTTTGCTTTTCTGGAGTTTCTCCTTCTATATGATTTAAATTTAAATTGCTAGCAATTCCACCTGTGTTTGTAATTTCTCCATCCTCTTCTCTATCTGTAAATAAATATATCCCCAATTTTTCTTTTGATTTTTTATCTTCATTTTTTCCTATAGTAACAGACCCTATTCTAAAAAGAGAAATTGAAGAACCATCTTCTCTTTCAAATCTTTCTCTGTATACATTTGTGTCTCTTAAACTCTGATTGGTCTCTTGTTTTTTATTTTCTTCCTCAATTAATTCTCTAATAAATTGCCATTCTCTTTTTGCTTGTATATCTGTTTTTCTGTTTCTTCCTAAAATATCGTTTCTTGTCATACATGCTGTTGAAAAGACTTTCTTAAAAAAACTGTCTGTAAAAATTCTCTCCATAATATAATCATAATCACAACTTTTATTTGTGTTATATCTCTTTTTATATTGATCTTCACATATATTTCGTGTTAGCTCTAAAGCAAGCAATAATTCGCTCTTCGACATACTAGTATAAAAAGTCGTTTCGAATTCTAAATTATTTTCTGCTGTTTTTGCTCTTTTTACTAATTCTCCCTTATATAGTTCAATTGCATTTCCGGTACTTGAGTCATATCCTACCTCGGGTTTTTTTGCTAAATATATTTCAACCTCAGAATATCTTCCAAATGTTGTGTGTGGTGCTCTTCCTAAATCAAATAGCCATGAAGCAGAATCAAATGCTAATTTTGGTTTTGATTTAGCTGCATCTTGTGCTCTTATTAATATTCCATCTTGTAACCCCCTCAAAGCACTTTCTAATGTTCCTTTTTTTCCTGTCATTTTCTTTGGGGTTTTCTTTGTTTTTTCACCAGTAATTTGATTCTCCGCTTTTATAGGCCCATTAAGCATCATTTCTGCTTTTTCGATACTATTTTTAGTTTCCAAAATTGTTTGCATATAAGTTTCAAAATCATCATATTTCCCTTGTTCAAATTTCTTTTTTAATTCTTGAATTGAGTTTGATGGTCTATATAAAATTCCGCTTGCATTTAACTTCTCTATCATATTTCTTTGTTTTTCCAAATAAAAATCAATCACATAAGCATAATCTTTAGGTATTTTTCTCATTAGTTCTTCTTGCTTATCTTTATCATGTATTTTAACAGTCCTTCTTAAAATTGCTTCTACCAATTTCTCTGGTAAATCTTTTCCGTTTAGTATTTGGCATAAACATCACTACCTTTGTACAAATATATTTTTATTATACCATATTTGGCAAAAAAAGACAAATTCCTACTTTTTGATTTACAAAAAATACGAATTTGTCTTTAAAAAAATAAAAAAACTGGCGACGACCTATTTTCCCAGCAGGGTAACCTACAAGTATCTTTGGCATTTAAGAGCTTAACTTCTGTGTTCGGTATGGGTACAGGTGTTCCCTCTTCATTATTGTCACCAGAAATCTTTCGTGTGCCTCACTTTTAGCACACTCAAAAATACATAGATAAAAAATTACTCCTCAATTGATACCTTCCCTTAACCTTCCTTCTTCTCTTGGT
>CAWVME010000113.1:0-2525 GCA_963930325.1 Bacillota bacterium | reverse complement strand
TAAAAATAAAATAAATAAATTGAAAATAAAAATAAATAATTTAAAAATAAAATAAATAAAAATATCTATTTAAAATAAGGTAACATTTTTAATTTTTCTGGATTATAAATTTTATTGCCATTAGATAAAAAAGTAAGAGCAGAAAAAGTTTCTAAATCTTGAGTAAAAAATTTAGTATCATAAATATAATCATTTTGAGTAAAAGTGCTATAAGTTTCGGAAATATTTGAGTTCTCGGAATTAAGTGTTTGCGTAATATAACTAAACTTAGTTTCTTTTGCACTTTCAGAATAGCTTTTTGAGATTTTTTCCTTATCCTCTTTCCCTAGCTGTTTTTGAGCTTCTTCTATTGTAAATATATCATCCGTACGAAACCATATCTTATTAATAAGATTTTGTGTTATAACTTTCACTGTAGCTTCATCTTTCAAAGCATTCTTTAAAGAAGAATAACTTTGAGTACTTACAATGTTTATACATTTTGCTTCTCTACTTACAGAAAAGAAGTCAGCATCAGTTTTAGTACAATATTTATCATATTCATCACAAATAAAGGCAGATCTTCTAACAGCGTTATTTGATAAAGTAGAAAGGACTTCTGCTTGAAAATCCAATTTTAAATATGTAGCAATTATTCTTGAAAGCAAAGAGTATTCAGCTATATTTATATTTAAAACTAAAATCTTTCCTTTTGATAAAAGATCCGAAAAACCTAAAAAAGATAATTTTTCTTTAGGGGAACAAAAGCAAGAAGAAACTTCATAATCAGAAATAAAAGTATTTGTTATACGTGTAATTTCAGAAATTAAAATACCTTTTGTTCTGGCATCCAGATTTTGAAATTCTTTCTGAAAGAAATCAAGGCTTGCATTTAATTCATATATATCTTTTGTAGTAAATTTTGATGAAATGAATAAATTTCGCAAGATATGAATTTTTTCTTCAAAGTAGCTAGGAATAGTAATTAATTTGTGTAATTCTAAAAACGTAACATAGTTATTATTATATAATCTACACAATTTAATACATTCAGATAAAATTTGTTCAGCCTTATCTAACCAATAGGATTCAGAGTTATTTTCAGAAAATAATGTTAATATAGTTTTTAATCGATTTGCTAAAACTATAGGTTTTAGATTAGGCTTATGTAATGGATTGTAAAATACATCACCGTTGAGCTCTAAAACAATTAAATCATCTAATAAATCAAATTGAGCACAAAATTTTTTTACTTGACTATAGTAGTTGCCTTTTACATCTAAAATAAGCATTCCTATTTTATTATTTGGATTAGATTTATTAAATTCTAGTAATTGTCTTGTAAAAGGATACATTGCTGAAGAAGTTTTACCAGAGCCTATTGTTCCAGTTATAAGAAAATTTTGATATAAACCAGATTCTGGAATAGAAATTAATTCGTTTTTAGAATTTTCACCTATTATTAGTGATAGATCTTTTTTATTAGTTTTTGATTTGGGAGTTCTTGGATATTTTTTGATAAAAATTTTTTCTAATTTTTTAATAAATTTAAAAATAATTTTTTTGAAAATTAAATGAGATAGAATAAAATGTGCTATTAATGTGGTTATTATAAAAGTTAACTTTATTATATTCCAAAGTTCAGGGTTTTCAGAACAGATATCAAATGGATGTATTCCGTAGGGAATAATTATTTCTTGGGCTACATAAACATCAAAAAAATTAACATAATATAAATATCCAACAATAAATAACCATATTATAGAAAAAATAAAATGAAAAATTAAATAAATATTAAGACCTCCTTTCAGAATTTAAAAATTTTTTTAATTTTAATTTTAATTTGGAACCTTGTTGATTATGAAAAATTTTAATATCAAAAAAAGTATAAACTGAATATAAACTAATAAAAAGTTGAATAATAAATAATAAGAAAAAAATATTTATTGATTTTTGGATAAAATCACCACCTTAAAATGAAAAAAAACTCTGAATTGTTTTTTATAATACAACATTTTTTCCAATTTGTCTATACTTTTATAAAAAAATGTGATAAAATAATTTTATGTAAAAACAATTGAAGGGAGGATATAATATGAATATAAATAAAGATACAACAATAGGAGAAATTTTAGAAAAAGAACCAGAAAAAGCTGAAATATTATTAGAAGTTGGTATGCATTGTATAGGATGCCCTGCGTCTCAAATGGAAACTTTAGAAGAAGCTTGTGAAGTACATGGTATTAATGTAGAGGATGTAGTAGAAAAATTAAATGCATAATAAAATGTGATGAGTCTATCAGAACTAAATTTGATATATCTTACACTCATTTTTAATAGAGAATAAACATTAAAAATAAAAAATCACAAAAAATCAACAAAAAATTTAAAAAATTTTCAAAAAAGTATTGACAGATAAAAAAAAATAGTGTAATATATAGAGGCGTTCTGGTTAGACATATGGGCTATTAGCTCAGGTGGTAGAGCACTTGACTTTTAATCAAGTTGTCCCGCGTTCGAGTCGCGGATAGCTCACCAAAGAACTA
>CAWVME010000112.1:0-6442 GCA_963930325.1 Bacillota bacterium | reverse complement strand
AAAATTACAGTAAAATCTGATATAATAAACAATAAAATTATTGAAAAATTTGCTAAAAGAATTAAATAATATAAAAAATGGAAAAGTGTATACCATGTGTCTTTACATTCTGTATACTATGTTACTATACTATACACAATGTTCGCTCGATATTTCTTAGAAATGGCTAGTATAAAATAAAAACAGACAAAATTAAAAATAATATAATAAACAATGAAATTTCTATGTTTATATACTAAAAGGATTGACAAAAAAAAAGTTTTAATAGATAATAAAATAAAATTGTTATATACTAAGGAGGAATTAAAAAAATGTACGTTTTTAATAAAATTACTGTTAAACCACAACTGCCAGATAGAATTGATAGATTGAATGAGATTGCAAATAATTTATGGTGGTCTTGGAATACGGAATTTTTAAAATTGTTTAAAAAAATAGACTGTGAATTATGGGAAAAAAGCAATAAAAATCCTGTAAAATTTCTAAGAAAAGTAGAACAAAATAAACTAGAGAAAGCTGTAAGCTCTTTAGAGTTTTTGAGAGAATATGATAAAATTGTAAAAAATTTTGATGATTATATGGAAAGCAAAGACACTTGGTTTTCTAGAACATATCCAAAGAATAAGGATGATTTAATTGCCTATTTTTCAGCAGAATACGGACTAGATGAAATATTACCTATTTATTCTGGAGGACTTGGAATTTTATCTGGAGATCACTTAAAATCTGCTAGCGATTTGGGATTACCATTTGTTGCAGTAGGACTATTATATAAAAATGGATATTTTCATCAAAAAATAGATGAAAATGGAAACCAACAAAATATTTACAAAGATATAGATTTAGAAAATTTACCAATTACACCAGTAAAAGATAAGAATGGAAATGATTTAAAAATTTATGTACGTTTTCCAAGAAAAAAGATTTACTTAAAAGTCTGGGAAATTAAAGTGGGAAGAGTTACTCTTTATTTGCTAGATTCAGACATTGATGAAAATACAGATGATTATAGAAATGTTACCTTGCGATTATACGGTGGAGATAGAGAAATGAGAATCCAACAGGAAATAGTACTAGGAATGGCAGGCACACATTTATTGAATGTACTAGGTTTGAAACCAACTCTTTACCATATGAATGAAGGACATTCTTCTTTTGTAACAGTAGAATTAATTAAAGATGTTATTGCGGAAAAAGGAGTTTCATTTGAAGTAGCTCGTGATATAGTAACAGCTAAAACTGTATTTACAACTCATACGCCAGTTCCAGCAGGAAATGATATTTTTGACATTTCATTAGTTGAAAAATATTTTAAAAATTTCTGGGGAAGGATGAACTTAAATAGAGAGAATTTTTTAAAGCTAGGCATGAAAAACAATATAACAGAGCTAGAACCAGGATTTAACATGGGAATTTTAGCATTAAAAATCGCTGGAAAGAAAAACGGTGTAAGTAAATTGCATGGAGCTGTTTCTAGAGAATTATTTTCTGATGTGTGGAATAACATAGCATCAAACGAATCTCCAATTACACATGTAACTAATGGAGTACATACATGCTCATGGCTTGCACCAAATTTAAAAGAATTGTACAATAAATACTTAATTCCATATTGGCAAGATAACATACATGAAAAACAGGTTTGGAAGAAAATTAATAATATACCAAATGAAAAACTGTGGGCAGAACATAAAGCAAGAAAAGAAAAATTAATTGCGCTTGTAAAGGAAAATATCTCAAACAGATTAAAAAATAGTGGAAAGAACTATGAAGAATTAAGAGAAATAACAGAGCAACTAAATCCAGATGCCTTAACTATAGGATTTGCAAGAAGATTTGCAACTTATAAAAGAGCCACATTAATTTTTAGAGATTTAGAGAGAATTACAAAAATATTAAATGATGAAAAAAGACCAGTTCAATTAATATTTGCAGGTAAAGCACATCCGGCAGATAAAGAAGGACAAGATTTAATTAGGCGTATTCATGATATTTCTATGATGCCACAATTTAAAGGAAAAGTGTTTATAGTAGAAGATTATAATATAGGAATTGCTAGATATTTAATAAGTGGTGTTGATGTATGGCTAAATAATCCTAGAAGACCAATGGAAGCTTCTGGTACAAGTGGACAAAAAGCGTCTATAAATGGAGTTGTAAACTTTAGCATTTTAGATGGTTGGTGGGCAGAAGGATATAATGAAGAAAATGGCTGGGCAATTGGCACAAATGCAGAATATGACTGCTATGACGCACAAGACAATGCAGATAGTAAGAGTATTTATAACTTATTAGAAAATGAGATTATACCAGCTTATTACAATAGAGATAGAAATGGAATTTCAGAACAATGGATGGAACTTATGAAAAATTCTATTACATCTACTGGTTCAGAATTTAGTACTGCTAGAATGGTAGTGGAATATACAAATGAGCTATATATGCCATTAATTGAACTTTCAAAAAAATACTATCAAGACATAGAAAATGTAGTTAATTATAATGCTTGGAAAGAGAATTTATATGAAAATTGGGAAAAAATTGTGATTACACAACCAAATAACATAGAAAATGTGACAATGGAAGCTGGAAAAACAATTGATGTTGCTTGTAATGTAACATTAGATGGTCTTGGAGTAGAAGATATTATAGCTGAAGTTTATTATGGAAAAATTTTGGAAAATGGAACTATAGAAAATATTAGCATTATAGAAATGAATTTAAGAGAAGTTAATGAAAGTAAGAGAACATATGGATATACTGCTAGTATTAAATTGGAAAATGGTGGAGACTACGGTTATACTTTCCGTGTAGTACCGTCTCATAAAATGCTATTAGATTCAGCAAACTTAAATTTAGTAAAATGGTTTACAAAATAATTATTATGTGATAAGCAAACTGCCTTATGCAAGGACAAATATTGTTTAAATTCTTGCATAAGGCTTTAATTTTGTGTATAATAAAAATATTAAAAAAGAAGGGATTAGAAAAACATGATAAATTTAAAAGAAGAAATTGCTAAAAAAATATCAGAAGCAATAAAAATGAATGCTAAAGAATTAGAAGAATATGTCGAAATACCAAAAGATTCGGAAATGGGAGATTATGCTTTCCCATGTTTCAAACTCGCTAAGGAACTAAGAAAAGCACCTCCAGTTATTGCTAATGAAATAAAAGAAAAAATACAATTAGATGAAAATATAGAAAAGGTTGAAACTGTGGGGGGATATTTGAACTTCTATATTAATCCTCTGGTTTTAATTAAAAATGTTTTAGCCGAAATAGACGAGAAAAAGCAAAACTTCGGGAAGGTAGATATAGGGAAAGGAAGAAATGTTATTATTGATTATTCTTCACCTAATATTGCAAAACCATTCCATATAGGGCATTTGCGTTCTACTGTTATAGGTGGAGCTCTATATAAAATCTACAATTTTTTAGGATATAACAGCGTGGGAATTAACTTTTTAGGAGATTGGGGAATTCAATTCGGAAAAGTAATGGCGGGATATTCTATGTGGAAAGATGAATATGATTTTTCAGAAAGTGAGATTAATGCCATATTAAAAATTTATGTACGATATAACAAAGAAGAAAAGGAAAATCCAGAACTTACAGATAAAGCTAGAGCTTATTTTAAAAAGCTAGAAGATGGGGACGAAGAAGCAAGAAAAACTTGGGAGTGGCTAAGAAAAATAAGCTTGGAAAATTATGAAAAAACGTATAAATTATTAAATTCTAAATTTGATTCTTACAATGGAGAAGCTTATTATAATGATAAAATGGAAACTATTGTAAAAGAATTAGAAGAAAAAGGATTGCTAAAAAATTCAGAAGGAGCAAAAGTAGTTGATTTAGAAGATTATGACATGCCACCATGTATTATTATTACTTCTGCTGGGACTACTATTTATGCTACAAGAGATTTAGCAGCTTTAAAAGATAGAATTCAAACATATGATTTTGTTAAAGCTCTGTATGTAGTTGGAAACGAACAGCAGCTACATTTTAAGCAAGTTTTTAAAGTACTTAGTCTAATGGGATATGAAGAATATGCTAAAAACTGTATACATATACCTTTTGGGCTTGTAGTAGATAAAACTGGAGAGAGAATAGGCTCAAGAAAAGGAAATTCGGTACTATTAGAAGATATTTTAAAAGAATCAATTCAAAAAGTAAGAACAATTATTGAAGAAAAAAATCCAAATATTGAAGATAAAGAAGAAGTAGCAAGAAAAGTAGGAGTAGGAGCTATTATATTTAATGATTTATCTAATAGTCGTATTAAAGATGAAATATTTGATTGGGACATGTTATTAAATTTTAATGGAGAAACTGGTCCATATATGCAATATATTTATGTACGAACCAAAAGTGTATTAAAAAAAGCAGGATACCTTCCAGAGTTTAAAGATGTAGTTTTAGAAAAATTATTAGATAAACCAAGTATAAATACTATAAAACTACTATATCAATTTAGTAATACTGTTATATTAGCAGGAGAAAAAAACGAACCATCAATTCTTGCTAGGTATTTAATTGACCTAGCACAAAGTTATAGTAATTTTTATAATGAATGTAAGATTATTATAGAAGATAAAGAGTTGCAAGATGCAAGATTATATTTAACTTATGCTGTTGGAAGTGTATTAAAAACAGGAGCTGAATTGCTTGGAATGGAAATGCCAAATGAAATGTAAATTTTATATTAATATAGTAATTTTTTAATAACATAGAGGTAGGAATAATTATGAAAAAACCAGAATTATTAGCACCAGCGGGAAGTTTTGAAAAAGCAAAAATTGCTTTTATGTATGGAGCAGATGCTGTTTATGCGGGAACAGCATCACTTTCTTTAAGATCTAGAGCAGAAATGGAAGATAGTGATTTATATAATACTATAAAATATGCCCATGAACTTGAAAAAAAAGTATATGTAGCTATTAATATATTTGCTTGGGATGAAAATTATGAGGAAGTAAAATCTCAAGCTAAAATATTAAATGAACTAAGAGTAGATGGCATTATTGTAGCTGATGGTGGAGTAGTAGATGTTATCAAACAAGAAGCACCAAATGTGGATATACACATTAGTACGCAAGCTAACACTGTAAGTTACCATGCTGCTAATTTTTGGTATAAAAATGGTGCTAAAAGAATTATACTAGCACGTGAATTAAATAAAGAGCAAATACGAAAAATTATGGAGAATAAGCCCAAAGAATTAGAAATAGAAATGTTTATCCATGGAGCTATTTGTTTTGGATATTCAGGAAGATGCTTCTTAAGTGATTTTTTAGCTAGTAGAAGCGCAAACTTGGGTGATTGTGCTCAAAGCTGTAGATGGGGATACAATGTATATGTTGAGGAAGTAAACAAGCCAGGTAACTTAATGCCGGTAGAATACGGAAAAGAAGGCACACATATATTTTCTTCAAAGGATTTATGTTTAATTAAAGAAATACCAGAAATTTTTGACTTAGGAGTAGATAGCCTAAAAATAGAAGGAAGATTGAAAACAGAGTACTATTTATCTACAATTGTTAATACATATCGTTGTGCTATTGACGATTATGCAAAAAATCCAAAAGGCTATGACTATACAAAGTATTTAAAAGAAATTGAAAAAACAAAAACAAGAGGACTTACTACTTTCTATTTTAACGATAGAAATAATAAAGATTTCCAAGAATATGATGGGAAACAATATAATTTAGACTACGAATATGCAGGAAAAGTAATATCTTATGAAAAAGATAAATCTATTATTGAAATAAAAAATAAACTTCAAACTGGGGATGACTTAGAAATTATCGTACCAGGAAAAATCGAAACAGAAAAATTCCAAATAGAAAAGCTTTGGGATGAAGAAACAGAAGAAGAAATTTCTGTTATAAACCCAGGAAAAGCGGAACAAAAAGTAAAAATTCATCTTCCAATAAAAGTGGAAAAAAATTGGATATTAAGAAGAAAAAAGTAAATTATTTGTCAAAAAAACGAGATAAAATAAAACCAAAAAATAAACATGAAAGAGCGGTTAATCCTGCAAAATTAAAAACTATAGGTTCATATAAAATAAAAACAGAACCACATACAAAACCAATAATAGAATAATATGTTTGAACATAGAATTTCTGAAAAAGAAATTCTATTATTTTTAGAAAGAAAAATCCGCCTATGAGTAATCCTAATCCCATAGGAATTAAAATAGTAAGCTGTAAAGTAGAAACAGAAACTAAATATAAGTTATAAATACCTAAAAGCATTAAAATAACAGTACTGCTAACTCCAGGAACCACTACTCCAATGGACATAATCAAACCGCATATGAATAAATAAAAAAAGTGAACATTTTCTATATTTATAGTAGGAATGTAGTTTTCTAAATAAATTAAGAAAAGTGAAAGTATAAAAGTAAAAAGAAAGAATAGGACATAGAAAA
>CAWVME010000111.1:0-17100 GCA_963930325.1 Bacillota bacterium | reverse complement strand
TAGAATGTAAATTCATATCCATTAGTTGCTATTATTCTTCTTTTCGTAACGTATTAATTTAAATATTGTAGAATGTAAATTATTAGGTATTTCATATATTTTCCCCTCGACTGATTTGTATTAATTTAAATATTGTAGAATGTAAATATACAAATAACAGACAAAATAATAACAGGCTTAGCTATGTATTAATTTAAATATTGTAGAATGTAAACCAAAATTCTTCATATTCTGTTACAGTTTCGCTCTCTGTATTAATTTAAATATTATAGAACCTAAAATATGTAATAAATACTAAATAACATAATTATAAAAATAATTTATTTAAAATTAATAATGAGCTATAAAGAATAAAATGAATAAATTGCAGATATTAAAAACATATAAAATAAATTTTATTAAACGATAAAAATAGAAAGGTAAAATACTTTTTATAGAGAATTATTTATTAGGTAATAAAATAAACCATATAGAGATGCAATATACAGTAACAGGAAGGTAAGGAATTTATATATGAAATATGTTTTTATAGAATATCCCAAATGTAGCACATGCCAAAAGGCAAAAAAATGGTTAGAAGAACATAAAATAGATTTTGAGAGCAGAAACATAGTTACTGAAAATCTAACTAAATTAGAAATTCAAAAGTGGAAACACAATCTAGAACTTAAAAAGCTTTTTAATACAAGTGGTATGTTATATAGAGAAATGAGCTTAAAAGAAAAGCTAGACCAAATGTCAGAAGAAGAAAAGATAAACCTATTAGCTTCTAATGGAATGCTCGTAAAACGACCTATTATAGTAGGAGATGGAGTATTACTAGTAGGATTTAAGGAAAAAGAATGGAAAGAAAAATTAATTGATTAAGCGGAAAGGAAAACTTATGTACGATGTAATTATTGTTGGAAAAGGACCAGCTGGAATAGCCGCCTCATTATATACAAGTAGAGCAAACCTAAAAACACTTGTTATAGGGAAAGATGGTGGCGCTTTAGAAAAAACAGAACAAATACAAAATTATTACGGAACAGAATTAAATATAACGGGTAAACAATTACTCGAAAATGGATGGAAACAAGCTGAAAACTTGGGAACTAAATTATTGACAGAAGAAGTTGTTGGAATAAAAGTAGAAAAAACATTTATAATAAAAACAAGAAAAGCAGAATATGAGTCTAAAGTGGTTTTATTGGCCACAGGAACAAACCGTATGGCACCTAAAATAGAAGGAGTACGCGAATTTGAAGGAAAGGGAGTAAGCTATTGTGCTACATGTGACGCATTTTTTTATAAAGGGAAAAATGTAGGAGTAATAGGAAATGGAAATTATGCTGTTCAAGAAGCAATGGAACTGTTACCAGTAGCTAAATCAGTAACTTTATTATCAAATGGAAAAGAACTTCCACAATACAGAACAGAAGGAATTAATATGAATTCTAAAAAAATCAAAAAAATCAGTGGCGAAAAACGAATTAGTAAAATAGAATTTTCAGATGAAACTGTATTAGATATAGATGGTATTTTTTTAGCAGAAGGAATAGCAACAAGTGTAGATTTTGCAAGAATTTTAGGAGCACAAATATCAAATAATAAGATTGTTATTAACGAAAATATGGAAACAAATATTCCTGGGCTATATGCTGCAGGAGATTGTACGGGAGGAATGTTACAAATATCAAAGGCTGTATATGAAGGTGCAAAAGCAGGAACTGAAATAATAAAATATATAAGAAAAAAAGATAATGTAAAGTAATTTACTAAAATAAAGGCAAAATGATTGATATATAATAGTAAAGAATAAATGCTATTCAAACAATCAGAAAATAAAAGGAGGTTTTATATGAAAATTTTAGAAATAACAAAGGAAAATTTTGAAAGAGAGGTAATGCAAGCAAGTAAGCCTGTACTTATAGATTTCTGGGCTCCTTGGTGTGGTCCATGCAGAATGATGGCCCCAATTCTAGAAGAAGCTGCAGAAAGCATAGGAGAGCAAGCACTAATAGGAAAAGTCAATGTAGATGAACAAGCAGAACTTGCAAATCAATTCGAAATTATGAGCATTCCGACATTAGTAATTATTAAACAAGGAAAAATTGCAAATACATTAGTTGGAGTCCAAACAAAAGAAAAAGTGATATCTGAATTATTACATTAATTAAAATTAAATGAATAAAAAATACTTCTATTAAATAGAAGTATTTTTATTAGCTTCTTAGACTTGTAGAAGAAAATTTTTTATAGTATAATAAGCAAATAATATAAAGTAATAGAAAGGAGGTATATGTTAGACTTTAAAGCTAGCATATGCAGAAAATGATAAATTCAATTGGAGTTACTATCAGATTTGGAAAAAGAGTTCTATTTGAAGATGTTAATATAAAATTCACAAAAGGAAATTGCTATGGAATTATTGGGGCAAATGGAGCTGGTAAATCTACTTTCTTAAAAGTATTGGCTGGAGAAATAGAGCCAAGTAAAGGTGAAGTCGTTATGGACAAGGGTGAAAGGCTATCTGTATTAAAACAGGATCATTTTGCATTTGAAGAGTATACCGTTATTGATACGGTAATGATGGGAAATCAAGAATTATATAAAATCATGAAAGAAAAAGATGAAATTTATTCAAAACCTGATTTTTCAGAAGCAGATGGAATGAGAGCAGCAAAATTAGAAGAAAGATTTAGTGAACTTGATGGATGGAACGCAGAATCAGATGCAGCTATTCTATTAAATGATTTGGGAATTAGTAGTGAAAACCATTATAAATATATGAAAGAATTAGAAGCAAAAGATAAAGTAAAAGTTTTATTAGCACAAGCTCTATTTGGAAATCCAGACGTATTATTATTAGACGAACCAACTAATGATTTAGACTTAAAAGCAATTAACTGGCTACAAGATTTTTTGATTGATTTTCCTAACACAGTTATTGTAGTATCTCATGATCGCTACTTTTTAAACAAAGTATGTACTCATATTGCAGATGTAGACTTTGGAAAAATTAAAGTTTATCCTGGGAATTACGATTTTTGGTATGAATCTAGCCAATTAGCATTAAGGCAAGCAAGAGAAGCTAATAAAAAGAAAGAAGAAAAAATCAAAGAACTACAAGATTTTATTAGTAGATTTAGTGCGAATGCATCTAAATCTAAACAGGCTACTTCAAGAAAAAAATCATTAGAAAAGATTGAGCTAGACGAAATCAAACCATCGAACCGAAAATACCCATATATAGATTTTAAGGAAGATAGAGAACCTGGAAAAGAAGTATTAATTGTAAAAAATTTATGCAAAACAATTGATGGAGAGCAAATATTAAAAAATGTATCATTTGCAGTTACAAGAGAAGATAAAATTGCTTTCTTGGCAGAAAATGAAATTGCAAAAACCGTATTATTTAAAATTTTAGCAGGAGAAATGGAACCAGATTCTGGGGAAGTAATATGGGGAACAACCATAACAAAAGACTACTTCCCTAAGGATAATACAGAAATGTTTCAAAAAGATTTAAGCATAGTAGATTGGCTAAGACAATACTCAAAAGATCCAGACGAAACTTATATTAGAAGCTTCTTAGGAAGGATGCTGTTTACAGGAGAAGAATCTTTAAAGAAAGTAAACGTATTGTCCGGAGGAGAAAAAGTAAGATGTGTATTATCAAAACTCATGCTATCAGGCGCAAACTTTCTAATTTTCGATGAACCAACCAATCACTTAGATATGGAAGCAATTACTTCACTAAATGAGGGAATGAAAAAGTTTAAAGGCGTTTTACTATTTACTTCACATGACCATCAATTAACTCAAACTGTGGCAAATAAAGTAATTGACATTAAAGAAGACGGAGTTATTGTAAAACAGGGAACTTATGATGAATATTTAAATATGGAATAAGAATAATAGAGAGCTTCTTTGTTATTTTTTGTTGAATAGGAAAAAGCGATTTTTTCTATTCAAGAATAAATGGTGATAATTTTAAATATCACCATTTATTTTGTATCTCTAAGATTTTATCATATTCTTGATTTAAAATATCTAGAAAAACAGTAGTAATTTGTGGATCAAATTGAGTTCCAATATATTTACGAAACTCTTCTTTAACATGATCAATTGGCAAAGCATCTCGATAAGGTCTTTTTGAAGTCATTGCATCGAATGTATCTGCAATAGCTGCAATTCGAGCTAAATATGGGATTGCTTCTCCTTTTAGCATAGATGGGTATCCTGTTCCGTCATATTTTTCATGATGATGCATAACAATCGGAATAATATCAGAAAAGATGGATGCAGTGGATAAAATATGAGCACCAATAGAAGGATGATTTTTTATTTGAGAATATTCATCATCAGTTAAAGCAGTATCCTTTAATAAAATACTATCAGGAACACCAATTTTTCCTATATCATGGAATAGACCTCCAATTCTCAAAGCCTGCATATCTTTTTCAGAAAGCATTAATTTTTCACCAATTAAAATAGAATAAGCAGAAACTCTATCTGAATGACCACGAGTATAAACATCTTTAGCATCTACAGCTAAACGTAAGGTTTCAATGCTTTCCATGTAAGAATTTTGAAGTTTTTCATAAGTATCTTTTAATTCCGCATTGATTTCTCTAATCACATTCATTTGTTGAATTGATTTAATGCCGGATTCTACAAGAAGCAAAAGTTGATCCAGTTTATCGCTCTTCTCACAATAGCCTTGAATGTCTAAACGGCGAATAGTCTCAAGAGGGGGAGCTAAATCTTTATGTCCAGTTAGCAACAATATATACAAATCCTTATTAAATTTTCTAATTTCTTCTACTACTTGATCTCCATGAATAGGAGACATAATAAAATCCAAAATCATTAAATCAAAATGTTCTTGTTTTACAAGTTCAATAGCTTCTAATGGATTGGTAACTCCAGTAAAGTGGTATCCAGAACGTTTTAAAAAAATGGAAAGGGTATCAATAACACCGATTTCATCATCTACTGCAATAATTTTATATTCCTCTTGCATAGAGGTTGTTTGAATATTTTTTCTCATAGTTTACCTCCATCAAATTGTAATTATCATCTTGTATAGATTATATATATAAGAAATAAAAAAAACAACCAAAAATTGTAAAAAAATAAAGAAAAAGCGCACAATTTCTAGCAGGAAAAAATATTCGCACTGCCAGGAATTATGCGGAGAGGTTAAATATTAATTTAATGGTAAAAGTATGTTAAATTGAGTGCCCTTTCCTTTCTCAGAATCTACAGTAATATTTCCATTAAAATGAGCACGTATATTTGAATACGACATAAATAATCCAAGACCAGTTCCATTTTTTCCTTTAGTTGTTACCATTTCTTTAAATAATTTTTCCTTTACCACTTCTGGTAAACCAGGACCATAATCTCGAATAGAAATAACTAAATTATTATCTTCTATTTTTATAGTTAAATCAATACTCTGATTTGGTTTGCCTTCATAACATTGAATACTATTAGAAATCATATTATTAATAACCTGTATTAGACTATTAATATTTCCCTTATATTCAAAATCAGAAGAAACTTGAATGGAAAAATTCAATTCCACCAAAGCATTTTTTAATTCATGTCTCATTAAAATATTAACTCTTTTAATGAGTTCCTCTATAGTAAAAACTTCTATCATATCTTCAGATAATACAACGGCTTGTCCTTTAACAGCAGTAATAACATCAGACATGTACGAAGTATGGGTTTTTATTTTTGAAACCCAATTTGCCATTTCTTTAGCAATATCATGATGATCTTGAACCGTTATTTCTGGATCGCCAATAGAAAGGTCATATTCTTTTATCAAATCAGAAATACCTTCTGCAGCACCAGCAATTGACATAATAGGAGTTTTTAAATTATGAGCGATACCGTCCAATCATTTGTCCCAAAGAAGCCAAACGTTCTTTTTCAATCAACATATCCTGATTATTTTCAATTGTTTGTAAATCCTCCATGTGCTGAGTTATATCTTTAAATAAGAGCAAAGTCCCCAAAAAAGTGTTTTTAGAAAAAATTCCACTAATTTCTATATTAAAGTATTTATGAATAGAAGCAAAATGCTTTTCAAAAATATACGTCTTTGTAGAAATTTTTGTATTTTCGAGTGTTTCCTTAAACTTATCTATATTTATATCAAAAGAAGGATATTTTTGAATGATATCTAAAATATTTTTATTTCTTAAATTAATATTTTGAGAAATAGATATATTTTGTAAAGCTTGATTGAAATCAATAATTTGATATTCTTTATTAATAACAATATAAGCATCAGACATCCTGTCAACTATTTTTTGTAATGCTATAGGAGAAACTTTTAAAAATTGAAACTTAAAAATTGCTATAGCATAAAATAAAATTGCAAAAGAAAACGAAATAGGAGTTACATAAACAGTCATAGGAATGATGCTAAAAGTTCCTAAGATATTCAAGGTTACTGGAATTAGTGTTCCTAATACAATAAAAATAGATTGCTTAGAAAAAAAACCAGAATTTTTAATAGAGTACCTTAGTAAATATAAAAGTCCAATAAAAAGCAAACAGTAAGAGTAAATAGAGTGTATAACAAAGTAAGGTCCAGTAATAGTTTTATTCATTTCAGTAGAGTACTGCTCATAAAATAAGTGATGTGAACTATTGGTCCAAAGTAAAACTAAAGAAAAGCAAGGTATAACAAATAGCAATAAGTAAGATTTCTTAAATTTAATTTCTGTTTTTGCATAAATAATACCTGCAAATAAAACAGCAATTGGCAAAAAAGCACTTATATAAGCAAAATTTTCAAATAAAATTGGATCTATTTGAGGGTTTAAAATTTGCAAAATTAAACTTAAACAGTGAATTACTTGTATAATAGAAATACAAATAAATGGTTTACAAATTTGTTTTCTAGATTTTAAGCGTATTAAGTAAAAAAATAGTGAAAAACAAATTAAAAATGAAATAATTAAAAGCACTAAATAAACACTATTCATAGTAACCTCCATACTTAATTTAAAGAAATTGGGAAATATCCAATATCAGATAAATATTTTAAATAGTTTTTAATATATTTTGCATCAATGTATGGCCATTCAAATCCAATAGAAGCCAAGTAATCTTTAGAAAAATCTGATTTTATTTCAATATTGGATTGATAAGATAGCTTCTTATTTGCATCAAAATCGTCAATGATTCCTGAAAGAGATAGCTTTTTAGATTCATCCTTTAAAATATTAGAAATGATTTTTTGAAATTCTTTATCTGGTACTATATTTAAGGAAATCCCTAAATCAGTAATAATAGAGTAAAGTCTTCTCATAGTTACATGTTTTTCGTTAAGTAAATGGAAAACGCTATAATCTTTATTAAAAAACTGAGCAAGCTTTATAATGGCATTTCCACAATAATCAATAGGAGTGAATTCAACATAAATATCTAAAAGGTAATCCGGAATGTAACCAACTTGAAAAATTGACTTAAATCGATTTACAAAAGCGTTTTCAAAGTGGTTATATTGAAAGCGTCCTTCAGAAAAACGGCTTGTTAAGTTTCCCATGCGCACAACATAAGCGGATAAATTTTGGTTTAAAATAGCATCAAAAACAATTTCTTCTGCAAGAAACTTACTTTTTATGTAATAATTATCTAAATTTTGACCAATATAAAAATTCTGCTCACTGAATTTTCTTATATCAGAAAAATCTTGTTGTACATTAGACTGTTCTGCAAGTGCATTGCCAGAAATACTAATGGTAGAAATATGAAGCAATTTTTTATTGTATTTTAAACAGAAATCTACAATATTTTTAGTTCCATTAACATTCACTTTTTCAAAAGAAGACCATTCACCGAAATGTTTTACTAAAGCTGCTGAATGGATAACCGTATCAACATTAGTTCCTAATGCATCATAATCAAAGCTAGAAAGACCAAAATTTTCTTCGGAAATATCACCTTTTACTAAGAAAATTCTTTTATTGATAAGAGGAAGATACTTTTCACCAAAATAGAATTGCAAAATTTCAAGCAATCTGTCTTCTGCTTTTCTGGAATCTTTATCACGAATTAGACAATAAATATTGCCTGATTCCATTTTTAAAAAGCTATCTAAAATGTGTGCTCCCAAAAAACCTGTAAATCCAGTTAATAATAAATTTCCAACAGGAGTAGATACAGGAGAAGAAACAGAAGATATAGAGTTTTTATATAAAAGTCCTGTATATTTTAAGTATTTTTCTTTTCTGGTATCTTTTATGTACTCGTCATCATGCTGCTTTTCTAAGGTAGAAGCCATTTCGGCAATTGTAGGATATTTAAAAATATCCGCATAAGAGACTTTTAAACCGTGTTTTACACAATCGATTTGTAATTTCATGGCAGCTAGAGAATCACCACCTAAATCAAAGAAGTTTTCATGTATATCAATTTCGGAAATGCCAAGAATAGACTGCCATATACTTAATAAACGTTTTTGCATTTCAGTCTTAGCAACAGAAATAGGGATTTCTGTAAGTACATCAAAATTTTTAGGAAGTTGATTTCTGTTAATTTTTCCATTAATTGTTAATGGGAGAGCGTCTAGCTGAACATAAAACCTTGGTAACATATAAGAAGGGAGAAGTTCAGACAAATAAGATTTTAATACAGAAATATCAATAGGAAAGTCTGATACAAAGTAAGCACATAAAAATTTATCATTACCATTTTTAAAATCAGTTACAAAACATTCTTTTATTCCATCAAATTTTAATATTCTATTTTCGATTTCTTTTAACTCAATTCTATATCCACGAATTTTTACTTGAGAGTCAATTCTGCCTAAGAACTCCAAAGAACCATCTGGAAGCCATTTTGCTAAATCGCCTGTTTTATATAACATACCTTCTTGTGAAAAATAGTTTGAAACAAATTTTTCAGCAGTTAAAGAAGGGTTATTAAAGTAACCAGAAGCAACACCATCTCCTCCAACATATAATTCACCAGGCATATCAATTCCTTGTAAATTTCCGAAATTATCTACCACATAAGCTGTTGAATTTGTAATAGGAGATCCTATAGGAATGCTATTTTCATACAATTTATCAACTTCAAAGAAAGTAGATATAGTACCGTTTTCTGTCGGACCATAAGCATTTACTATTTTCAAATTAGGACAACTAGTTTTTACCTTATTAATATGTTGCGGAGAAAGGACATCTCCTCCAACTAATAAAGTATAGGCGTTTTCAAATATAGAAGGTTTTTCTTCAGCCATTTGATTAAATAAAGCAGAAGTTAATAAAAGAATAGTAATTTTATGTGAGCTTAAATATTCTTCAAATTCAGAAATATCAAGCAAGGACTCTTTCTTTATTAAATGTAGAGAAAAACCATTTAGTAATGCAGTCCAAGTTTCAAAAATACATGCATCAAATACAACTGTAGCAACTTGCAAAATTCTTTCTTCTTCTCGAAATTTAATATAATTAATGTTTTTTACTAATCTAACTACATTTCTGTTAGATAATAAAACTCCTTTTGGATTTCCAGTAGAACCAGAAGTATACATTAAATATGAAGGAGATTCAGCTGAATATTGTAGATTTAGATTATACCACTTATCAGAAGAATAGATATTGTCATTATCTAAATCAATACAAATAGTCTGCATAGGAACAGTTAGTCTACCCAAAATGTTTTTTTGTGTGAGCATAATTGCAGAATTTGAATTTCTAACAATAAAAGAAATTCTTTCTGCTGGAAAATTAATATCAATCGGTAAAATACAACAATTAATTTTGAGTATAGCAAGAAAACCAATCACCATTTCAAGAGACTTATCTAAAAACAAAGAAACGATTGAGTTTTCTGACACACCAGATTTTTTAAGAAAATGAGCCAATTGATTAGATTTTAAATTTAATTCTTCATAAGTAAATTTTTGGTTTTCATATACAATTGCTGTTTTATGTGGATTTTTTTCTACTTGTTCCTCAAATAATTCGATGATACTTTTTTCTCTAGGGTAAGGCACAGAAGTATCATTAAAATTATATAAAATTTCTTTTAATTCATCTTCAGAAAGTAACTTCATATCTTTTAAAGATAGCTTACTATTCGTAACAATACTGAATAGCAAATTGCTATAGTGATTTGCAAATCTTTCTATATAATTGGAACTAAATAAGTCTGTACTATATTCAAAACACAAACTAAAGTGAGAATCATTTGGAGTTACTTCAATAGAAAGTGCAAATTTTGAAATGCCAGAGTTTAAATCGCAATAAGAAGAGTGTATATCTCCTAAATTAATTGGTAAATTTCCATCATTTTGATAGGTAAAAGTTGTATCGAATATAGGGTTATTACCCGCTTCTCTTTTTAATTTCAAATCTTTTACAAGTAGGTCAAATGGATAATCTTGGTGTTCATATGCTTTCAAACATAGATTTTTAATTTGTGCAATAAATGTTTCAAATGAAGAATTTAAATCAAGCTGACACCTTAATGGCAAAGAGTTTACAAACATGCCAATAACATTTTCAAATTCCTTTTTACTACGACCAGCGCTAGGAGAGCCAACAACAATATCTGTTTGACCAGAATATCTAGAAAGTAGGATATAGTAAGCAGATAAAAGAAGCATATATGGTGTGACATTAAGTCTTTTAGAAAGCTCATAAATTTTTTCAGACAACTCATGAGAAAGGTTCATGTAAAATTTATTACCTTTAAAAGACATAGAAAGAGGCTTAGGATAATCAGTAGGCATGTTTAAAACAGGAACTTCATCTTCGAACTGCTCAAGCCAAAATTTTTTACTCTTTTCTAGTTTATTAGACGCAAGAATGTTTTCTTCCCATACAGCAAAATCTTTGTAAGTAAAAGAAATTTCTGATAAATGTTCATCATTATATAATTTGCATAATTCATCAATAAGAATTTTTAAGGAACTGCCATCTGAAATAATATGATGCATGTCAAGCAATAGCAGAGCTTTTTTATTTCCAAGTTCTACTAATTTGCATCTTAATAAAGGAGCACAAGACAAATCAAAAGGTCGAATAAACTCATGGTAAATATCCTCTAAACTATCTGTAGTATTCTTTTCCGTTTCAATATTAAAATCTACACTTGATGCAATTTTTTGCACTAAAGTATGTTTTTCTGTTACAAAATATGTACGGAAAGATTCATGACGATTAATCAATTGTCTAAAACAATAATTTAATTTATCAATATCTGGAAGATTATCCAATAAAACTGCACCAGGAGTATTATAAATACTAAATTGATCATTAGCCATATGCGTAGAGAGAAATATTCTCTTTTGTGCAGAAGAAAGAGGATAAGAGTCAGATAAAGGAGCACTAGAAATCTTCTCAACAGTTTCTGTACTTAAATATTCTTCTATAAATTTAGATAATTCTCGAATTGTTTTGCATTCGAAAATATCCTTTACAGTAACTTTAAAGCCAAGCACATTATAAATATCTGAAGCAAAGCGAATTAAGCAAAGCGAATCTGCACCTAATTCAAATAGGTTACTAGTAACACTAATATTACCATGATGAAGAATATTTTCTAAAATGGAACTCAAGTCTAATTCCAACTTAGTAGCAGGTGCTTCAAAGGCATCAGTATTTTTAACAACAAATTCTGGCAATTTTGATTTATCTACTTTACCATTTAATGTTAAAGGAATAGTTTGAATTGGAATAATGTATGAAGGAACCATGTAGTAAGGTAAAAAATCTTTTAGAGAGTCTTTAATTAAAGGGATATTCTCTTCTGATGTTACAACATAAGTACATATACAATCAGAACCTTGAACTGATTTAAGTACAGTATAAGCATTATCAACACAAGGAATGTTTTTTACTGCGTGATTAATTTCGCCGAGTTCAATTCTGTGCCCTCTAAATTTTATTTGAGAGTCATTACGACCAATAAAATGAATTATACCAGAATTATCCCAATAAGCCATATCTCCGGTTTTATAAGATATCTTATGATTATTTAATACATTATATAAATAAGAATTTTTAGTAAACTCAGGGTTATTTAAATATCCTTTTGTTACGTTATTTCCACAAACATATAATTCACCAGGAACAAAAGCTGGCTGGATATTCATGTTTTTATCTAAAATATAAATGGAATTGTTCGAAACTGGCTTTCCAATTGGAACTATTTGCCCTTCACAAGAACGACAAGCATATTTATAAAACGTACAGCAAATTGTGGTTTCCGTAGGGCCATATCCATTAACGATTTCCATAGCAGGATTTAAACTTAAAAAGTTGTTTAATGTATCTGTTTTAATAGCTTCTACGCCAACTAGTAACTTATTAATATATATAGGTGTTTGCGATTTTTCAATATATTTGTAAACATCTAATAATACATTTGGTGGTATGTATAAAAAAGTAATTTTAAATTTTTCTAATAATTGGCACAACAAAGAAATGTCAGTTAAAGTATTCTCCGGATAAAGCACAAGAGAAGAACCAAAAACTAGAGGTGTAAATAATTCACACACACTGACATCAAAAGAAATATTTGTAAGAGAAAGACAATTGTCCTGAGAACTGAATTTATTTTCAAAACAATGTCTAAAAGCAAATAAAAAATTTACTAAATTCCCATGAGATACCATAACTCCTTTTGGCTTTCCTGTTGAACCAGACGTATAAATGATATAAGCCAAATAATCAGGTAAAATCGGAACATTTATGTTTTCTACAGAATAACCAGAGAGGTCTATCTTTGATAAGTTAATTTCATTGTTAATTCCTATATCATGATCTGTAATAATAAAACTAGAGTTGCTGTTACTTATGATATATTCAATCCTATCTTGAGGATAAGAAGGATGTATAGGAACATAACAACAACCAATTTTTTGCACTGCTAAAATTGTAGCTACAAATTGAATGCTTTTGTTCATACATACACAAATTGCGCCATTTAAATTTAGATTAAAAGACATTAAATAATTAGCAATAGAATTTACCTTTTCATTTAATTCTTTATAGGTTAGAAAATCTTCATTATGGCATACAGCAATTTGATTAGGGGATTTTTGCACTTGAGATTCAAACAAACTAACTATAGTTTCTTCAGAAGGATATTCTAAAAATGAATTATTGAATTCATTTAAAATCTTAAATTTTTCTGCATTTAAAGCTATTTGAATATCTTTTAAAAGAATTGAACTATTGTTTAAAACTTGATTTATAATAAATAAAATTCGTTCATGCATATTAGCCATATAGGATTCATCGTATTTACTTACTTGGTAATCATAAGCAACATTTAATATACCAATATCATTAACATCAAAAAAATGAATATTTAATCCGCAAGAAATATCAGAAGGACTAATCCACCTGGAAAAATAACTGATTTTTGAAGTTTGCTTATTAGAACGCATATTTTGATAAGAAAGCGCAATATCATATAAATTAGGGATATCCGAATCCATCTTCCTTAGGTCATGAAGTATACTTTGGTAAGAGTATTTTTGATGGCGAAAAATAGAAAAGAAAGATTCTGACACCTTTTTAGCAAACGTTGCAAAAGAACAGTCTGACTCAATAGACACTTTAAAAGGAACTGTACTAACAAACATACCTGTTGTGTGTTTTTCTTTATAATTACTTCTATTTAGAAGAGGAGTACCAATTGTAAATTCATCTAAATTGCTTACTCGTCCAATATAAATAGAATAAATAGCCATTAAGAAATTATATAAAGATATTTTATTTTGCGCGCAAAAATGATTCATTCTATCTTGAAGCTCGCGAGAAAAAACATATTCTACCCTTTTAGAGGCGCTAGAATTAGACAATGAACTATAAGAAGGAAGTTTTGCTACTTCAGGAACATCAGTAAAAATTTCTTTCCAAAAGTTCTTATCTTGTATAAACTTTTCACTAGATAAATATTCCTGCTCAGAGTTAATATAATCAATATAAGAGAAAGTTGGTAAATTAAAAGAAGATTCCTCGATTAAAGAAGTATATATTTCTATTATTTCGTCAATTAATAAGCCCAATGTCCATGCATCTGATATAAGATGATGCACATTAGCAATAAACCCTCCTTTATTATTTTTAAACCTAAACATAGAAAACTTAAATAGATAGGAATCTAAAATAGTGAATGGTGTATTTACTATATCCTGTTCAACTTTCTTAACATCATCTTCATTATCCACAAGAACAATTGGAACATTAAAAGATGTATAAGGTTCAACATATTGAACTGGTTCACTTCCATTCATTGAAAATTTTAATCTAAAACTATCATTTTTTTTGATAAAAAGATTAATAGAATGTTCAAGAACATCAAAATTCACATAAGAATCAAAAATTAATGTTCCTGCTACATTTCCAATCGACGTATTAGGGAAATATTGCTCTGTTAACCAAATTGATTTTTGTGGATTGGTTAAATCATAAAAAATTTTGTTTTCCATAAACTCACCCCACAATAAAATTTCAATTGGATTATACCATAATTTTACAAAAAAGTCACGAAAAATACACAAAATATTAAAAAATATCAAAAGTAAAAAATAAAAATATACTATAGTGAGGTGAAATAAATGAAATATAATAGAATAAAAGCCGTAGAATACGCTAAAAAATGGGCTTATGCAAGAAATCCAGAATATTATAATTTTGATGCTGTAGGAGGAGACTGTACGAGCTTCATTTCTCAATGTATTTATGCAGGAGAATCTGTAATGAACTATAGTAAAACAAAAGGATGGTATTATATAAACGGGGATAATAAATCTCCTTCGTGGTCGGGAGTGGAATTTTTATATCAATTTTTAATAAATAATAAAGGAATAGGACCGTATGCAAAAAATGTAAAAATACATGAACTAGAACTAGGAGACATTATACAACTAAGTTTTGATGGAAAAACATATGGGCATTCTATGCTCGTTGTACAAGAAGGAACAAGCCTAGATAAAATAGGAGTTGCAACTCATACATTTGACTCATACAATCGAAAGGTAAGTAGTTATACATTTCAAAAAGCTCGATTTATACACATAGTAGAAATTAGAAAAAATGTTTAAAGAAAACAATTATGGGAAAAATAGGAGTAAGAAAACAAATAAAGGAGAAAAAATGTATAGTTATAAAAAAAATAATAGCAAGTTTAAAAAAATCATTATATGGATAAGTTTAATACTATCTGTATCTGTTTTTTCCATATTACTTTATAGTTTGTACCTTGGAATTGATATTAGCAATACAATGGTAGGAACAAATCAAATACAAACAGAAAGAATGAGTTTAAGTATAGAAGAGGCAAAAGAAAACAACGAAACAGTATCAGATATGATAGAAAACACACAAAATGCAATTGTAGGAATTTCTAAAATTAAAAACAATGGAAGTTCAATTTTTTTAGCCGATGGAGCAACTCAATTAGGAATTGGAACAGGAGTTGTTGTAGCAGATAATGGATATATTTTAACAAATTGGCATGTAAGTGGAAACAAGTATAGTAATTGCTACGTAACTATGCACAATGGAAAAATATATAATGGAACTGTAGTATGGGCAGACAGTAATATAGATTTAGCCATTGTAAAAATAAGTGCAAAAGGATTAAACTATATTAAAATAGGGGATTCAGACCAAGTGCGAATTGGAGAAACTGTATATGCAATAGGAAATCCAATTGGATATGAATTTCAAAGAACAGTAACCGCTGGAATTATTAGCGCTGTAAATAGAACCATAAAAATAGAAGAAGAAGGAACGCAAAGTTATATGGAAGATTTGATCCAAACTGATGCAACTATTAATCCAGGAAATAGTGGAGGACCATTAATTAATATAGAAGGAGAAATGATAGGTATTAACACAATTAAGATTACATCTGCTGAAGGAATAGGATTTGCTGTACCAATCAATATTATTAAACCAATTATAGAGAGTTATGTACAAACCGGAAACTTTGAAGAAGCATATATTGGAATAGCAGGTTTTGACAAAAATGTTATACCATACTTATCATCCGAAATCGAATTTGACTCCGGAATTTATGTAGCGCAAATCAATTTAGATGGACCTTGCTATAAAACCAACCTAAAAGAAGGAGATATTATAACCAAAATCGATGGAAAAGCAATTAATACTATGAGTGAATTAAGAAATTATATTTATACTAAAAAACCAAATGATGAAGTAACGTTAACCATTTTAAGAAACAAAAAAGAAAGTGAAATTAAAATCGTATTAGGCAAAAAATAAGAAACATAGCAGCTTGACAGAACTTTAAAAAAATAATACAATCAAATTTAAAAATAAAGACATATAAAAAGGAGAATTTATAGTGGTATACATTGCTCATTACAATTCAATATTAGGAGAAATACTATTAGCAAGTGAAAATAATTATTTAATCGGATTATGGATAAAAGGGCAAAAATATTTTTTAGAAAATGTAAACGATGAGATAAAAGAAAATGAAAATGAAGAAATATTAATAAAAACTAAAAACTGGCTAAATAGATATTTTAATGGAGAACAACCTGAAATAAAAGAACTGAAATTAGCACCAATTGGAAGCGAATTTAGGCAAAAAGTTTGGAAAATCTTATGCAAAATACCATATGGGCAGACTACGACCTATGGAGAAATAGGTAAAGAAATAGCAAAACAAGAAGGAAAAAATAGCATGTCAGCACAGGCAATTGGAGGAGCAGTAAGTCATAATCCAATATCAATTATTATTCCTTGCCATAGAGTTATAGGAAAAAATGGAAACCTAACTGGATATGCAGGGGGAATAGACAAAAAAATGAAACTACTAGAACTTGAAAAAGCGGATATAAAAATATTTAATAAAAATAGGAGTATTTTATAGAGCACTCCTATTTTTATTATATACAAAAAACGCAAACTAAGTCAGCTCACAATTTTTTTATATACTACAACATATAAGTTAAGAATCAGTAAATCAAAACAACAATTACTATAATAAAAAGTATATTAAACAAAACTTTTTAAAAATTAAAAAATTTTAATAAAACTATTGACCCATAATAGATATCGATATATATTGTTTGCAATAAACTAGTTATACATA
>CAWVME010000110.1:0-8512 GCA_963930325.1 Bacillota bacterium | reverse complement strand
CATATCTTAATCGTATTCTAAAAATTCGTGAAATAAAAAATCCAAGCACAGATAATAGTAAAATGTCCATCATAACAAGTATAAAATAAATGGTATAAGTGTATAATGCAGTTATTAAATAAAAACCTACACATATAACAGTTCTATCTGAGTTTCTAACTTCTTGTATCATTTCTTGTGTAACATTACTTTCTACTCCATAGTTCTCTATTCCCTGCATATACTCTTCTAATGTGCCATCATCTAACATAGTATTAAATTTAACAGTAATCCCAATACTTACAACTAGTACGAATATTATCATTAATTTGGCCACATATTTTATGGTTTCAAATATTTTATCTGCTGCTAATTCTTGATATCCTTCTAATTTAATAGCTGAACTAATTCTTGTTAGGAAATTCAATTTTTGTTCTTTCACTTCCTATTCTTCCTTTCTTCAGTTTATCTATTTTTTAAGTTTAAATATTATAGATCTTAACTTTTTAAATAATTTTTCTGATTTTACATACAATATATAACGAATTTTACTAAAATGCTTATATAGTTCAAAAAATTCTATAAAATCTCCTCCGAACCTGCTTTTAAAGCGATATAAGCCTTCATTTTCATGTGCTCCTCCGATTCCCCTAAAATCGTAAATTTCAATTTTCATAGCAAGTAACATTTTAATTAATTCCCATTGCAATAAGTAATTTGGCATTAGTTCTCTTCCTTCATTACTACTTGCTGCATACATATACCAAGCTTTATTTCCATAAATAGCAATAAGTGCTCCTGCAATTGGCTTGTCTTCATGATATGCCATAAGCAATTTAATATGATTTTCGCCTAGAGTGTCATAAATCTTCTCAAAATAGTCTAGCTTTCTTATAATAAAGCTGTCTCTTTCTCCTGTTTCTTCCATTATTTTTTGAAAAGTTGGCAAGTCACTTCTTGTTCCTACTCGTACTTCTGCCCCTCTTTTAATAGCTGCTCTTACCATATTCCTATGTTTAGAGTGAAATCCTTGAAAAATTTCATCTTCCGTTTTTCCCTTTAAACTTAAACGAAATACTTTTTTAGGTTGAATTTCTTCGTCAAAGTTTTTTTCTTCATTTTTTATAGTATATCCTAGTTCTATCATTATTTTCTTAAATTCTTCATCTTGTACTATAATATCTGGTTCAAATTTAAAAGTAAAAGCTTTATATCTTTTACCAAGTTCTTTTATTCCTTCAGTTAACTTTGTTAAAACATTCCTATCATGAATATCACAAATGGGTCCTCTTGGTGCATACATAAAGTTTCCAAAGAGTGGTATTTTTCTAGTTAGTATACTAACAGAGCCAATAATTTTGTTTTCTTTGTTCCTTACTAAAATAATATCGTTTTTCCAATTATCTTTTATTTTAGCCCACTCTAAGGATTGTTGAAAATGACATCTTTCATGTTTTTCTAAAAACTCTTCATACTCTTTTTCTGTAGTTTTATTTACTAATTCCATTTTTACCCCTTTATATTTTCTCTATTATTATACCATTATTTGTATCTTTTATTTGGTATCCTCTATTTTTTATCTCATCTCTAATATGATCAGATTCTTCCCAGTTTTTATTTTGTCTTGCTTTTTGTCTAAGTTCTACTAATTTTTGAACTTCTTCTGGGATTTTTTCTTCACTCTTTGAGGAGCTTTCTGCTATTTTTATTCCTAATACCTTATCAAAATCCTCTAGTAGTTCTGCTATCTGTTTTGATTTTTTTGTATTTTTAGCTGCTTCCCAAACTATACTCATAGCCAAAGGCATATTTAAATCATCATTTATAGCTTCTAAAAATTTTTCATGATAGTTTGTTAAAATTTGCTCTTCTATTCTTTCTGTTCCTTCTTTGTGTTTTTGGTATCCTTCTCTTAACTTTATTAAAGCTTTGTTACTTGCCTCTAGTCCTTCCCAAGTAAAGTTCAATTTATTCCTGTAATGGCATGTATAGTTTAACATTTTATATGCTAATGGGTCATATCCTTTTGCTTCAATGTCTCTTACCAGATAAGCATTATTTAAACTTTTTGACATTTTCCCTCCATTGATGAGCAAAAACTCCCCGTGCATCCAAAATCTTGCCGGTATTTTCCCTGTAATTCCTTTACTTTGTGCAATTTCATTTTCATGATGAGTTGGTATTAAATCTACTCCACCAGTATGAATGTCGAATACTTCTCCTAGATATTTCATACTCATAGTAGAACATTCTATATGCCAGCCGGGATAGCATAATCCCCATGGACTTTCCCATTTCATAATATGGTTTTCTGGTGCTTTAATCCATAAAGCAAAGTCATACGGATTTTTCTTTTCTGCATCTATCTCTACTCTAGCACCTGCCTTCTGATCTCTTAAATTAATTCCAGATAAAATTCCATAATCATCTAGTTTTGAAACATCAAAATAAATAGCTGTAGATGTTTCATATGCATATCCATTATCTATTAATTTTTGTACAAATTCTTCCATTTCTTTAATGTGATCGGTTGCTTTACAAATAATCTCTGGCATATCTATGTTTAATTTTTGGCAGTCTTCTAGGAATAACTTTGTATAATATTTTGCTATTTCAAGTGGTGTTTTCCCTTCTTCTTTGGCAGATTTTTCCATTTTGTCTTCGCCTTCATCACCATCTGAAACCAAATGACCTACATCAGTTATGTTCATAACATGTTTTAACTTATAACCATTATATTTTAGAGTTCTTCTTAAATTATCCATAAATATATTAGTTCTCATGTTTCCAATAGTAGCATCTTTATAAACAGTAGGTCCACAAGAGTAGATTTTAACTTCTTTTGAGTCAATAGGTTTAAATTCTTCCTTTTGCCTTGTTAATGTATTATAAAAATAAATTTTCATAAATTCCTCCTTATGCCAGTGGATTATTGCACGGTTTTCTAAAAAGCTTCCTTTTTAGGTCACGTTGTTACCTGTAACATTAGTATTTGTGTTATTTTCATCAGTACTATTATTATTTCCGCTTTGGTTTTGATCTCCTGTGTTATTTCCTCCACTCGTTTTTTCTACTACTTTAATTGTTCTTTGTGCTGTAGTTTCATTACCTGCATTATCTTTTACTGTATAAGTGACTATATATGTTCCTATTTTACTAGTATCTACTTTTCCTGTAATTACAATTCTGTCTGTAATATCTCCATCTTTGTCATCCGTAGCAGTAGCTCCTAGCTCTTCATATTCTTCGTTTTGTTGTATTGACATATTTAAAGAGCCTTTTAGCCTAATTACTGGTTTTGTTGTATCTTTTTCTTCTTGAGTATGAATGTCACAAGTATCTACTAAATCTTCTGGTAACATATATTGTGCATCTTGTGCATTTTTCCAAGCTGTATTTTCTTTCGAATCTGGTCTTGTAATATATATGTTTTCAGTTACATTTGGACAGAATTCAGTTGCAATTTTCCCTGTATCATTACATATTCTTACTTTTACATGGCAAGTACAAGTTTCTGTTGGTACAGTTCCTCTAACAAAGATTTCTGAATATGCTCGAGATCCTCTTGGATCATTTTTACAATCTTCTGTTGCTAATAAACCAGAATCTCTACAAATAGTTGCAGTAACAATTCCAGAAGGTTGCTCGAATTTTTTGTTTGGTAAATCTGCATGAATTTGTTCCATAACACTTGCCCACATAGTTCCAGCTGGATTGCTTCCAGATAGTCTTCCTAAAGTTGTTTCACTATTGTAATCAAATCCAAGCCAAGTTGTTGCTACATAATATGGAGTAAAACCACATAACCATCTATCTACATAATCATCAGTTGTTCCCGTCTTAGCAGCTACATCCATACCTGTAATTCTACACATAGAAGCCGTTCCACTAGTTACTGGACCTTTTAATATATCTTTCATAATATAGGCTGCTTGTTCTGACATTACTCTTCTAGTTTCTTGTTTTGGTTCTAGTACTGTATTTCCATCTGAGTCTACAATTTTTGTATAGAATGTAGGTTCAATGTATACTCCGTCATTTGCAATCATTCCATACGCACCTGCCATTTCCAATGAAGTAATTCCTTGGCTCAAGCCTCCTAAAGCAAGGGTTAGTCCTTTGTCATCATCTGTTAATGTAGTAATTCCCGCTTTTCTTAAAAATGCTAATGAGTTTTCTACTCCTACTTTTTGTATTGCTTTTACATTTCCTATATTGGATGAAATAGTAATTCCGTAACGAATTGTAATAAGTCCTCTATACCCTCCATAGGAATTATGTGGAGCCCAGCCATTAAAATTTGTATATACATCATCTACAACAGTGCCTGCTGTTAGAGTTCCATTTTCAATTCCCGGTGCTACTGCTGCCAATGGCTTCATGGCAGATCCGGTTTGCTTTGGTTGTTGTGTTGCTCTATTTAATCCTTGTGCCACAGTTTTCGGTCCTGTGCCTCCCGCAATTGCTATTACATATCCAGTTTTTGGGTCCATAACAGTCATAGCTGCTCGAGTCGTTAAATATTCTCCTGTGTTAGCATCTTTTGTCTTTCTAGATTTTACTATATATTTGCTTTTTTCTACTTCTGTTTGTAATATGTTTTGTGCATTTGTATCTTGTGTTGTGTAAATAGTAAAGTTTCCTCCATATAAATATGATTTTGCCATATTTCTATTCCAACCTGGATTTTCTTCTTGTAACTGTTCTAATATTTGTTCTATAGCAGCATCCGTATGATAAGAATATACTACCTGTGTAATTTCTCCTTTATTAAATGCTAATCCATTGTTTACTTCTTCAACAGCTTGATTATATTCTTCTTCTGTCTCAATCATTCCTAATTCTTTCATTTTTGCTAGAACTACTTTTGTTCTATTTTTTATTTTTTCTTGCATTTCTGGGATTTCTTCTTCATCAGTTTCAAATGGTTTATACCAGTTTGGTGAATGATTAATTCCTGCTAAATAAGCACATTCTGCTAAGCTTAAATCTTTTGCTGATTTATTAAAATAATACTTAGAACCAATTTCTACCCCAAAGGCTTTATCTCCCATGAAAATTATATTTAAATATAGTTCTAATATTTGGTTTTTGGAAATTGTTTTCTCTATATTATATGCTCTTGATATTTCTTTTACCTTTCTTTGCCAAGCTCTGTCATCTTCTTTTGTGAGTAATTTTACCAATTGCTGAGTAATAGTACTTCCACCATAGTCAGAAGTACCAATTCCTATTTTGCTAAGCAACCAGCGAACAGTAGCAGATAAAGTCCTAGAAATATCTACTCCTTGGTGTTCATAAAATCTTTCATCTTCTATAGCTACAAAAGCCTTTGGTAAATAAGGCGCCATTTCATCTAGAGTAATTTTTTCTCTATTTTCGTCTCCATTTAATACTGCTAGTAAATTTCCATCTTTATCTAATATTTTTGAATTTGCTGTTCCTATGATAAGCTGTTCTTCTGGAATTTTAAAATCATCATCTAGAATTCCAGAAACAAATCCAAAAGCTCCAGCTCCACCTACAACAAAGCATACAAAAATAAGTAACATTACTACTTTTAAAAATTTTCTTAATTTTGTATGTTTTTTCTTAGTCTTTGTTTTTTTTATTTCGTCTGTTTTATATTGCTTCGTTTTTTCATTTTCATTTGTATTTTTCTTCTTTTTGTTATTTTTTTCAGCCACTTTAGACCTCCCATATATTTTAGTATAATTTGTTTTAGCTTAATTTTCAACGTATTTATTATATACTATATAGACTCAAATTGAAATAGTTTTAAGAAAAAATTCATATAATGGACAAAAAATCTTCTGTTATGTCTTGTACTTTTGTTACTATTTTTGCTCCTTGTTTTATAAGTTCATTCGTTCCCTCTGAAGTTGTACTGTTAATGTTTCCAGGAACTGCATATACTTCTTTCCCTTGCTCTAAAGCAAAATCCACTGTAATAAAACTTCCACTCTTTTGTTTTGCTTCTACTACTAGTACTCCATTAGATAGCCCACTAATTATTCTATTCCTTCTTGGGAAATTTATAGCCATCGGTTTTGTTCCTATAACATATTCTGAAATAATAGCTCCTTTATTTAATAAAATTTCTTTTGCTAAGTTTTGATTTTCCGCTGGATATGTTCTATCTAATCCGCACCCCAAAACTCCTATAGTTTTTCCTCCTGCTTGCAATGTTCCCTTATGCGCATGAGAGTCTATTCCACTTGCTAATCCACTAATAATTACTATGTTTTTTTGGGCAAGTTCATATGCTAGTTTTTCTGTCATTTTCTTCCCATAAGGACTACACATTCTAGAGCCTACTATAGCTATGCTGTTTTGATTTAATATTTCTCTGTTGCCCTGTAAATATAAAATTTGTGGTGGATCATAAATTTGTTTTAGTTTTTCTGGATAATCTTTATCTTGTCTAGTTATTATTTCTATTTTATGATTTTTCATATACTTTACATAAGATTTTAAGTTTTGTCTATATTTTGGATTTACAATATCTCGTACCTGATTTATCTCTATTCCGTTATCAAGTAATTCTTTTGAAGTCTGCTTCCAAATTTCTTTTGGAGTTTTATATGTATGTAACAACTTTTCTATTGTCTTACTATTTATTTTTTCTATTCTTGAGAGCCATATCCAATATTCCATTTCATTACTCTGTTAGACGTTTTCTAACATTCTCCTTTCTATTCATTATAGACCAGTTCGTTCTCGCTTCATAAGAACTTTTCTCTACTTTTCTAATACAACTACATATATTAAATTCTTGAAGAAGCATAAAGATTTTCTTTGCATCGTTATTTTTTGTGATATAGGAAAAAGTGCTTTTTCCTATACCGCAAAAAAGGCGAAATTACTTTTGAATTTCGCCCCATCATATAGTTTATTAATCTCTGCTATTTTTAGCTGCTTTTACGACATTCGCCATTAGCATAGCGATTGTCATTGGTCCTACTCCTCCTGGTACAGGTGTAATATATCCAGCTTTATCAATTAAATTTTCATAATCTGTATCTCCGCACAATTTTCCATCTGCTTGTCTGTTAATTCCGACGTCAATCACGATTGCTCCCGGCTTTATCATGTCTTTCTTTACAAATTTTTCCTTTCCTATTGCTGCGACTAAAATGTCTGCACTTTTTGTAATCGATTGTAAGTTTTCTGTTTTAGAATGGCACATTGTGACAGTAGCATTTTTAGCAAGCAAGCATTGTGCTATTGGTTTCCCCACAATATTGCTCCTTCCAATAACCACCGCATGCTTTCCTTCAATGCTAATTCCATATTCTTCTAATATTTTCATAATTCCGTAAGGAGTACATGAAATAAATGTGTCTCTTCCCAATACTAAATTTCCTACATTAATGGAATGAAAACCGTCCACATCTTTGTGATAATCAATTTTTTCAAAGGCTTCATTAATATTCAAATGAACTGGAATCGGGCTTTGTAATAATATTCCGTGAATTTCTTTCCTTGCGTTTAAATTTCCTATTAAGTCTAGTAGTTCTTGATTTGTGGTTTCTTCTGGTAATAAATATTCTTCATACGCAATCCCTACCTCATTACATGCTTTGCTCTTATTTTTCACATATACTTTAGATGCTTCATTATTTCCTACCATAATCACTGCTAATTTTGGAATAATTTTCTCTTTTTTTAAATCATCTACTTCTTCTTTTAGTTTTTTTTGTATTTTTTGGGCTAGTTGTTTTCCATCCATAATTTTTGCCATAAATTTCTCCTTTTCCTACTTCTTTTCAAAGTATAAGTTCAAGTCTACGTTTCCCTGAATTCCATTTACTATTCCAGTTTCCGTGTATTGCCACATTTCAAAGTGATATGGATATAAAGGTTTATCTTGATAGTCGGCATACCAAATAGAATAATCGTTAAATTTTTCTAATTCAAGCTCTGTTGTTAACCATTTTGCATTAGCATAGAGCATAGTTTTATATCCTTTTTGCTTTAGATAATTGCAAAATGCAATTGCATTTTGTGTGCGTTCTTCTTTTGTTAAATGGTTTGCTCTTGCAGTATCTACATATTTTATTTTTTCCAAGTCGTAGCATATTGGATATTCAATTTTTTTATTCTTTATATGTTCTAGTACAAATTCAGCCTCTTCCTCTGCTTCTTGTATGTTAATTGCTTGAGAAAAAAAATAAACTCCGACTTTTATTCCTGCATTACAAGCTCCATCCACATATTCTTCAAATCTATCGTCTAAAGCTAATTTTCCACTTGTTCCATATCCTCTAAATCCTAAACGAATAATTACAAATTCAATACCACTTTCTCTTACTTTTTCCCAATCAAATTTTCCTTGGTAAGTAGATACATCGATTCCTATGTGTGTTTTATAATTATCATCCTCATAAGATTTGTAATTTCCTATAAGCTTTATATTATCCCAATTATATGCATGTTTTTTTGCATTTTTTACAGCTGGTACAGTTAAGTATCCTTCTTCTATATCATAAATCTGTATTTCTTCTTCTTTTATTTCTTCTTCTTTTATTTC
>CAWVME010000109.1:0-6649 GCA_963930325.1 Bacillota bacterium | reverse complement strand
GTCGGTAATTCTTCTATGTCAACAAAAGCGACCAAGTCTCCTTCACCGTTTTTCATATAATCATTAATTCTTTTTTGAAGTTTGCTTTTGTCTTCGATATATCCTATATGTTCTCCTTGAAAAGTAACACTATAAATTGGTTTATATACAAACCCTACAATTCCACTAATAAAGATGCCTCCAATAATTAGTAATAGTAAAAATTTTACGGATGTTCTTATATGTATACAGATTCTTTTTATTATACTAATTTTTGACAACCCCTTTCTATTTTCATTTTTAATGATTTTATCGATAATTTTTTTATTTTACAATGAGCATTCCTTTCGATTTTTGGGTTTTTTCTTCTAAAAGATTGTATTTTCTCTTTTTAATTTTCATTTACTTACTTTTTTAAACTTCTTTTTTCCGTAAGGGATTTTTGTGTTTTTCTATAGTTTCTTGGTTATTACACAATGTCTTTTTACGTTCGGTCACTAACCCCACCTACATCTTTAATTCTACTATTTTAATTCTTTCTATAAAAAAATTAAACGTCTAATAACGGAGAAGAAAAAAAGAATAGGACAGAAAATAAATTCTGCCCTATTTTTATCACATAGGAAAGATCGATAGATTTTTCCAGAACAATAATGTTAAGTTTCTTTAATTTATGTGTATTGACGAAGCAAAACACTACAAAAAGTAAACCTTTTACTTTATTGTTGTAATTCTGTTTTTACTTGTGCTATTTCTTGTTGCGTTGCTTGTTGTGCTGGTTTATAGTATCCTTTTGTTTGTGCAATTTTAAAAACTTCATATTGAAAATTTTCATCACTATTTCTAATTTGTTGTAATGTTTGTCTTAATTGTGTATTCTCTGTTTCAGAAATTGCATTTTGATAAGTAGTAAGACTACCTTTTATACTTTCTAGTATATCGTTTACCATTGCTTTTTCTTCCATTTCTATTACCAATTCCTTTCCAAGGTACAAACATACCTTTAATTATTTAAAAATGACATTAACTTTTGCTTTGTGTTTAAAGCATCTTGTGCAGATTTCGTAAACATTTGCTTGATTTGCGGATCTACACTAGCGTCTGCATAGGTTGTTAATTTTGCATAACTAGTTTCATGAGCTCCAATTAAATGTCTTAAATTTTGAAGTTCTACTTGTGTTAAATTTGCCATCTTTTATCATCCTTTCTTTTTTTAATAATTTTATTTTTCTCATCTTTTTATTTTTTATGTAAAAAATAAAAAGAAAAAAGTGAATAAAAAATTTTTTTATCCACTTTTTAAAATATTTCTATATAATTTCTAAATAATTTCTAAATTTGCAAATTTTGCCATTAATCTTTTGTGTCCTACCTTGTCAAAAGTAATATCTACTTTTAAATCGTCTCCTTCTGGTTCTACTAAATTAATAGTTCCCTCTCCAAATTTTTTATGATATACTCTCGTACCTGCTGTATATTCATTTAAATTTATCTCAGATTTTTCTTTTTTTACAGAATTTAAAAAGCTTTCTGCTGTTCTATATTCAAAATCTTTTTTCACTCCCATACTGGCTGCAATGGTTGGCTCTACTTTATAGCTGTTGTATGAACCTGACTTTTTCATATTTCCGCCATATTCCCATGCATAGCTTGTATCCCTAAATGATGTTCCTGTTTGTTTTTGTTCTTCTTCATATCCATCTAATAAATCCTTTGGGATTTCTTTTACAAATCGTGAAATTGGATTGAATGAAGTAGAACCAAAAATTGTTCTTTGTTTTGCAGCTGTTAAATGTAAATATTCTTTTGCTCTAGTAATTCCAACATAACAAAGTCTACGTTCCTCTTCTAGCTCTTTTGGTTCTCCTATTGATTTATGTCCTGGGAAAATTCCTTCTTCCATTCCTACTAAAAATACTACCGGAAATTCTAGTCCTTTAGCACTATGAAGTGTCATTAGTGTTACGGAATCGTCTGTTTCTTCTACATTATCTATGTCACTAGATAAAGATATGCTCTCTAGAAAATTACCTAAACTATTTTCAGCAAATTCATCTTCAAATTCTATAGCAACTGTTAGAAACTCATCTAAGTTGGCAATTCTATTTTCCGCTTCTAAAGTTTCTTCAGTTTCTAATGCTCTTGTGTATCCACTTTTATTTAAGATCTCTTTAATAATTTCCGATATTTTTAAAGTTTCTAGTTTACTTCTTATTTCTTCTACCATATTTATAAATTCTTGTGAATTTGCTGCTATTTTATTTAATCCGTATATAGATGCTTGTTTAATAACTGTATACATAGACAAATTAGCAGCATTAGCAATTTGTTCTATATTATCTAAACTAGTTTTTCCTATTCCTCTTTTTGGCTCATTAATGATTCTTTTTAAGCTTAAATTGTCATCTGGATTATAAATTAATCGTAAATATGCAATAATATCTTTAATTTCTTTTCTTTCATAAAATTTTAATCCACCAACAATTTTATACGGAATATCTTCTCTTCTAAGAATATCTTCTATAGCTCTTGACTGTGTATTCATTCTATATAAGATAGCAAAATCTTTATATTTGTAATATTCTTCTCTTTTCAAATGGTTAATCTGACTGACAATATACGTTGCTTCCCCGTATTCATCATCACTTAAATAAAATTGTGGTAATTTTCCTTTTTCATTTTGAGTCCATAATTTTTTTTCATATTTTGTTTCATTGTTTTTAATTACTGCATTAGCAGCATCTAAAATGTTTCCTGTGCACCTATAGTTTTGTTCAAGTTTAATAATTTTAGTTCCAGGAAAATCTTTTTCAAAATTTAAAATGTTTGTAATATCTGCTCCCCTAAAAGCATAAATTCCTTGGTCATTATCTCCTACAACTGTTAAATTTCCCCATCTTGATGCAAGTAGTGTAATAAGTGTAAATTGTGCCTTATTTGTATCTTGATATTCATCTACTAAAATATATTTAAATTTATCTCCATAATATTCTATGTATTCTGGATTTTCTGTTAAAACTTTAATTGTAAAATTAATAATATCGTCAAAATCTATTGCATTGTTTTGTTTTAATTTGCTCTGGTAACTTTGATATATTTTAGCTATTTTTTCTTTTCGATAATCTCCATTGTATTTTGCCATATATTGCTCTGGTTCTAACATTTCATTTTTAGCATTACTAATTTCATATTGAACACTTCTATCCGTAAAGATTTTATCATCTAGTTCAAGTTCTTTTATGCATTCTTTTATAATAGCTCTTTGATCTGATGTGTCGAAAATAGCAAAGCTAGAATCAAATCCAATTTTGTCTATGGTTCTTCTCAAAATTTTTACACAAATAGAGTGGAATGTTCCAATCCACATGTCTTGTGTATCATCTCCTACTAATTTTTCAATTCGTTCTTTCATTTCTCTTGCAGCTTTATTAGTAAAAGTAATCGCTAAAATATTCCATGGCTTTACATGCTTTTCTCTTATAAGATATGCAATTTTATGTGTAATTACTTTTGTTTTTCCACTTCCTGCTCCAGCGATAATTAAACATGGTCCATCTGTATAAACTACGCCTTCATATTGTTTATCATTTAATTCTTCTAATAATTCGCTCATATTTCCTCCATTTAATTAAGAAAACTTATGTTTTGTATTTTACATTATATCTTTTTCTTTGTCAATTATTTTTGTGATGCAATCATAAATTTCATTTGCGCATTTTCTATAAGTTTCTAAATCATATCCCCATGGGTCTTTAATATCTTTTTCTTCTGCTCCAACATATTCTTTCATTGTATATAGCTTGTCCTTTATTTCAGGATACATTTCTAATAACATACGTTTGTGTCCTTCCGTAGCACATAAGATTAAATCCATTTCTCTTATTTTTGATTTTCTAGTATTTGTTGCTCTATGTCTTTTTAAATCTACTCCATATTCTTCCATGGCACTTATAGCATATTCTGTTGCTCTGTCACCATCTTCTGCATATAATCCTGAAGAAAATGCTTCTATATTCAGTCCTGCTTCTTGCACTTTTTTCTCCATTAGTCCATGAGCCATAGCACTTCTACAAATATTACCTGTACAAATAAACATTATTTTTTTCATTTTTACCTCCACTTATTTTATTATAATCATATTTTTATTATATTCTTGTGGCTAAAATGCCTAATATAAAGCCAATGATATTTCCTATAGACGCAATTTTTCCCTTATATAATTGATTTGATTCTGGAATTAATTCACCGAGATGCAATATATAACATGGCTCCTGCAGCAAAACTTAAGCAAATAGCAATGATAGACTCAGATATTCCCCCTAAAATGGCTCCAAAAAATGCTCCTATTCCTGTAGTTACTCCTGAAATAGCTGTATATAATAGGGCTTTACTTGTTTTCATGCCTCCTGATTTCATTGGCACTGACATAGAAATTCCTTCTGGTACATCATGTAATGCGATTGCTAATGCTAGGGATAGTCCCAATTTCGGCGATGCTTCGAAGCCAGAGCCAATAGCAAGGCCTTCTGGGAAATTATGTATTGCTAACCCAATACCAACAATAATTCCAGTTTTTAATAGAGAATTTTTATTATAACTTCTTGTATTATATTTTTTATTTACTACATTATCACAAAATATCATTACAATTACTCCAATAAAAATCCCTATGAATACACTTCCTACTCCTGCGATTTCTAGTGCTTCTGGAATTAATTCAAAGCATACTATTGAGACCATTAATCCTGCTGCAAGTTCTAAAATAAAGCTCAAAAACTTATTTGAAGTGTTTTTGAATTTTATTCCTATAATTCCACCTATAGTGGTTCCAAATGTTCCAAAGAACAGTCCTAATAAAGTAGTTTTCAATAATTCGCTCACAAAAAATCTCCTTACAATTACTATTATTCATTATATAGTGTATTGTAAGAAGATTTATTTTATTCTTCTCCTTTTAGTTTTTCTGCTTGGTCGGTAGCAATTAGATTATCTATCATTTCATCTAAATTACCATTTAAAAAGTCTTCCATTTGATATATGCTTAGTCCAATTCTATGATCTGTAATTCTTCCCTGTGGATAGTTATAAGTTCTTATTTTCTCACTTCTGTCACCACTTCCTACTTGACTTTTTCTTTCATTTGCTAATTTTTCATCTTGTTCTCTTTGTTTTATTTCATATAATCTAGATCTCAATAATTTCATTGCATATTCTCTATTTTGCACTTGTGATCTTTCGGTTTGACATTCTGCAACCATTCCCGTTGGTATATGAATTAACCTTACGGCAGAAGAGGTTTTGTTAACATGCTGTCCGCCAGCACCAGAAGCCCTAAATACTTCCATTTTAACATCAGCAGGGTTTATTTCAATTTCTACATCTTCAACTTCTGGAAGTACTGCTACCGTAGCTGTTGAAGTGTGAATTCTTCCACTACTTTCTGTGTCTGGAACTCTTTGTACTCTATGCACTCCACTTTCAAACTTTAATCTGCTATATGCTCCTGTTCCTTTTACCATAAAGGTAATTTCCTTATATCCACCTAATTCAGTTTCATTTTCATTTAAAATTTCTATTTTAAAATGTTTTCTTTCTGCATACATAGAATACATTCTAAATAAAGTTCCCGCAAATAAAGCAGCTTCTTCTCCTCCTGCTCCTGCTCGAATTTCGCATATAACATTGTTGTCGTCATTTGGGTCTTTAGGAATAAGTAATATTTTCAGTTCTTCTTCTATTTTAGGAAGTTTTTCTTTTGTTTCTTCAATTTCTGCTTCAGCTAATTCTCTAAGTTCTTTATCATCTAGCATTCCTTTTGCTTCTTCTAAATTGTTTTTTAGCTTTTTGTATTCTCTATATTTCGTAACAACTGCTTCTAATCCTGCATGTTCTTTCATTAATTTTTTCCATTCATTTTGCTGTGCAATAATTTCAGGATTACTTATTTTTTCTGTTAATTCGTCATAGCGTTTTTCTACGTCTTCTAATTTTTGAAACATTTTCAATCCCTTTCTTTTTTATATATTAAATTCTTCTAATATTAAAAATTATGATATCAATTCTGATTTTATATTTCTTTATAATTATATTCTAATTTTATTTTATCTAAAATTTCTTTTTCTCTATTTGTACATGTGAAAATAATAATTTGATTATCATAGTTATTATACAATATTTTTAAGATATTTTCCAGTCTTTTTCCATCATAATAGCAAAAAGCTTCATCTAATAAAATTGGAATTTTTTCTTTTGTAATTTCTTCTAATGCAGATAATCTTAGTGCTAAATACATTTGATCAATTGTCCCTATGCTTAAAGAATTACAATTTTTATAATTACCATTTTCTAATTCTATAATTAAATTATTTTGTTCGTCTAGTTTTAAAACTTGATATTTTTCATTTGTAATTAAATTTATTAAATATGATAATTGTTGAGTGAATTTAGGAGTAATCTTGTTTTTCATTTCATAATATGCATTTTCTAATTCTTCTTTTGCTAAATTAATAGCTCTTCCTAATTGATTTAATTCTTCTTGTTCTTCTAATAAATAATTCAAGTTTTCATTTTGCTCTATTTGTTTTTCAATTAATGGTTCTATATTTCTTTTATCTATTTCTAATGTATGTAATTTTATTTGATTATTTTGATATTCTTTTTCTTTTTCTTC
>CAWVME010000108.1:0-5577 GCA_963930325.1 Bacillota bacterium | reverse complement strand
GGTGGGCAGGGATGGATTCGAACCATCGTACTCAAATGAGAACAGATTTACAGTCTGCCGCCTTTAGCCACTCGGCCACCTACCCATGTACACATTTTCTTATGAAAAATGGTGCGCCCTCAAGGATTCGAACCTTGGACCCACCGGTTATGAGCCGGTTGCTCTGACCAACTGAGCTAAGGGCGCATGTCATTTCTAACGACAAAACAAATTATAGCGAATTTTTTTTTCTATGTCAATACTTTATACAAAAAAAATTCTTTTTGTAAATTAAAATTTTATTTGAAACTATACAATTAACATAAAATATGGTATAATGATAAAAAGTTTTTTTAAAATCCTTTTTATACATGAAGATGATTTGATTAAATGAATATTTTAAGGAGGAAATTTTTATGAGAATGTAACAGAACTTTATGAAGAGAGCTCATGACATCGAAGGGAGGAACAACATGGTTGGACTGGTATTACTAACTTTCTACACACCAATTCTATTGCATGCGATAATTCTTACCATATGCTTGATATTCTCGGTTTTTAGAACGAACTGGAAATGAGGAGGAGAAGATTATGAGGATTGCAAAAAAGATGAATAAGAAGACAAAAGCTAAATTCACGACGTTTGTGTGTTTCGATTCTTGGATGACGGAGAAAGAAAGATGGCGGAAGATTAGAGATAGAAAAACAGGAACGGTTAATTTTTACACAATGCATGGATGGGAAATTGTGGAAATAGAAATAATAAAACGACCGAACGAGGCAGAAATTACATGTTACATGTTACACTCATAAGTATATAGCCGTCTATAATTAGGCGGCTATATATATTGAAAAACAGTGCAAATTATTAATCAAAAAGATAGTACGCAAAAAGCCAAAATATTTAAAAAATGTATTGCCAACAAAAGAAAAATAAGGTATAATGTTACAGAAATATTATGAAATTGTTACAAGCATATTAAAAGTATATTACAATTGTGTTAACTCTATTGACATATAAAAGATATGTTATAAAATGGGTACAAACAGAATTAGTCTTATAAGACAAATTGGAGAGAGTATGAGAGTAATTAGTGGTAAAGCAAGAGGGACAAAATTAAATTCATTAGAAGGAGTTGCTACTAGACCTACACTAGATAGGGTAAAAGAAGCTTTATTTAATATTCTTCAATTTGATTTGCAAGACGCTACAGTTTTGGATTTATTTGCAGGAAGCGGAGCATTAGGAATAGAAGCTCTTAGTAGAAATGCAAAACAAGTTGTGTTTTGTGATAATTCTTATAAAGCAATTCGAATTATAGAAGAAAATTTGCAAAAAACAAATTTAAATAAAAATGCAATTGTTATTAATAAAGATTATAAAACATGCTTAAAGGATTTAAAAGAACAATTTGATATAATATTTTTGGACCCACCTTATAAATCGAGCTTTGCTATAGAAGCACTTGAACAAATAGTGGACTTAAATTTATTATCAAAAGAAGGAATAATCGTTATAGAAACAGATGAGGAAAACATAGAAAAAGAAATTCAAACAATCGATATAAATTTATATGATATTAGAAAATATGGCAGAGTAAAGCTGATGTTTTTAAATCGAAAGGGGTAAAAAATGGAAATTTTTACATTGTTAGAAACAATAGAAGATATTCTTGAAAGAAGTAAAGGGGTACCATTTACTACAAAAGTAATCGTAGATAAAGAAGAAATGTTAGATATTATAAAAGAAATTAGATTGAAGCTTCCAGATGAGTTGAAACAGGCTAAGTGGGTAAAAGAAGAAAGACAAAGAATACTAGAAGAGGCTAAAAAAGAGGGAGAGAATATAGTCAAAGAAGCAGAAAATAGAATAATTGCTATGATTGACGAGCATGAGATTACAAAAAAAGCCTATGAGCAAAAAGCAGAAATTATAGAAACTGCAAATGAAATGTATAGGGAAATGTGCAAAGGAACTAAAGACTATGCAGATGAAATTTTATCCAAAATAGAAAACTCCATAAAAGATTTAAATGTAACAGTTGAAACAGCACTTCAAACTATTCAGGAAAGCAGAAAAGAGTTAAAATAAACATTTTGAGGGCAGAAGTCTAAAAATTGCTTCTGCTCTTTTATTGTAAAGGAATGGAGGGTAATATGGCAAAACGAAAAAGAAAAAATTCAAAGAAAAGGGCCAACAAAATAGATGTAGAAGTAGTATTACTTATTGTAATTAGCATTGTACTTGCAATACTAATTTATACACAATCTGGATATTTGGGGAAAATGCTAACATCACTATTAGGAGGCCTAATAGGATGGATTAAATATTTAATTCCTATCGGAACATTTTCTCTTGCTATTTATATTGTGTATGATGATAAAAATTATTTATCTAATAAATTAATAAAATATGCTTTATTTTTATTATCGATTAGTATCATATTATCGATATTCCAACATTCTAACGGAAATTTAAATTTCGAGAGCGAATTTTGGAGTGTTGTAAAAGAAGCTTACACTATGGGAGAAAAGAACATTGGAGGAGGAGCTATTGGAACAATGCTTGCTATTCCTCTTGTAAAACTCTTAGGACCATGGGCTGCTATAATATTATCTATTGGAATTGCAGTTATATTCTTAGTTCTTGTATTTGGAATAAAACCTGCGGAATTATTAGCAGAAGCAATTCAAAAATATGGAGAAAAGCAAGAAGAAAGAAAAGAAGAGAAAAAGTCTCTAAGAGAAACGCAGAAAAAGGAAGAAAAAGATGGCAGAAAACGAGTTGTTGAAATACTCGATGATCAAATGACAATTAATATTAATGGAATTGACAAGAAATACGAGCAAGACGAAGATTTAATACCAACGAAGAAAAAGAAAATAGAAGCAATAAAAGAATTAAAAAAGTAGAATAAAAAAGCAGATGAGACAGAGCTATTTAAACAAGAAGAAGAGCAAAAAGAAGATAAAACAAAACAAGTATTGCAACTAGAACATACAATAACGATGGAGGATGAAAATTATGAATTTCCGCCAATGGACTTACTACAAGAAGGAAAAAATGCAAGCAAAACAGGCAAAAAAGCAATTACAGATACAGCGGCAAGACTACAAAAAACTTTGTATAGCTTTGGAGTATCAGCTAAAGTGGAAAACGTTTCTGTAGGACCTGCTATTACTAGATACGAATTAAAACCAGCAGAGGGAGTTAGAGTAAGTAAAATTGCTAATCTTGCAGACGATATTGCATTAAACTTAGCAGCAGAAAGTATCAGAATTGAGGCTCCAATTCCAGGCAAGCAAGCTGTAGGAATTGAAATACCAAATAAAGAAAAGGAAATGGTTCATTTAAGAGAAATTATCGATACAGAAAAATTTAAAAATGAAAAATCAAAATTATCTTTTGCTTTAGGGAAAAATGTAGCAGGAGAAGAAATTATAACAGATATAGCAAAAATGCCACACGTACTAATTGCAGGAGCAACTGGTTCAGGTAAAAGTGTATGTATCAATACATTAATTACAAGCATTATTTATAAAGCAAAACCAAGTGAAGTAAAATTGGTTATGGTAGATCCAAAGGTAGTAGAGTTATCTGTGTATAACGGAATTCCACATTTGTTAATTCCGGTAGTTACAGACCCTAAAAAAGCAGCTGGAGCTCTTACTTGGGCAGTGCAAGAAATGGTTAATCGCTACAGCCTATTTGCGGAAAAAGGGGTCAGAGATATTAAAGGCTATAACGAATTACTAGAAGAAGACGGAAGTGGAGAAAAACTTCCACAAATAGTTATTATAATAGATGAACTTGCAGATTTAATGATGGTAGCTGCTAAAGACGTAGAAGATGCAATTTGCAGATTAGCACAAATGGCAAGAGCTGCTGGAATGCAGTTGGTGATTGCAACTCAAAGACCATCAGTAGATGTTATAACAGGCATTATTAAGGCGAATATTCCTTCAAGAATTGCTTTTGCAGTTTCATCACAAGTAGATTCTAGAACTATTCTAGACATGGTAGGCGCAGAAAAACTTTTAGGAAAAGGAGATATGCTATTTTACCCATCTGGTGCTTCAAAACCTACCCGAATTCAAGGAGCGTTTATATCAGATAAAGAAGTAGAAAAAATTGTGGAATTTTTGAAAAATAATGGAGAAGTTACATATAATGAAGATATATTGGAGACAATAGAAAAAGCAAATAAAACGGAAAGAGAGATAGAAGATGACAGCGAAGATGACACAGACCCACTCTTAATGGATGCTATAGAAACAGTAGTAGAAACAGGACAAGCATCTACGTCATTTATTCAAAGAAGATTTAAAGTTGGATATGCAAGGGCAGGAAGAATTATCGACCAAATGGAGCAAAGAGGAGTTATTTCTGGATATGAAGGAAGTAAACCAAGACAAGTATTATGGTCTAAAGAGACATTAGCAGAATTAAAAATGGCAAAAATACCAGAACAAGAACAATCAAACTAAGAAGTATTACATTTATGTTACAATTGAAATAAAAATATTTACAACTAAAAGAACGTATAATATAATGAAAAGGCAGATTTAACATCTGCCTTTTGTCAGATAAAAGAAAGAGAGGCTTGTATGGTACGAGAGAAAAAAGAGATTTTTTCAAAATTCAAAGATTATAATAATGAATTAGAAAAAGTATTAGAAACTAAATATTTTTCAGAAACGACAAAAAATTTATTATTAAGTATGCTATACAAAATAGAAGTCGCTCATAAGGATTATACAAAAGTAAAAGTAGAAAATCGAACTAAAAAAGAATTTGTGGAAGAAATTATAGGGAGCATAAAAGAAAACTGCGAAGAAATAGAAATTGTAAATCCACGAGAAGAGAAAGCAAAGATTCTAGAAGAAAACAAAGCCAGCTATATGGTTTTTAAAGAAAAGAAAAAAATTATATCATATGCCAATGAAAGAGAAATTTTAAAAGCAATTATAGAAATTTCAAATAAAGAATCTGATCCTGGAGAAAAATATTTATTTATGCAAAAGCCATTACAACTTTTATTTGATTTAGGAAAAATACTAAATAATGTAGAAATTATTCGAGATTTTGATGGTTGGTCTTGGAATATCGAAAAAACACAAATAAAGAATTTTGAATATAATTTGCTATATCAAAATTTAAGATTATTGCTACGAAGCACACAAACAAATCAGATTTTACAAGAAAAAGATTACTTTTATAAAATCGTTAGCAAATTAAAAGAAGTAGAAAAAGAAAATTCAAAGATAAAAATAGAAAATATATTAGTTCAAATGATATTAGGCTTATATTTACGAACTTGTGTAAACCATCGCAAAGAACTAGAAGAGCAGAGAATAAAATTTGAAGAAGAAGTCAATGAGATGAAAGACAAAATAAGCTTAGTGGAAAAAATATCTAAACAAAAGAAAAACTGTGTTAAAAAAATAAAACAAATGGATGAAATTATGAATAATAGGAGTTTGCTTATAGAAGAATATAGAAATAGAAATTTGAAAGCAAAACCAGAGGAAAAAATATTTAGTGTAAGTGACTTAGCAGAAATATTAGAAAAAGAGAGAGAAAACTTACTGCGCAAG